>PLUH01000073.1 GCA_003164825.1 Hyphomicrobiales bacterium
TCTCCGGCTTGGATTTTGGTGTCCCCGGCTTGGAAACCCATGGGTGCATTGTGGTGCGCGCGTCGCCTACCGGCAATGCGTGGGAGGAGGTCGGCATCGTCGCCGGAGGCCCCCGACTATGCCCGGCGCCAGCGGGGCAATCGCCGCGGCGAAGAGCGCGACGACGGCAGCCCTTTTTACTTTGGAGCGAGTCGGTAGGCCGTGTAACCGCCAAAATCGCGCTGCTCAGTGATCGAATAATTGGTGAAGAAGAGCGCTGGCCAAGGCGTCGTCTGCGTGCGGTCGACCAGGATCCAACCGGGCCGGTGCAGGTGCTGTGCGCCGTTGCGTATGAAGGTCTCGACCTCGTCGTGCGGGAGAAGGGCGAAGGCGCCGACGTCGTTCATTCCGGTCCAGGCCGGCCCCGGAGGTCCGTAAGGCAGAAACATTGACGGGGACACCCACACCGGCGACCCCTCCCCTCGCGCGCGCAACCATTCCAGCGCGGCGGCTGCGTCCGCTGTCGGCGCAGGCGCAGGCGTCTTCGGGGGATCCGCGAGGCTCTGGTCCACAAGCGCGGAAGACTCCGCGGTGACCAAGCGTATGTCGCTGATGAAAAGGCTCGGCCCGATATTCCAGGCTTCGCCTCTCTGGGCCGCTGCGTTCCAGGATTCAAAGCCGAATGTCGCCAGAAGCGCCACCAGGCTCGCGAGGGTGACCTGAACGAATCCGGAGGCGACATCCTTCAAACCGATTCCTAGCGCCGCCGTCAGCGCCAGCACGACGAAGGGCAGGAGATTCAGCACATTGTTATCGTGGCTGCGCCCGAGATAATAGGAGCCCGCGGCGAATAGACCCATCAGCGAGACGAAGCCCACGCGAATCCCGCGCGCGTCGGCCCGCAACTGGGCGACAGCCACGACCCCGGCAGCGGCGAGCGCAAGCCAGATTGGACCCGTCGGATTGACCGGGAGAATTCCAGGGGGATTGCGGACGTAGGCCGTAAAGCCCTCAATTGAAGGCCATTGGTGATAGACGACCCAGAATAGCGTCGCCAAAGCGGCAAAAGCCGCCACAGTTGCGGCGAGCGCCACGCCAGCTCCGCGCAGGACCTCGATCGTCACGCCGGTCACACTCGTGGCGCCAGTGTCTTGAGCGCGCCTCAGCGCAAGGTATGGCCACCAGACGATTGTGGCGTAGAAGGCCGCCTCGGGCGACCACACGATACCCAGGAGCCACAGCGCGTGGCCCGCGGCGTCCAATCGGAAGCCGCGTTCCTCGGCCGCAATGATGAAACACAGGAGGGTGGCTAGCGGGAAAAAGCGTAGCCCGTCGACCGAGGGGGTTGCGATCGGTCCCTTGAAGTCCGGCGGATAACCGGTCCACATCAGGATAGCGCAGGCCATTGCGGCAAGCGGGACCAGCGCCAGACCGATCGGGAGTCTGCGGGTCAGCAGGACAACGGAACCGGCCATCGCCAGGAGGTAGAGCAGATTGGTCGCGGCCGCGACGATGTAGGTCCCCGACCAGCACTCTTGGCCGCAAAGGGCGGCAATCACCAGCGTCGGGCCCATTCCATATTGCACGGCGTAGTCTTGGAACGGGATCGCCCCGCCCAAAAGGGCCTGAGACGAGCCGACGTAGACCGACCAATGATGCCATACGGTTCCAAAGCCTTGGGGAGACCCCATGAAGCCGGTGAGCGAAACCGCTGCAACCCCCAAAACGAATATTGCGAGAAGGGATGGCGAAGGGGGCGCGCCCTTAGCCCTGGGCAGCAGGCGCGGAAGCGCCACAGCCAATATGCCCACAACGAGGAAGATCGCGGCTCGGGCCGCATCCAGCCGCAAGCTTGCGTCCCACCACGTCGCCGCGGCAACCAAAGGCAGGGCCAGGAGTCCGCCGATGGCAAATCCCGCGCCCGAAAAGACGAGCGGCGCTGCGAACGCAATGGAGAGGACCAGCGGACTTGTGAGCCCGGGCCACGGGCGCGCCGCAAGCAGCGCAAGTCCGACGACGGCCAGCGCCGCGCCGTAAACTCGGTCGATTGTCCACGCCGAAGGATATTTGTAGGCCCGCAGCTGCAGCGAGAAAGGCAGAATGCAGGCGACAACCAACAGGACACCATACACCGCCAGAAGCGCGGCCTTTTGCTCAATCACAAACGCGTCCTTTCCTCGATTAGCCGCCCGAGCGTCAGCCAGTTTAGGGAGGTCTGCGTCGTTTAACTCGGTGAGCCGTCACGTCAACGGGCGCGTGGCGCAAAGTGGCCGGCCGAAGGAATGGCGGATCACCTTTCCGTCAGACCGGGCGCGATTCAGGCCCTTGCCGAGACGAAATGAGACTGCGCGAGCCAGCGGGTCGCCGCGGTGGCTTCGAGCGCGGGTTCGATCGCGAGGATCGGTCGCGCGGCGGCTTTCGGCAGACCCGGCAACAGAAAGTCTTTGGTCGTCACAGTCACGTCCCGCCAACCCGCCAGCGGAAGCGCCCGACGTAACTGGCCGGGGGTGAACGCCATTTCGTCCGGTTCGAGCTTGGCGAACCGTCGACCGACGCGTGTCCCGAAGATGAACGCGCAATAGGGATTGAGGAAATTGGGCTCTATGAAAGCGAGGCCGCCGCCGGCGTTGCTGAGAGAATGCAAGGCGCGCAACACATCGTCGAGACGCAGGACCAGATGGTGCAGGATGCCGTTGCCGAACACCAGATCGAACCGGCCGAAACGCCCCAGGTCGTCTGCCAGGAGATCCAGTTTTTCGAAGCTGAGGTTTGGAAGCGAATAGGTCTTTCTTGCGTGAGCCAAAAATTTGTCGCTGATATCGACGGCGACCACCTCGAGTCTCGTCTTGACAGCCATATGCGCCGCCGCGTCGCCGGAACCGCAGCCGAGTTCGAGAATCCGTCGCGCTCCAACGTTCTCGGCCATCTCGACGAACCAGTCATTGCGCCGGGTCGCTCGTAGCGGCGTGGAGCCAACAGATGCGAATATCTGGTTGAATCCACGCTCGTCCTGGAGATTAAGTTTCGCCACTGCCAGCCTTTAGATGTCGGAGCGAGCCTGTCGGCCCCCTACCAAAGACAAAACGGCGCATCCCGACAAAGCCAACCCCCGCGAGCACGGGCAGGAGGAGCGCCTGCGCCCATAGTGGCCCCAGGCCTGCCCATATCAGGGCGCGCAGCAAGAGGAAATTCAGACCGCCAAGGAAGGCGTAAAAGACGAGGAAACGAGGCAGCAGCCGATGGGATGTATCGCCAAACACCAGGCCGCCGTAGCTGAAAAAGTTGAACAGAATCGCCAGCACCGTCGAACTGCCAACCGCCAGCCAAATCGGCGCGCCGCCAAGCACGAAAGCCGCATAACAAAAATAGCCGAACGCCGTGTTGAGTCCGCCGACCGCGAGGTAGCGCAAAAAAGTCATTCGATCGCTTTTCGTTGGGCAACCTCGCCCGCCCCACTGCTCGACGTCAGAAAACCCGCCGCGCCTTTCGCTCCGCGGTGAACGTTTCGCCGAGGGCGCGATCGAGATCGCATCCTTTGTCACGCTCGCTTCTGCCTGGCAAATGGGATTGCCGCGTTCCCTGAATTGTGAGCATCTTAGGGGCTGATGACATCCAAAACCTCGCGTGCTAGGCGTCCAATGCCACGTGTTCAGGTCGCCGGAGGAGCGGCGTGTATTATGCCGCTATCCGTAGTCGCGCTCAACAAAGCGCGCCGTCGCCTGATCGATATGCACTATCGCGCCAAGGTGGGGCATCTCGGCGGTAATCTCTCGTGTTTGGACGCGATGATGCTGGTCCACCACGAGCACCTGGGGACAGATGACAGATTCATCTTGTCGAAGGGGCATTCTGCAGGCGCGCTCTATGTCACCTTGTGGAGCCTGGGTCGGTTAACCGACAGTGATCTCGACCGGTTCCACCAGGACGATACACTCCTCGCAGGACATCCGCCGGCGAGAGGGATCCCGGACATCCGCTTCGCGACCGGCAGTCTCGGGCACGGTCTCTCGCTCGCGGCCGGCTTGGCTCTTGCTGCAAAGCTGCAAGGGGCCAGTCGACGCGTATTCTGCCTCACCTCCGACGGCGAATGGCAGGAAGGCTCAACTCTTGAGGCCGCGATTTTTTCGGCCCACCATCGTTTCAACAATCTGACGATCCTGGTCGACCACAACCGCCTGCAAGGCTTCGGCTCAACAGACACGGTCGCATCGATGAACCCCCTGCATGAACGCTTGAGCGGTCTCGATTTTGAGATCCGCAAGTGTGACGGGCACGATCTCGGGAGCGTCCGCGCAGCTCTTGCCCCGGACCGACACCGCCCTCTCCTCGTTATCCTCAACACCATCAAGGGACGCGGCATTCCCCATTTCGCCGGCGCCATGGAAAGCCACTACCTGCCTTTGACGGCCGAGCAATATGCCGGCGCGATGGCGCAGCTGGATAAAGAAAGCCGCCGCCCACCCTTGATGGCCGAGCAATATGCCGACGCGATGGCGCAGCTCGAGACAGATCGATGAGAGACGAACTGTGTCGCCGGCTTGTCGCCCGCTCGGGAAACGAGCGGATGGTCTTTCTGACCGGCGATCTTGGGTTCATGGCCTTGGAGCCGCTGCGCGATGCAATGGGACCGCGCTTCATCAATTGCGGGGTAGCCGAACAGAATATGATCTCCGTCGCGGCCGCTCTCAGCTACGAGGGATTGGAGGCTTGGACCTACACGATCGCGCCATTCTGTTATGCTCGCGCGTTCGAGCAGATCCGTAACGATGTGTGCCTTCACGGCCTGGCGGTGAAGCTTCTGGCGAATGGCGGCGGCTATGCGTATGGCGTAATGGGCCCGACTCATCACGCGCTCGAGGACTACGGCATTCTGCTGACCTTGCCGAACATGACGGCATTCGTTCCGGCCTTCACGGAAGATATCGACCAAACCCTCGAGCGCGCCGGCGATTTGCCTGGCCCTGCCTATGTTCGACTTGGGCGCGGTGAAAGACCCAAAGACGAGGTTGTTCCGCCATACGCTCCCTGGCGTCGCCTGCTCGATGGCGACGCGGGCGTGATGATCGCCGTTGGTCCTCTCGCGGGTTCATCCTGGGACGTCTTGCGGCAACTCGACAAGGCCAACCGGCCAGCTCTATGGGTCGTGAGCGAATTGCCGATTAAGGCCAACGCGCCGCCATCGGAGTTGACTGATGCGCTGAGGCGGACCGGGCGACTTGCCGTCGTTGAAGAACACGTCGCGCATGGTGGCGTCGGGCAGGCGATGTGCCATTGGGCGATCGAAGCCGGAATAGGCCTGGATCGCTTTCGCCATCTCCACGCCCAAGGCCATCCGGGATCGACCTACGGCTCGCAAGCCTTCCTGAGGCGACGCAGCCATCTCGACGCCGAGGGAATCGCGCTCGCAGCAAACTCACTGGCGAGCTGACCATGTTGGAACCCGGCGACTGGGTACGCGCTTTGCGCGGGCCAATCTCGGTGCTTGGGGCTGGCGGCTTCGTCGGAGCCAACCTTTTGCGCCGGCTGCTCAAATACCGTGAGGACGTGTTCGGCGTCGTTCGCACGCTTCCCGCTTGGCGTCTCGACGGAATTGACCGTCGTCACATTTTGGAGGCCGACCTCATCGATCTCGCGGCCACGCGCAACCTGGTGGCCAACGTTCGCCCCAGCACCATCTTCGATTGCATCGCCTATGGCGCCTATTCGTTCGAGACGGATCAGGAGTTGATCTATCGAACCAACTTCACCGCCCTAGTCCAGTTGATGGAATTGCTGGCTGACACAGGTTTTACCGCGTTTGTTCACGCGGGAAGTTCGTCGGAATACGGAACCAATAGCGCTGGCCCGTTGGAGGAGGCGTCCCTTCAACCGAATAGCCACTATTCCGTTTCGAAGGCGGCGGCGAGTAATTACATATCCTATGTCGGGAATATTCGCCGCCTTCCCGTGCTGAACCTTCGACTCTATTCCGTGTACGGTCCCCTCGAGGACTTGTCTCGTTTGATTCCGAATCTGGTCGCCAAAGGTTTGAAAGGCGCGTTCCCGCCCTTGGTCGACCCGAATACATCGCGGGACTTCGTCTATATCGACGATGTTTGTGATGCGTTCGTCCATGCGGCTGCGCGGCTGACGCCTGACATTTACGGCCAAGCGTTTAACATCGGCACCGGTCGGGCCACGACAATCCGTGAGGTTGCAAAGGTCGCGGGCGATGTGTTCGCAATCCGTGCGGAGCCGATATTCGGGTCGATGGCCGGCAGATCGTGGGACCTGCCGGATTGGTACGCGGCGCCGGGCAAGGCCGAACGATTGCTCAACTGGACTGCGAAAACCGATCTCGCCACGGGCTTGAAACTGACGTCCGAGTGGGTTCGCTCGCTCGAAGGGTTGGACGCCGGCGCCATGACCAAGCGCACGCCAAGTCCTCGACGTCGGAGCATCTCAGCGATTGTGGCCTGCTATAAGGATGAACAGGCCATACCGGTCATGCATCGGAGGCTGACCGACACGTTCAAGAAACTGGACGTCAATTACGAGATTATTTTCGTGAATGACGGAAGCCCCGACAATTGCGCCGACCGCATTGTCGAGATTTCGGCGACAGATCCACATGTCCTCGGGATCACCCATTCGCGCAATTTTGGCTCCCAGATGGCCTTCCGAAGCGGAATGGAAATGTCGGTCATGCAAGCCTGCGTCCTTCTTGACGGCGATCTGCAAGACCCACCCGAATTGATCGAGCAGTTTTATCATCGATGGACTGAGGGCTACGATGTCGTTTACGGGCGACGGGTGAAGCGGGACATGCCTTTTGGTTGGGGCTTTTTGTACAAAGCCTTCTACCGGCTCTTCGCCTATTTGAGCTATGTCAAGATACCCCTCGACGCCGGTGATTTTTCCTTGATCGATCGAAGAGTCGTGGGCTGGCTGTTACGCTCCCCAGAGCGAGATTTGTTCCTCCGAGGATTGCGCGCTTACATCGGCTTCCGCCAGACCGGGGTCGATTATGTCCGACCAAAGCGGATGTTCGGGGAGAGCACGAACAACCTCCTGAAGAACCTCGAATGGGCGAAGCGAGGCATCTTTTCGTTCAGCAATGCGCCGCTGAAGATGCTCTCTGCTGCAGGAGTTGTCTTGCTCGGTGTCTCTATCGTGTTGGGGGTGATCGTGGCCGGCTTGCGCATATTGATACCCGATATCGCACCGCGCGGCGCCACGACGTTGCTCCTCGCCTCGCTATTTTTTGGCGCCATTAATCTTTTTGCGGTCGGGCTCCTCGGTGAGTACATCGCGAAAATTATGGAAGAAGTGAAGGGGAGGCCGCGTCTGATACGAGCCGGATTGATCCGCAATGGTGAGACCAGCCAGTTGCTGCCGGACGAAGCGACGTGGTCATGAACCCGTTTGGTTTCTCCCTCGGAGACGCCGACTGACATTCCCGGAGCCGCCGGCGCTTTTTACGCGGGAGCCGGCTCGGCTCCGGTCATGAATTGCGCCCTGGCGAGGGTCGCGAAAGCCCCGCCCTGCGCGACGAGCTCGTCGAACGTTCCGCTTTCGATGATCCGGCCCTGATCGAACATCAATATCCGGTCTGCGTTTCGGATCGTCGCGAAGCGGTGGGCGATGACGAAGGTCGTGCGTCCGCGCATCGCCGCGTCGATCGCTTCCTGAACCTGGCGTTCCGTCTTGGCGTCGAGCGCGCTCGTCGCCTCGTCGAGAATCATGATCGGCGGATTCTTGAGTAGGGCACGGGCGATCGACAAGCGCTGTCGCTCGCCCCCCGACAAGCTGCGGCCGCGCTCGCCGATCACGGTCTGAAGGCCGTTCGGCGAGCGTTTGACGAATTCGCTCGCCTGCGCCTGCTCCAGCGCCAGCTCCATCTCGGCCGCGGTCGCATCGGGCTTGCCGATGCGCAAATTCTCCTCGATCGAGCGGGCGAAGATGAACGGCTCCTGGAACACCACCCCGATGTTGTCCCTGAGAGACTCAAGGGTCAGCGAGCGGATGTCGAGCCCATCAATCAGCACCCGGCCCCGGGACGGATCGAACACCCGGTGCAAAAGGTTCAGCGTTGTCGACTTGCCTGAGCCGGTCGCGCCAACCAGCGCGATGGTCTGACCCGCTTGAGCGTCGAAACTGACGTCCTGCAGCACCTCGCGCTTCTTATCGTAGCTGAACCAGACGCCCTCAAATCGCACATGGCCCGACAGGCGCCCAACCGCGACAGCGCCGGGCGCGTCAGCGACGTCTGGATTCTCGTCCATCACCTCGAAGAACATCCTCAGTTTCGGCGACTGGCTCAACATAAAATTCGCGAAGGTGACGGTCTGTTCGAGCCGCCCGACCAGCATGGTCGCCAGGCTCATGAACGCCACGATCTGGCCGACCGTGGTCAATCCTTGCATCATCAGCCAGACGCCGGTGACAAGGATGGCGACCAGAGCAATTGTCGAACTCGAGCGGGTGACGACGGTCCCCAACGCCCACCAGGTCAAGACCGGTATCTGTGCATTCAGCATCAGGTCGATCAGGCGCCGGAGCGCTGTCGTTTCCTCATCGGCTCGGGTGAAGCTTTGGATTGCGGGCATGTTGCCCAGCACGTCCGAGACCCGTTCGGCAACTTGGTTGCTGTAGACGTCAACCTGCTTCTGCATGATTTCAGTGCGGCGCAGCACGATGTTCATCACGATTCCAATCACCACGACCAGCACGATGAGAATCGCGCCGAGCCGCCAGTTGACCGCAAGCGTCGTCGGCAGGAGCACAACGATCGCCACGATCGCGGCAAAATGCTCGCGGAAGAACGACAGCCACACCCCGAACATGCCCGTGGAGCCTTCGATCATCACCTTGAGCAAACGCCCGGTGTGGGCGCTCGAATGGAAGCTCATCGGCAGATGCAGCACGTGTTCGAAAAAGGCGGCCATGACCGCGACGCGGTGGCGATGCGCAAGCCGGTCGGAGTGCAGCGCAACGGCTACGCTGGCGACGATGCTAAAGATGCCGAACGCCACCCAGGCCGCGAGCGAAGGCCCTATGCCGCTCCACTGCAGCGGGGCGCCCGACCCTTGGGCATGCGAAA
>PLUH01000327.1 GCA_003164825.1 Hyphomicrobiales bacterium
GTTGACGTCGATCGCGCCCTCGAACATTCCTGTCGTTGGGTTGAAGGCGTTGATGACGTCGCCGTCGACGAAGCTGAAGTTGCCGACCAGCAAATCGCCGCCGAACGCGCCGAAACCGGCCGGCGCAATAGCCATGCCCCATGGAGAGGCGAGCGGACCACCTGTCACAAGATTCTTTATGAACGTGCCGCTTTCAGTGAAAGTGGCCACCACTCCCTCGCCCGCAGTGGCCATGGTCTGCGCAGTGTGCCCCGCAGGGGCGTAAGTCACGTAGACCGTCCCGCCTATGTCCTCCACGTTGAAGGGGACGAATCCAGCGGGGAGATTCGGATCGGTAAAATTACCAGTGAGGGTAGTCGGAGCGAACGAGCTGCTAAAGACATTGATAGAGCCGGTCCCCTCGTCGTTTGCGGCATAGAGCAGGGTGCCAGTACTGTTGACGGCCAATCCGGTGTAGGAAGCGCCCGCCGTGGTCGCCACGACCGTCGAGGCGTTTTTTGTCGCGCTATTTATGTTGGATCCATTCCATGCGGAAATCGAGCCGTTCAGATTAGCGAAAATGAAAAGGGCGGGTCCGCCGGCTATACCGAACGACGCCCCCGAATTTGCGACGATGCCGGTAGGTCCGACGCCGGGAATGGCCGCGAAGTTCGTACCGGGCGCGCCGTTGAGGTTCACCGGCGCGACGCCAGTGCTACCGGTCACCGAGTACAAGCTCGAGGTGCTGGTGCCCTGGTTATCGATCCAAAACGGAGAGGCTCCTGGAATAGCGGCAACACCCCACGTGTTCTTCAGATTCGGGTCGGTTATGGCGGCGAGGCCGGAGATGTCCGAGACCAGGTCGGTCTGCTTGAATTGAGCCTGGGCGATCCCGCCGCTTGCGCACAGCGCGCCGAAGCCGACCGCGGCCAATAGGACAGCTCGAAACGGTAATGATGTGGTCACAACGAGCACTCCTCTGCGATGTTGACACATGAGCGTCCGTCCAGCCGGCCTTTCAGGCCGTCCGCCGTTCAATACACAGCACTGAATTGCAGTCCGCCCTGGTTTGACGAGCCGTGAACACTAGGCGGACGGATTTATTCGCGGTTTGATCGAAAAATCCTGGAGCGGCGTAGTAACGATCCCGCGATCGATTTGGGGCAATATCCATTGGCCCCGGACCGAGGCGAACCCCCCCGAAGGCTTGGGCGGGCATTGTCACATCCAGCAAGTAATGGCTGTCTCAAAGAAGTCGCGTTCGGGCAGGGACGCGATAAGCGCGCAAGGGCAACTCTTTTACGCATTCAGGGCTGGGGCCGTTCCCAAGCGTGAAAGTGCGAAGGGGTCCAGCGCCGCGAAAGGTCAGGGGTTGGCTCGGCTCGATCCGCGACTTCTTCACGACACGTGGAGAGCGCTGATCCCGTCCAAGGGCAGCATTTTACAACGGATCGATCTACGCGCCCGCCGGCGGCTCGAGTCCAAGCGCCCGCCATTGGTCTGGCCACGCCATCGGAATATCGACGAGACGCTTGAGACCGAAGCCACGTGGCAGGCGTCCCTCGATCGCGGCCTTGACGACGTCCGGGGCGAGGAACGCGAGCGACAGAGTCATCCTGATCGAACGGTCGGTCTTGTGCTCCCGCAAGGCGAGCGACTCCAGAGTCTGCCGTGGGTCGGACAGAAGTTCTTCCAACCAACGATGAGCATTGCGGAGGGCATCGAGGAGGACAGCACGCGCGTTGGCTCGCATCGGCCGGGCGCTGGTCTTCCCATTAGCGACGCCCTGAATGATCTCCCGCTTGCGATAAGGCGAGGGCGGCGTCCATGGAAACGTCAGAGTCCTGGCGCCCACGTCTGCCTCAGCGGCCTCCGACAGTTGGACTTGAATCTCAGTTCGGCTGATCGTGACGCGATCAATCAGGTCGCGAATATCGGTCTGCGATACGGCGCGGTCGGAGGAAAGTTTGCCAATGGCCCCAGCGACGAGCGCTTCAAGAGCTGCAGCGGGAACGCGAACGATCGATCCCGCTTTGCTCTTGTCGCCCTGCAGAGCCGCCTGCGAGACGTAGTAACGCCAGCGCTTGGGTCACTTCCGCGCCCAGGAGGGGCTCATCCGATTGCCGCGATCGTCGAAGAGCTTTCCCGCAAACAGCGCTTCGGACGCTTGACGTGTTCTCTTCGTCATAAGGATTCCCTGACGATCGCTAAGACATTGCTGGACCTGGTCCCACAGCTCTTGTGGCACAATCGGTCTGTGCTGGCCCTCGTGCGCTAGGCCCTTGTGGGCGATCCGCCCGACATAGATCGGGTTCGACAGGATCTTGTAGATGTGGCCCCGGCTGAGCGGACCGCCGCCGGTCGAGCGGCCCGCGCCATCGATGCGGACCGGAAGCCGAAAGCCGTCTGCGTCCAGTTGCTGTTTGAGACGCACTACGCTCCCAGCCTCGAGATAGCGCCGGAAGAGGGAGCGCACGATCTCGGCATGATCCTCGACGATATGCAACGCCCGGTCCTCGACCCGGTAGCCCAGAGGGACTACCCCGCCCATCCACATCCCCTTCTTCTTTGAAGCGGCAATCTTGTCCCGGATCCGCTCGCCGGTGACCTCGCGTTCGAACTGGGCGAAGGACAACAGCACGTTGAGGGTCAGGCGTCCCATGCTGGTCGTGGTGTTGAATGACTGAGTCACCGACACGAAGGAAACATCGTGCTTGTCGAACAGTTCGACCAGTTTGGCGAAGTCGGCGAGCGAGCGGGTCAGCCGATCCACCTTATAGACGACGATCACATCGATCCGTCTGGCCTCCACATCGGCCAAAAGCCTCTGCAGCGCCGGCCGGTCCGTTGACCCACCCGAATAGCCGCCGTCGTCGAAGTGATCGCGGATCAGTCGCCAGCCCTCATGCGCCTGGCTCTTGATGTAGGCCTCAGAGGCCTCGCGTTGGGCGTCGAGGGAGTTGAAGTCCTGTTCGAGCCCCTGGTCGGTCGAGACCCGGGTGTAGATTGCGCAGCGCAAAGCGCGTCTGGCCATGGGATCTTTCATCGCGCGGCCTGTGCAGCCTTCGCGACGGCCGCTGCGGCCCCCACCCTCCTCTTTCGGCGTTCGCTCGCTTCATCCGCCACAACGATCTTTCCCTGCCGGAGGCCGAAGAAGCGATGACCGTTCCAGTTGGTTCCGGTGATCGCTTTGGCGATCTGGGAGAGACTGCTAAAGGTCCGGCCATTCCAGGCGAAGCCTTCCTCAAGGACCATGACCCGCTCGAGCTTGCCATTCCACTCGCGCACCAGCAGCGAGCCGGCCTTCAGGCCGACGCCGTCTCGGGTCTGAGGCGCTCATCGATCGAAGCGAACGGCGGCGTCCTCATCCTTATTGGAGCGAAGGATCCGCTGGATCAACTTGTCGAGACCACCGAAGGCGTCGGCCTGTAAGCGATAGGCAAGCACTCTCATCAAGTGCCAGCGCGGGAGATGGGCGGGTGCCTCGCCACCCAAATGGGCGCGCCATTGGCGGCGCAACCCATTGAGATCGTGACCGTCGAGGCTCGCCATGATCGAGACCACTGATGCGTCGAGCGGTAACAAAGCCTCCGGCGCTATAACATCTATACGGCGATGAGCACCCTGCTTCTTTTCGGCCAATCAGTTGCGCGTTTTGCCGGTTGTGTCGGCGCAGAGCGACGGTCGCAGCCGAGCACAAGAATACCACCACGGAACTCGAATGCAGACATAGAGTCGTTCCCGAGGCGCGAAAGTCCAGCGGCGCCATCTGGTTGCATCGCAGAGCAGTCAATCCAGCTCGTTGTATAACCGCGCGTCATAGAGCGCGCCTTCCATAGGCAAGAGCCTTTCGCGAAATGCGCGTGTGTGAGCCGCCATGAGGTGGGCGTCGCGGGACCTGGTTGTCGTCCACTCCTCGATGACCGTGAAGTGGTTCGGGTGATCCGCCTCCGGAAGCACTTCGTAGCCGATGTTGCCATCGTCTTGGGAGGTATCGATGCTCATCGCGTCGAGCAATGACAGGCAGTCGACCTCGTACTGCGGAAAGACGTCGACATGGGTTAGGACATAGATCGTGCCGGGTCGATCCCCACCCTTCACCGGGCGGCCATAGATGCCGCTGCTGACGCGCTCGTCGCGGGGCGCAATCTGAATCTTCTCGAGTTCGTCGCGGAAGTGCAAGGTGCTCGCGGCTTTGTCATGGCTCATGAACCCGGCTTCATCTTTCCAGACCTCCAGGATCACGAAGCGATTCGGGCGCGTGGTTTCGTGCAATACATCCAGGCGCTGGTTACCGGCCTCCTTGCGGCTCGCGTCACGGTACCGCTCGAGCATCGTCGCGCCTGAAACAACGGCATTCGGCATGACGCTGATATAGGTAACGAGATAGAGCGGGCTGCCCTGGGCGTGGGCAGGGTCTGCAAGCGTTGCCGCCAAAATTGCCATGGCTAGGACCAGCCGAAAGATTGGGCGCAGGCGCGGTCCGAAATTTGTTAGCCGACAATCGCCGTGCGACGGCCTTATCGGGAGTGAGACCGCGTCCATAGCGGCGACAACGCGACCGGACATCTTCAGATTGCTCGATAGCGCACCCATGCTCGTGTTCATGTTCACTCCGGCGTGTCGCCAATCAGGGAAACGAATAGCCCTCACCAGAATGACGCCGGAGCGACCATCCCTGTGAGCTCGACCGAAAATGACCATCCTAGGAGATGGGCGGTGCTTTTCTCTCTCCGCTAACGCATGGTGGTAGAAAGCTTTCCCGCTAGCACCTAAGTCGCAATCTATTCTGATCAGCGCAAAGGCTCTAGCATACCGAGGTTGTTTTGAGCGCCTCGTTGGGTGGGGGGGGAATATACCTTCGTTTAGGCGCCGGCTAAATCTTGGATGGGTCGTGGAAATTCTCGGAACTCGCCCGCGAACTGAATGCTAACTTCGCATGCTCCGGTCGAATCTTCCCAATCGTGATATGCTGGCGCATTTGAGACGTTTGAGGCGACATCCCCGAATCGAGGTGAAGCGGTCACGCAAACGAGGAAGGGCGGCAATGGAATGGAGGGCGTGTGGGTGGTCCCGCCCCTGAGATCAGGTCTCCCGACACCGCTCAACTTCCCACAATCACGAAATCCCGGGGCGGGGCGCCAGCGGTTCGATAGCGGCGAGCCGTTCCGCGATAGCGTCGAGGAAGAGGCGCACACGGAGGGGCAGTCGCGGGTTTGAGGGGAACAGGGCGCAGACAGGCGTGGGCTCGCTGCGCCACCCCGGCAAGACTCGGACGAGGCGGCCCGCCCGAACATCGCCCGCAACGTCCACCCACGACTTCATGATGAGGCCGGAGCCGGCGAGCGCCCAATCATGCGCCACCTCGCCATTATTGCAGCGCAGACGGGACGCGACTTTCAGCTCGACAGCTTTTCCAGCGGGACCCACCAGTCTCCAGTGATGTTCGGCGCTGCGGTAGAGCAAGCATTCATGACTCAACAAATCTTGGGGAACGGAAGGTGTGCCGCGGCTTTCGAGATAGTCTGGCGCGGCGACAATAATGCGATAGTTGTCGGCCAGCTTGCGCATGACAAGGNNGCATGCGGGGCGCTCACCCGCAAGACGCCTTCCGGTTCGACGCGGCCACGCCTCAACGCCGCTTCAGCCTCATCAACTTCAGACAGAATGCGCTGGGCTCGTTCGAACAGGCGCTGCCCCTCTTCGGTTAGCGCCAGGCTGCGAGTGCTGCGGGCGATGAGGCGCACTTCGGCCCGACGCTCCAGCGACGCCAGCCGCTTGCTGACGACGCTGAGCGCAAGGCCCATCTCCCGACTGGCGGCGGACAGGCTCCCCGCTGCCGCGATCCGAACGAAGGTGCGTAGCTCGGTGATGTCGTCCAGCATGTCGCCGTCATACTTTCCAATCGGTGGAGAGTGACTCCATTCCGAGCAGGATAATAGTCCAAATGCACAAGACCTAAATTCGCAGCGCAGCCACCTTTTAACGGCGGTTGACTTCGAGACGCCTCGGGGCGTCGGGACAAGGAGTCGAGATGATCCCCCTTAAAAAGATCTTGGAGAAGTTCAACGCTTGGCGCCGTCATCGAGACGCGGCGCGCGAATTGTCTCAGTTCTCTGATCATGAGCTGTGCGATATCGGCATCCGCCGCTGTGACATCGAAGATATCGTGCGCCGCACGGGTCCGGGCAGAGTCGACGCGTAAAGCGACGACGCGCTCGCCACCCGCCGGCAAATGGCCGCTATTGCACAATCCGCACGTCTGGCGTCGACGTAAAGGACACCAACGGGACGACCATGCCGCATGACCTCGCCCTCGGCGGGCCGCGCGATTCGAGGACCCGACGCGGAACTCGATGCGGCATTGTGCACTCGGCGATGAACCGCTAGCGCTCTGCCGACAGCGGAACAGTGAAGCGGACATCGGCGCCATGCGGCGCACGCGGCGAGACCCACAAGCGCCCGCCGTGGGGCTTCGACGATTGATCGGCACACGGCGAGTCCCATGCCAAGGCCGTCCGACTTTGTCGTGAAGAAGGGCTGGAACATGCACTCCGCGACTGCGGGATCCCGCCCTGTGCCCGTGTCTTTAATCGCAACGAGCACACAGCGTGGCTCAGCAAGCATCGAGGATACCGTCAGCTCCCTTGTGCCCGCCGTTACCCCGTTCATAGCTTCGATGCCGTTCATAATCAGGTTCAAAAGCACTTGCTGCAGTTGAACGCGATCGCCCAGGTCCGGCCGCCCGCCCGAAGCGTCGGACTGTAAAGAACGAGGCGACAATTGCCGCCCACGCGACAAAATGGAAATAGCCACAGTAAAAACCGGCAATTTCGCGTCGTCAAATTGGTAATAATGCAGCGCGGAGAGCCAGTGAAGCGCGCCTCGCACGAGCGAACGCCATGTTGGAGCGCGAGCGAGACAATAGGCTGCTGAACGCACAGGCGGTGACGGTCGCGATCGCTCATGAAATACGTCAGCCTCTGACCGCCATCGTGACAAACGCTGATACGGCGTTGCGGTGGCTGGGACGCACGCCACCTGATCATGACGAGGCAAGGGAGGCTTTGACTTGCATAAAAGAAGATGGGTATCGCGCGAGCGACGTGTTTGAAGGAATCCGCGCGTTATTCGGGAGGAGCGGCGTCGAGCGATACCCAATCGATTTGAACCGGATCGTTCTCAGCGTAACAGACTCTCTGAAAGAAGAGTTGGATCGTCATGGCGTAGTGACACATTACGAATTGACGACCGAGTTGTCTCCGGTCATCGGCCATGGGATTCAGTTGCGCGAGGTTGTTTTCAACCTGGTCAACAACGCGGTCGAAGCTATGGTCAGCACAACCAGTGAAAGCCGCGTGTTGCGGTTGAGAACGGCGGTTTGCGGTCGCAATGAAATTGCCGTGTCAGTGCAAGACTCGGGACCGGGAATTGATCCAAGGCAATTAGAAAAAGCATTTAATGCGTTCGTTTCGACCAAGGCGCATGGAACGGGGTTAGGGCTCGCCATTTGCCGCATGATTGTCGAGGGGCATGGCGGCCGACTGACCGCATCGTCGGACGGCAAGAGCGGCGCCCTGTTCCAGTTCGTCCTGCCGATCGGCTCAACGGACCGAGCCGCAGGGTCACCATAGAATACGATCGACGTCCGGTTGTCGCACTTTCCGTCCGGTTATAGGTAATCTTGAAAGGCAGGAATCGGAGCCTCATGGAAGCCACCAGAGGCGTCAAGCCACGTCCCTATCGCCGCCCGCGTCGAGGCGGCTGACGATCGCCCTGACGACGTCGCCAAGGCCCTGAAGCGGTGGAGCGAGGCTGTCGATCCAGGCGGCCCGATTGTCGAGACATATCTCGCCGACCGCGGCCTTGAGCTCTCCGCGTGGCGAAGGATCATACGAAAGTTTCGTTTCACGAAACAAACAAATCGCCTCGGTCTAACAATGTAGGATCGATTTCCATGCAGCGATCTACGAGGGTTGGTGGCCTCGATAGGCGGCCCCACCAAACCGTAGCGGTCGGCCCGGAATGCGCCGTTGCATCCCGAAACGGAGAACCTCTTCAACGACAAGCTGATCTCGAAAATGAAACGCGGCGCCTATCTCGTGAATACCGCGCGCGCCAAGATCTGTGATCGAGACGCAATCGTCCGAGCGCTCGAAAGCGGCCAGCTCGCAGGCTACGCAGGCGACGTATGGTTCCCGCAGCCCGCGCCCAAGGATCATCCGTGGCGAACCATGGCGCATCACGGCATGACACCGCATATTTCCGGGACATCCCTGTCGGCGCAGGCCAGGTACGCAGCCGGGACAAGGGAAATTCTGGAGGGCTTCTTCGAGAGGCGACCGATCCCGCGACGAATATCTGATCGTCGATGGCGGCAAGCTTGCCGGCGTTGGCGCGCACTCTTATACCGCCGGAGACGCAACTGGCGGATCCGACGAGGCGGCAAAATTCAAAAGCCTCCACCGACAATCTGCGTGACTCGGCGACGTTTGCGGAATCGTACGAGCCTCGGCCTGGCGGCGGCGTAAGCTTTGGCGTCGCGCCGGCTGCGGTGTCTGGTGACGGGACTCATCGGATTGTACGAATAGCGTCGATGCCACGGCGCTCTGCTGTTAAGTTGAATCCTCTGAATCCGCCGCGTCCAATGGAGTTGAGGCGTTTGGTCCATACCAACGTTTGGGTTCGCACAACCAACGCACGACCCACGCCTACCAACGTACGATAAAGAAATGCCCTGCACACGGCTAGATTCGCTGCGGAGACCGCGATTGGATCGCGAGCCTTTCGAGCGATAGCCCCCGGTGAATCGATGAGCGATTCCTCTGCAATCCGGATTGTTCACCCTTCTCAATTCGATAAGGGCACGCTGCAGACGCCGGGCTCAGAGCGCGAAGCCGCGATTGCGCCGCAACTCGGCATCCAGTCGATGATGTGGGGCGGCTTGTTCGAGGTAAAGCCGGGCGCCCGGACGGGAATTCATCATCATGGCGTGCAACAGACCATTGCATACGTTTTGTCCGGCGTTTGTGAAGTGCGGTGGGGCTTGAACGGCGAATTCGCGGCGAGTGCGGAGGCCGGCG
Organism: Hyphomicrobiales bacterium; assembly: GCA_003164825.1. Classification (GTDB taxonomy): domain Bacteria; phylum Pseudomonadota; class Alphaproteobacteria; order Rhizobiales; family Beijerinckiaceae; genus Roseiarcus. Next base: position 9,063 of record PLUH01000327.1, read on the forward strand.
ATTTCATTCACGTTCCAGCGTTCTTGCTCCACATGGAAATCAATCCGTCGAGTTCGCGATCGTTCCGATGGGTGGTGGTGAGGAGCACGTCGACGCCGATCGTGGTCAATCTTCCAGAGGATACGTGGCGATCGTTCTCAGACGCCCGGAACGTGGCCGCCGGTTAGGCGTTTAGCGATGACAAGAGACGACGGATCGTCACCAGGAACCAAGGCGCCAAGTCATGGATGAAAACGGACACCGAGGCGTTCGGATCACGCGACGAACGGTTCTGGAGTCCGGAACCGTCACAGCCGCGTTCCTGCTCGGCGGTTTCCCGCAGATTGCTCTATCCGCCGAGGCGGCAGACACCGAGACGGCAATCACTCCGATAAGCGTCGAACTTCAAGTCAACGGCGCGCTTCATCGTCTGACGCTCGATCCGAGGACAACCCTTCTTGACGCTTTGCGTGAACATCTCGCGCTGACAGGATCCAAGAAGGGCTGCGATCATGGCCAGTGTGGCGCTTGCACCGTGTTGCTGGACGGCCGCCGTATCAACTCCTGCCTGACGCTCGCCGCAATGCATGACGGCCAATCGATCACGACGATCGAGGGGCTCGCCGACGGTGAAGCGCTGCACCCGCTGCAGGCGGCTTTTATCGAGCACGACGGCTTTCAATGCGGCTATTGCACGTCGGGGCAGATTTGTTCCGCTATGGGGATGCTGAGCGAGAGCCGCGCAGGCGCGCCAAGCTACGTCACCGAGAATCTTGTGGAAGCCCAACCAGCCCTGACCGATGCGGAGATCCGCGAACGAATGAGCGGCAATATCTGCCGCTGCGCCGCCTATCCGAACATCCTGGCGGCCATCAAACAAGCCGCGGGAGCGCCCACATGAAGGCCTTCACCTACGAGCGCGCGAATTCGCTGGCCCAGGCGGCAACCGGCTCGTCCAAGCCCGGCGCAAAGATCATCGCGGGGGGAACCAACCTGCTTGACTTGATGAAGCTGCAAGTTGAGACGCCCAACCATCTCGTCGATATCAATCGTCTTCCGTTAGACAAGATCGAAGATACGCCGGAAGGGGGCCTGCGCATCGGCGCGATGGTGAGGAACAGCGATCTGGCGGCCGACCTCCGTGTGCGGCAACGCTACGGGGTCCTCAGTCGGGCGTTGCTATCAGGCGCCAGCGCGCAATTGCGGAACAAGGCCACCACCGGTGGCAATCTGCTGCAGCGGACCCGTTGCTATTACTTCTATGATGTCACGAAGCCTTGCAACAAGCGCGACCCCGGCTCGGGCTGTGCGGCTCTCGGCGGTTTCAACCGGATCCACGCCATCCTCGGCGCCAGCGACCAGTGCATCGCCGTCAACCCGTCCGACATGGCTGTCGCGTTGCGGGCGCTCGACGCCCAGGTCGAGACGGTCAACGCCGACAATGCGACGCGCGCCATCCCGATCGCGGAGTTTCATCGCCTACCGGGAATGACGCCGCAGATCGAGACGACATTGAGGCAGGGCGAAGTCATCACTGCCGTTACCCTGCCGCCGCCGCCGCCAGGCAAGCACATCTACCGAAAAGTCCGCGACAGGGCGTCATACGCCTTCGCTCTGGTTTCGGTCGCTGCGGTCGTGGACGCGGCAGGGGGAAGAATCCGTTCGGCGCGTCTCGCCTTCGGCGGGCTTGCGCCCACGCCTTGGCGGGTCGCGCAGGCCGAGGAGCGCCTCATCGGCGCTTCGGCGAGCGAAAGGACGTTCGATTCTGCCGCTTCCGACGTCCTCAACGGAGCCCGCGGTTTTGGAGGCAATGACTTCAAAATCCCGCTCACGCGCCGAACGCTCCGCGCGGTTCTGACCGAAGCGAGTCTGACCTGAGGAGGCAAACCCGATGGAAATGGACGCTCCGATCGGATCAAACGCGCTCGATGTCGGCGCTCAGGGCGTCGTCGGCAAGCCGCTGGATCGTGTCGACGGACGGCTAAAGGTCACAGGAGGCGCTCGTTACGCCTATGAGGTGGAGCAGGGTCCGAAGACGGCATATGGCGTCCTCGTGGAAGCGTCGATCGGCAAGGGAAGAATCAAGTCGATCGATACGGGTTCGGCGGAGCGAGCGCCGGGCGTGATCCTGGTGCTGACCTATCGAAATGCGCCCGAGCAGGGCACAGGCAATCATCACGCGGCCCACCCCGTGCTCACAAGCCCGGAGGTCCTCTATTACGGCCTGCCGGTCGCCTTCGTGGTGGCCGAGACTTTCGAGGAAGCCACAGCCGCCGCGTACCTTGTGCGCGTGAAATATGACGGCGCGCCCGGAAGATACACCTTGCGCAGCGGCCTGGGTGAGGCGCGCATCCCG
>PLUH01000351.1 GCA_003164825.1 Hyphomicrobiales bacterium
TTGCCGCGCTTGCGCTCCCAGCCGATCCAGCGCCTTTCACTTTCGTTCCAGACGCGCCGGCGGTGCAGCAGGAGGAAGCGCGGGCCCGCTGGCGCGGGGCCGTAGCGTCGATTGAGGCGTTCAATCCCGTCGCGTGCGACAGCGACCAGTTCCGCATCGCCTTCCGCTTGATCGACGTCCGCGTCGATCCAATCCGATAGCAGAGCAAAATGCAGATCGCCTTCTGGACTCGCCAGATGGTGGATCTCGAGCCGCTCCACCTGTTCCTCGACGTCTTCGGGCGTGGTCAAGAGCGTCGGCACGGCGACGAGCGTGCGCAACGATTCGGGAACCCCGCTGCGAAGGTCGAGGCCTGGCAACGGAACCGGGCGAACGAAAAGCGTGACCCCTCGGTTGACAAGCGCCACACCTCCGTCAATTGCGCAAATAGCGCCGAGAACCGCGAGTGTTGCGAGCTGAACTGGGCCGGAGCCCAACCAGAGAAGGGCCGTCAGCGGCGCCGCCAGAACGAGCGCGGACGTAACCATGATCGCCGCAGCGTAAGCATCGAAATTCAGTCTTGCCGTGACGCGCGCGGGCCAGCAGCGAAACCCGCGAAAGCCGATCGAGCGCTCGAATTCGGGGCGCCCCCCGGCAAACAAATGGTAGCCCGGGTCGCTACGCCGTCGTTGCTCCGGAGGCTCGCAAGACGGATGGGGCGCACGCGCTGCCGCGACGGCTAGGCGCGCGATCTCGAGTTCGTCGTGCTCCGACCTCCTCGCCAGTTCTTCGACCGCGCTTCGGTAGAGGTTGCGGGTCGCGAAATCCATGTCGTGAAATGCGCACCCTGAGGCCAGGACGTCATCGATGAGACAATAGCGTTCGAATAGGACCTGCCAGTCGACCTCGGCGATGACCCTCAGGCTCGTCATGATATTACGGACGGTCACGTTTGCCGCCCCTTGGTTGCGATGGACTTCGCGCACCGCCGAATCTGCAGTCAGGCCCTGTTTCGCGAGCTGCTCGTCGAGCCAGGCTAGCGCCGGCGTCAATCTCGGATCTTGATCACGCAGCCGATGCACGAGTTCGACCGCGAAGGCCTCGGAAAGGGGCTGCGCGCCACGTCCGGCGAAAACGACCGACGCTGGCTCCGGGGCGCGCCCGCTCACTCCAAGCAGTCGATCCGCAACGCGATCCGCCTCGTGACGCGCGGCGCGGCTGTTTGTGATCTGTTGCGCAAGCCGCCTCAGATTCTCAATCAAGACGATTTGCAGCGTTATCGAGACGGCCCAAAGCTCGCCGATCGTGAGGGGTTGAACGTCCTGATACGCGTTGACGTAGGAAACGAGGATCTCGGAATCGAAGCAGCTGTCGGTGTGCGCGACGAACGCCCACGCCAGGCCGAAGACGCGGGGGTAACCCGCGAACGGACCAGTGATGAGTTTTGGGAGCTGGCGGTAATAGCTCGGCGGCAAATCGGTGCTGATCTGACGGATCTGCCTTTCCACCAAATGAAAATTGTCGATCAGCCACTCTCCCGCCGGCGTGATCTGGCCCCCATCGTCGATCGCCTTCACGATCGATCGATAGGCCGACAGGAGGACCGTGGCATTGTCGGCAAGTCGGGCGGCCAGAGGCAGACCCCGGGTCGCACGGGAAGCTACGGTTTGCGCGACCGCAAGACTCTTCGCGTGGGCTTCGAGCCGTTCGACGCTGAACAATTCCTCGCGGACTGGCTGCCCGCTATCCCATGGTGACGCCTTCCGCGAGAAACCAAGGAAAGGACCCGTTGCGATTGCGGGTCTGGCCGTGAGCTCTAAGTTTGACAATGTCGGTCTCCCGCGGGACGGGCTGGGGCGGCGAGACGGATCGTCGAGTCAAGAACGATCGGGATTCTTTCAAAAATCGTCGACTGCGCCTGCGCGCGGGCCTCTTCCCGCCAGCCAAGTTCCGGAAAAGTGCTTCCCTTTGCTATCGGACGAGAAATCATATCCGTTCGTTGATCGCCGATGGCAGGCTCGGAAACTACCTACGTGGAGTTTCAATCGCGAATGATCTGGCGCTCAGTTCCGCTTTCCTGAGCGCGAGAATGCCGCGGTCTCTCAGGGCGCCATTCGCCACGTCGCACGGCCTCGGCGATCCAGCCTCCTGCTCGGCGCGCCATGCCTTTCACCGACGGGCTGCGGGCTAGATGATGCTGAGGCGTCGGGAAACCGGCACTTTCACAAAATCCAGCATAATGGCGAAGGCGGCGGCGGCAACAAGCGTGCCTCCTACTACCCACGCCGGCAAAGGCGTCGTTGCGACGCCTACCACCGCCACGGTCGAAGCGATCAGGAGATCGGCGACGGACGAGAGGAGGAGCCAGATGCTGGGGCGAGAGGACCACAAATGACGACGCTCACGATTGGTATAGGTCGTGGCCTGGTTGCCGAACACGATGACAACGAAGGCCAAGGTCTGCAGTGCGCCTACGGTGAATCCCATCCGGTAAACGCCGAAGACGAGGATGGCTGTACAGAAGAGCAGTTCGCCGATGCCCATGATGACGCCGGCGATCGTCAGATTGCCGATTTGCCAGGCGTTCGGCGCGGCCGACGGCCGGACATTGTCGGTCGTCAACGACATGCCGAGAAAGTCGCCGGTGATCATGATCAGGACCATCAGCAAGGGCGTCAGGATCGCATGCCCGGTCATGAGGAGGCCGATCGCCAGAAACAGCACCTGCACGGTTTTCTTGGTGATGGAATTCAGCGTGTAGCTGAGGATGCGCTGGAACGTCGTTCGCCCTTCTTTGACCGCAGCGACGATGCCGGCGAGCCCGGGCTCGGTCAGCACCATGCCGGCCCCCGATTTGGCGACATCGGTCGCCGTCGATACCGCAATGCCTATCTGTGCCTGGCGCAGCGCCGGGGCAT
>PLUH01000033.1 GCA_003164825.1 Hyphomicrobiales bacterium
GCGCTCGCGCCGCGGTTCGGTCAGAAGCAGTGCACTCGCCGCTCGTCGTAGTCCATCACGCACGTATCGATCGTTTCGGGGAGAACCACCGGCGCTTCCTTATTGGCATATCGGCAAACAAGCGTGAGCGGCCGCTGTGCGACATGAAGATTGTGCCATCGATGTTCCTGCAACTTGCCATTGGGGTGCAGCGTCTCCGCATCTGGGGCAAGCCTGCCCGGCGGCGACGACGACCCCTCAATCAGGCTGATGTCGGGCACGCCATGGTGGCAGGGCTCAATGGCGAGGGCCGCCCCAGACCAAAGGCCAGCCGTGACGATGACAGCCGTCTTAACCGTGCGTGACCACATAGAATTGGCTCCCGGATTCATAGGAATTCGTCGTCGTCCAGTTGATATGTCTGGTTTGGGCCGCTTGCCCCAACCACTGATCCTCGACAAAAATGCCGGAGCTGTCCTGGCCGAGATAAATCGCCGTATGCGATTGCCCATAGGTATTCGTGTACGTGCCGTCGCTGCCGAACGTCGCGATCACCGTGCCGACCGCGATGTCGGTCTCGCCCTCGACCTGTGCGCCGGGAGACCACGTCGAAGTGTAACCGACGTCCGACGACGCCTGCGCGAGCGCGACGCATTGTCCCGTGCCGACGCTCTGGCCCAAAAGGTCTGCATAGCCGGTCGCGATGATCGCGCCCGCAACCCCCGAACCCGTGCCGCTATAGGAACCGAGGCTCGCCGAGCCAGAGCCCGACCCGCTCCCCGAGCCGCCGCCGATCATGACGGCGCCGGCGACGCTGCCCGTGTCCGAAAGGCCGCCTTGCGGAAAGCTGAACGCGGGTAGGCCCGGCTCCGGAAAGGTTGGGTTGACCTGAACCGGCAGGCCGTTCGGCGATAAGATCGCCGGATCGGCCCAGCTCTCACCGCCCGCGATCACAAGGCCAAGCCCGACCGGCGCNNGCGCTCCCGCGCCGCCACAAGACCGGCGACCGGCATCCCGTTCCCATATCCCGTCTCCCTGAACGTCCTGACGTTCAGGGTCGGAGAGGACGGCGCGAACAAGTATCCCTTTTTCGGGTGCGACGGGTGGCGAGGCGCGCTCCACAAAATGGAGAAGCGCCGCTCTATCGGGCGAGCACCCTCTGTGCGGCGATGAGGGCGTCGACGTCCTCGTCGACATTGGACGGACGCCAGGGCTCGTCGCGCTTGGCGAACTCGATCGCCCGCCCCGCCCCATGGGCCGCCTCTGCGGCCTCATAGGCAATGAGTTGAAGCCGCGCGGACTCGACCGCCCAGTGATTGGCGGCGTCCTCGAGCGGAGCCAGCCAATAGCCGCCCTCGATCTGCGCGCTCGCAAGCTTTTCGCCTGCTTCATCCGAACGCAGCGCCGTCTGGCGCGCCTCGCCGCAGGCGGCGACCGCGCGATCGACGAGCGGCTTCAGCATCGCGTTCAACGCCGCCCGACGCTCCTTCGCATCGGCCGGCAAGTCCGTCTTCGCGATCGTCTGCGCCATCGCGCGATCCGCCTTGCTCCGCCCATCCGGGTCGGGCGGGTCGAACCCGAACGCCTCGGCGATGAGCTCGACCTCGNNCGGGCGGTTCAAACCCGAACGCCTCCGCGATGAGCTCGACCTCGCGCGAATCCGGGGCGACCTCGCTTAGGAGATCGATCGAGGGCTTCGCCCTCAGCTCGACCGGGAACCGGATCACATTGCTGCCCAGGGTCATCGTCTCGTAACGCATGGCGGCCTCCAGCCGAACAAACCATGAACTATTAGCTGGGGTTCCCAGCGCGCGCAACACAAGATGTTGAGAAAAAGCAGGAGACGGACAGAAAATGAAGCGAGAGAGACGCATGCGGGTACGCGCTCACTGCCGTGCGTCCGTCGGTCAACTGGCGGCTTTGAGCCAGCCGATCCAAGCCGCAACGGCTACGCTCGACGATTTTCCCCTTCGGCCTCATGGCCGAATTCCTCGCGCGGCAAAATCGCCGCCCTCCGCCGTCCTCCGCTTGACGCTCCGGCCCGCTCGTTCCTCGCGGGTGCTGGCGCGGCTCGCCCGGCTTCTCGTGAGCCGCACCCCGAGGGACCGACGGCATGAGCCGAAGGCCCAGGGGGAGACTGAAAGAGGGATTGAAGACATGAACACAATCGCGGAATTCACGATCATCGGCCGCGTAGGCGAAATCAAGCAAGTCGGCTCCACGTTGCGCGTGAGCGTCGCTTCGAGTTTCAGCCGCCGCGACAACAGCGGCGAATGGGTCGAGCGCACCCGCTGGAACGAAGTCACTATCTTCGGCGAGGGCACACGCGGATACGTCAAGCGCAACATCGTCAAGGGCGATCTCATCTTCACCTCCGGCTCGATGGGCCAGACGAAGTGGGAGAAGGATGGCGAGACGTTCTATGGCGTCACACTCGCCTGCGAGCGGATCGAGCGCCTGTGCAAAGGCCCGAACCACGGCGAGGACAATGGCCCGGAAGCGCAAGAGAGCCGCCGGCCGCTCGTCGACGACTCTGATATTCCGTTCTGAGCAACTCGGACCGGGGAGGCCTCGGCCTCCCCTAATCCTCCAACCCGCCCAAGCGACCCGTCCCTCCGTATCGCCCGGTTGAAGAAGGAGAGAACGCCTGCGGAAGCATGCTACAATAGCTGCCATGAATCTCGCTGTGCGGAAGCCGACGTCGCTCACTGAATTCCTCGAGTGGGAGGACCGGCAGGAACTGCGCTACGAATTCGATGGCGTCGGCCCCGTCGCCATGACCGGCGGGACGTATGGCCACTCGGGTATCCAAGGAAATCTCGCGGCGCCTGACCAGCCAGAATCGTCTTGATCGGCTTCGGAATTTNNCCGCCATGCCGCCATCCAGCGCAACCTCGCGATGGCGATCGGAAGCCGCCTGCGCGGCAAACCCTGTCAGTTCTTCGGGAGCGACCTCAAGATCCAGGTGGCCGAAAACAGCAGCCGCTACGCGGACGGAAGCGTGCTTTGCTCCGACCTAAATCCGTCCCTCAAGATCGTCCGCAATCCGATCGTCATCTTCGAGGTTCTGAGCCCCAGCACCGCCGCGAAGGACCGCATCGTCAAGGCCCGCGAGTACCACGCGACGCCATCCGTCAAGCGATACGTTCTCCTCGAGCAGGACCTTATCGGCGCGACCGTCCACGTCCGGGCCCAGGACGGTTGGCGCGTCCTTGTTCTGAAGGACGACGACCCGCTCGACATGCCGGAAATCGGCCTCGCCATCCCGCTCGCCGAATTCTACGAAGGCCCCGAATTCGAGTCGCGGCCGGTCGAGGACAACGACAACGACCGGCCGCCGCCCGCCACCGCCTGATCGGTTTTTTGACCGACCGCTTCCCTGACGCCGGACGCTTGGGCTCGCCGCCGAGGCGCCCCCTTCCGCACGCCCGCTTCATCCTCCGTCACGACCGTCGACATCCCGTTCCGATGCTCTATGAAGAGCGCTCGTCAGAAAGCCGATGCGGGACCTCCATGTCCGAGATCGATCGCGACCTGCTTCCCACACGAGAGGAAGCGCGCCTGCTGAAGCGCGCCCTCGGTTCCGCGATCCCCGAATTCATCGCTCGCTTCGGAGCCGCTGACGCAGTTAAGCGGGCCGAAGCGGAATTGCGGCGCGCAAGGCGCGCCCGCTCCCGGAAACTCTACGCCTTCTGGAGCGTCGTCCTGGCGCAGATCGACCCCGACAGGAATGAGAGCTCCTTCCGGGGTGAGCGGACGGCGCGGAGNNGTCCCCGCCCGGGGGGTCAACCCCACGAAGGCCCAGCGCGCCTCAGCGACGACCGCCTCTTGCCGGCGCCGACAGCCGCCGCCCCGCGTCCCGTCATCACCGCTCAGGCCCTTGAAACGCCAGCACCGAGTGCGCCACGGACGGCGGCGAGCAGGGCGTAAGCCTGCATGACCAAGAGCCCCGTCAGTGCGTTCATCGGGTCCGGTTCCGGCTGCTTTCAGGCGCAGGTCCACGTTCGTCGCCGGCGCCTTCC
>PLUH01000083.1 GCA_003164825.1 Hyphomicrobiales bacterium
ATAAGCGCCAAAAAGGGCGTAATCGTTGTCTTTGAGAAAGCCGAGGCCCACGCTGTCGAAGAACTCGTCCGGCCAACGTTTCTCATGTGCGAGATACCCGAACTTGCAAGTCGCCGTGCATGCCGAGCGGGTGAGCGAGCCGGTGGCGCGGAACGAGAGGAAATCGGTGAGATCGAACACATGCCCGGCCTTGGCGATCATTTCGGGCTTGCGCCGGGCGAGCCACGCAGCCTTCGGCGCATGCATCTCGGGCGATATCCTGCCGCCGACGTAGCGCAGCGCCTCATGTCCGCCGGCGTTGATCCGGTCGGCGTCGGCGGCGGCGCGATGGTCCATCCACACGATCACGTCGCGCTCGGGCGCGCCGGTAGGGCTCACCGACAGGGGACGAGCATCGCGGTCGAGCGCGACCAGCGAGCACGTGGCGTCGAAGCCCATGCCTGCAATCGCCTCGGGCGGCAGACCCGACGCCTCGACCGCTTCCCGCACCGCCGAGGTCGCCGCCCGCCAGATGTCGTCGGAGGATTGCTCGACGATCTCGCCGGGCTCGCGCCAGATCGCGATGGGCCGCCGGGCGCTGGCGATGAGCCGCCCGACAGGATCGAAAACGCCGGCCCTCGCGCTGAGAGTGCCGACGTCCACTCCGATATAGGCCTCGCTCATGGCGTTCCCGGCGTCGCTTGCGGCGGGAGAATTCTCCCTTTCAGGCGCCGCTGGCAAGCGCGGAAGCGCCAGCGTCAGGCCGGTAAGTTCAGGACGCCCGCCGCGCCGGTCTCCAGGCCAAAGAGCAGGCGCGCGCCCGTGGCGTCCCAGCTGAGCGCGCTCACCGGGCCGCCGCCGGGATCGCGCACCGGGATTTCCGCCGCGTCCGCCAGGCGGCACAACAGAATGACGCCGTCCGCATACCCGGTGGCGACGACGAGCGCCTTCGGATGAAACGCCACCCTGGTCACCCGCGCCTCGCGCACGCCGCATTCCCGCGGCGCCTTGCCCATCGGCCCGTCCTTGTCCTTGAACGGCCAGACGACCGCAGCGTCGGCGCCTGAGGTCGCAAGCCACTGCCCGTCGTGCGACCAGGAGAGCGAGCGCGTCTTGGCCGGGTAGCCGGTCATGCGCATGTTGCGCGAATCGGCCAGCCGCCAGCCGTGCAGCGCATTCTCCTGCATCGAGGTGACGAGAAAGCGCCCATCGGGAGAGAAGGCGGCGTCGAGATGGGCGCCCTTCCACTCCAGGGTTTGAGGACCGCCTTCGACCTTCGGAAACCAAAGCGTCGCGCCATTGTAATGCGTCGCCGCGAGACGGTAACCCTTTGGCTGGAAGGCGAGGCCCCGAGCGGTTGACGGAGCGCTCCAGGTCTTGACGGTTCCTGTTTCGTCGCGCGCGCGGACCTGCTTGCCAGCGCTCCACGCATAGGCCTTGCCGCGCATCGCCAGGGCGTCGATCCACCGGCCCTTTTCGTCGGCGATCTCTTGCGGGGCGCCGTCAGCCTGGATCGCGACGACGCGCCCATCGTCGCCGCCGGTGAGCAGCATCTTGCCGTCGCTGATCGCGGTCAGGATCGCAGCGCCGGGGTGGACGTCGACGCGCTTTTGATCCTCCGGCTCGCCGATCAGAACCGCGCCGTCGGCCAGCGCGAGCATCGGCGCGCCCCCGACGAACGCCGCCGCGACGACATGCGCGCCCGCCTCGAACAGGCGGGCATGCTGGGTAAGGGAACCGGTCGCCCGGGCGTCGGTCATGCGAACCGATGACCGGTCATGCCGCGCAGGCCAGGAATCCGTTGCGGATATCCTCCTCGGCCAGGTCACGGCCGATGAACACGACCTTCGACTCCCGCTTCTCGTCCGGCTTCCATTCGCGCTGCGAATCGCCGTCGAGCATCATGTGCACCCCCTGGAACACGAAGCGCTTGGGGTCGCCCTTCATCGCCACGATGCCCTTGCAGCGCAGGATGTTGAGACCCTGCTCCTGGGTGACGCGGTTGATCCACGGCATGAACTTGGCCGGATCGACATCGCCCTCGAGCCTGATCGCGACCGACTGCATATCCTCGTCGTGATAGTGCTTGAGGCCGTGATGATGGTGGCCGTCGTCATGCTCGTGGTCGTGGTCGTGGTCGTGATCATGGTCTCCGGCGACGAGGAAATCCGGCTCGATGTCGAGGATGCGGTCGAGATCGAAGGCGCGGCGCTCAAGCACGTCGGCGATCGGAACGTCGCATTTCTTCGCCCGATGGAGCGCAGCGTACGGGTTGATGGCGCGGATGCGCGCCTCGACCTCGCGCAATTCCGCCGCGCTCACGAGGTCGGTCTTGTTGATGATGATGACGTCGGCGAAGGCGATCTGGTTCTTGGCCTCGGGCGCGTCGCGCAGACGCTGGGCGAGCCATTTGGCGTCGGCGACCGTCACCACCGCGTCGAGCCGCGCCGCCTCGCGCACGTCCTCGTCGACAAAGAAGGTCTGCGCCACCGGCGCGGGATCGGCGAGGCCGGTCGTCTCGACGATGATCGCGTCGAACCGGCCCTTGCGCTTCATCAGGCCCTCGATGATGCGGATGAGGTCGCCGCGCACCGTGCAGCAGATGCAGCCGTTGTTCATCTCGAACACTTCCTCGTCTGCGCCGACGATGAGCTCGTTGTCGATACCGATCTCGCCGAATTCGTTGACGACGACCGCGTAGCGTTTGCCGTGCGGCTCGCTCAAAATCCGGTTGAGCAGCGTCGTCTTGCCGGCGCCGAGATAGCCGGTGAGGACGGTGACGGGAATTTTCTCCGGCTCGTGGCTCGTGGTCACGCGGTTGGTCTCCTGCGTCTCAAGGGGTCAGCCCGCCATATAAGTCCGCGCGGCGGTCATAGGTAGGGGCAATGCGGCGCTACCAGCCACCCGCGCCGAAGCCCAAGTTGGTTCCGACATAAGGGCCGTCCCATCGCCATACCGGCGGCGTGACGTAAGTCGGCGGCGCGTAGACGACAGGCGGGGGCATCTGGTTCCCCGGCAACGTCGCCGCCGGTGGGCCGAGAACCACGTCGTCAGCCGGAATGTAGCCCGGTCGATTCCGCCATGAGGCGTGGCACCAGCCGCGCGCGCATTTCTCGACCTCAATCTCTGCGCTCCCGGGGATGCGCTGCACGATTCGGGCATTGCTGGCCGGCCCGGCGCGCATCGCGACGGGAGCGCCGGTCATTGCAAGTTCTGCGAGCGACGGGGCCGAAAAGGCTACGACGACGCCAAACCCGAAAAAAAGACGCCGGATCATTCCGCCGGGTACTCCGTGCATGACCACGCCACTCTAGCACGAATCGTGTTTCTGGAAAAGACAAAACTTGCAAGCCTTTGAAACAATGAGGATTAAAGTGCGCGTTCAGCCGCTTCCGAAACGCAAAAGAGACCGGCAGCCGGCGCCGCAGCGGGCCTTGCCTGGCGAATACGCCTTGTCGCCGCGTCGCATGAGGGGCGAATGAACAGGCAGCGTAACAGGGAGCTTTCTCTCGCTTAACAGGGAGTTTCCGGCGCCGAACAGGAGGTCTTGGACAGCGAACAGGCAGCTGCGTTTCCGTGACCCTCGCGGTGGGCAGGTTCGGGACTGAAGCCTCGATCGGCCCGTAGTCGTGGCCTCGCGGCTACTTCTATTCCACCTGATCGCATCGTTCTATAGGCGCCGATTCTTGCCGCCCGGCGAAGGGAGTTTCGTCGGCGATGACACGACGCGTCAGGCCTTGGTCGCCCGCCACGTCGGACCCTTCGGGCCGAAAACAGGTTCGATGCGGAAATTATCTTCGGCTGTCATCTTGCCGAGCGGCACGTCCTCGTCGGGCATGACCAGCGTCGCCTGGTCGCCGACGAACATGAGGAGGTGCCGCCGCTGCTCGAGGAGCGCCTTCGCCATCGCGCGCAACCTGTCGTAGTACGGCGCCCTGCGCCACGCGCCGGGCGATCCGAGATCGGCCTGCCCATAGACGAAGCCGTTCCCGGGGTAGACCGTCAGCACGAAGCGCGCCCGATCTGGCCGCCATTCGTCCGGCATTGTCCCGTCGGTCATCCACAGGCAGAAGAAGTCCCGGCACGGATCGGGAACGTTGTCGTGAATCTTGCAACCCTTGCCTGGATTGCAGAACTTGCACCAGACGCCCGCGGGCTTGTTGATTTCCGGGAACGTATAGACCTTGCAGCACATGGTGCAGCTGCCGCATTCGCGGCCGGGCGCGGACCCGTAAGGCGTGATGACCATGGACATGCGCTGCGCCGTCGGCTCCTGGCTTCGGTCGGGTGGGAGCGCTATCCCGACCCGGCGGCGCTGGCAAGCGCCCTGTAGACGCGGTCGCCGACCGCGTCCGCGGCTCCTGACGCGCGGCGCTCACGCCCCCGGCGCAGCGGAGAACAGATATTCCACGCCGTCGAATGAATCGACCGGGAAAGCGTAGAAGAGGCGCAAACTGTCGTTCCCGGTCTGGCGGATTCCATGCTCGGCCATGCCCGGAATGAACACCGCGCTCCCCACGCCCACCGGAATCTCCTCGCCGTCGAGGCTCACGACGCCAGCACCGGCGAATACGTAATAGATTTCCGCTGGGGCGTGGCGGTGCAGGCCGAGCCAGTCGCCGGGCCCGAGTTCGGTGACCCCGCAGGTCACCGCGGCGGTCGGAGTCAATCCTCGCGAGAACAGGGTGCGAAAGCGAAGCCGCCCTCGCACCGGATCGTCCCACGCGGCCTGCGGCGCATCCGCCGCGTCGATGACGAGCGGCGCGACTCCTTCCGAACGCTGATTCATTCCGCGCCTCCCTTGCATGGCTCGCGACCAGATCCCGGATTCCTCTAACGATCCCTTCTTTTCGCTCGCGAGCGAAGTCAACTCGCAGCGCGCTGCAGATTTGCTTCGAACACTTCAAGCAAGGATCGTCTCGCCTCCGGGCTGGACGCTCGTGAATTTTGGTTGAACGTTTGCCCGTGCTCGGACATGAAATCGACGAGGAAGAGGGCCACGTAAAGCCGGAAGACCTTGTCATTCCTGAAGTTCGCGATTTTCATCCACGCGTCCGCGTAGTCCGGCGGACCGCCGGCCGCCGTCAGCGAAGCAAGAGTCAGGGCGACGACATACCGGGGGTCGCCGAAACATAAATCATCCACGTCGACGATGCCGGAGAAAGCGCCCTCCCGCGTGACCATGACATTCTTGGTCGTCGTGTCGTGGAGGAACGGGATTGGGGGCTACGAGTCGAGTTCGCCTCGCGCTTTCGTGACCAGTTCCGACACCGCGTCGACCGGCCAAGGGTCGAAGAGGCCTGCCGCCAGGATCCTCGTCCGCGACCTGGCGACATTGTCTTCGAGAACTTCGGACCACATCTCGTGCGGCGCGTCTGTCGGCGCCACGCCATACCCGTATCGTCCGCCAGACGCCGCGCCGGCCGTAATCCTCTGTGCTTGCGCGACAGCGGTCGCAATGGCGACCAGCCTCTGGGCGGGCAACGTCTTCACGACGTTCCCGAGATCGGCGCCCGGCAGGCGTTCCATGACGAGATGCGGAAACGGGGGAGCGAGCTTCTCCGAAATGATCTGCGGCAGAGGAACGCCAAGCGGGCGCAACATGCGCGAGAGCTGGGCGCCGCCAATCATGGCGGCGCGACCGTGCTCGGCGGCNNGCGCCCGCGCCCACCTCTACTCGGCCTGCCGCGCCAGGCTCATGAGGTCCGGCGCGCCCGCCCGATCGCCGTCGGCGAAATCCATCGCCTCGATCCGCTCGGCCCGGCGCGCGATCCGGACGCTCGCGGCGCCGACGCCGGCGAGATCCTCCTGCGCCTGGCGGAAATGCGTTTCGAGCTTGCCAGCCCGCTCGACGACGAGGCGGACGTCGTTGAGGAGCTTGCCGACTTCGGCCTGGATCTCGTGCGCTTCGTCGCGCATCCGCGCGTCGCGCAGGATCGCCTGAGCGACGCTGATCGCCATCATCATCAGCGTCGGCGAGACAATGACCACCCGGGCGCGATGGGCCTTCTGCACCAGTTCGTCGAAATGCTCGACGAGATCGGAATAGATCGCTTCCGACGGCACAAACATCAGCGCCACGTCCTGCGTCTCGCCGGGCACGAGATAGCGCTCGGCGATGTCCTTGACATGCTTGCCGACGTCGGCGCGCACGCGCGCATGTGCGCTTCTTCGCGCCTCGTCGTCGCGCGCCGCGCGATAGGCCGAGAACCCTTCGAGGGGAAATTTCGCGTCGACCGCGAGCGGGCGCGGATCGCCCGGCAGGCGGATGACGCAATCCGGACGGGCGCGGTTCGAGAGCGTGAACTGGAAGTCGTAGCCGCCGGCAGGCAGGCCGTCGCGCACGATCGCCTCCATCCGGCCCTGGCCGAAGGCGCCGCGCGCCTGCTTGTTGGCGAGAATGTCCTTCAGCGACACCACCTCGCGCGTCATCTCGGTCAGGCGCGACTGCGCCGCGTCGATCACCGCCAGCCGCTCATTGAGCCGGCCGAGCGATTCGCCCGTCGTCTGCGCCTGGCTTTCGAGCCCGGCGCCGAGCCGGGCGCCGACGGAATCGAGCCGGTCGGCGACGACCCGGGCGAGGTCGGTTTGCCGCGACCCGAGCCATTCCGCCATCGCCCCGACCCGGCCGTTGAGCTCGGCGCTCGATTGGGCGAGCGCGGTGAAGCGCGCCTCGATCGCCTGCTGCCGCTCCTCCGCCGCCTCGCGCTCGCTGCGCCGCGCGGCCGCGGCGCGCCAGAGCGCGATCAGCGCCAGAGCCGTGAGCGCGGCCAGCAGGGCCGCAACCGCGGCGAGCGCCTGCAGCGCGAAGATCGGGATGCCGCCAATGACGGCGATCGGGGAGGCGAGAGTCATCAAAGACGCGGGCCTGCGAAACAGCGAATGGAACAAAATAAGAACACGTTTGACCGCGCCTGTCCAGGCGCTTATCAGTCCCGACGCTCCCTCCTTGAAAACAAACCGGCTCCATGGCCCAGCGACCGATCATCATTTTGCCCGACCCCAAGCTGCGCCTCGTGAGCGCGAAGATCGAGCGGGTCGACGATTCGCTGCGCCGCCTGATCGACGACATGATCGAGACCATGCATGAAGCGCCGGGCGTCGGCTTGGCGGCGATCCAGGTCGCCGAGCCGATCCGCCTCTTGGTGGTCGACGTGGCGAAAAAGGAGGAGGAGCCTCAGCCGCAGGTGTTCATCAATCCCGAGATCGTGTGGTCGTCCGAGGAGCGCGCGACCTACGAGGAGGGCTGCCTCAGCATCCCGGAATATTACGCCGAGGTCGAGCGGCCNNTTGCTGGCCACGGTGCTGCAGCACGAGATCGACCACCTCGATGGCGTCCTCTTCATCGACCACATCTCCAAGCTCAAGCGCGACCGGGTGATCAAGAAATTCCAGAAGGCCGCCAAGCGCGCCGGCGACGGCTCGCACGTGCTGTAAGGGCCGGGACAAGTTCACCTCTCACGGAGCATGATCATGCAACGCGTAGCGCTTCTTGGACTTGGCACGATGGGCGCCGGCATGGCCGCCAACTGGCTCGCCAAAGGCTTTGGTCTGACGGTTTGGAATCGAACCCGGGCCAGGACGCAGGCGCTTGCGGACAAAGGCGCCAGAGTCGCGACGACGCCGCGCGAGGCGGCCGAGGGCGCCGACTGCGTCTTCGCGATGGTGGCGGACGACGCGGCCTCGCGGGCTGTCTGGCTCGGCGACGATGGCGCGCTCGCCGGAGCGAAGACGGGCGCGGTCGTCGTCGAATCGAGCACACTGACGCCCGATTGGGTGCGCGAGCTCGCCGGGCACGCTCGCGCCAGGGGATGCGCCTTCCTCGACGCGCCGGTCGGCGGCAGCCGTCAGGCGGCGGCGTCCGGCGAGCTCAGGTTCTTTGTCGGCGGCGACGCTGCGACGCTCGACAAGGCGCGGCCTGCGCTTATCGCAATCGGAAGCAAGATCGACTTGCTCGGACCGGCGGGCGCCGGGGCGACCTGGAAGCTCATCAACAACCAGCTCATCGCCGCCCAGGTCGCCGCTCTGGGCGAAGCGCTCGATGTGGCGCGGAAGGCCGGTTTCCGGCCGGTGCAGATCTCCAGTCTCATCCTCAACGGCGCCGCATCGAGCCCGATCGTGAAGATGAAACTGCCGAGCATGCTTAACGGCGATTACGATGAGCCGGACTTCGCGCTTTCTCTCATGCTGAAGGACGCGCGCTACGCGGCGGCGCTCGCCCAATCGCTCGGCGCGCCCGCCGACCTCGTCTCGAGCGCGGTCAAAGCGTTCGCCCGCGCCGAAGCCAAGGGACTGGGGGCTAAGGACATCGCCGCGGTGGCGGGGTGATCAGGGGTCGGTTCGGAGAGGCAGCCGATGCAGGATAAGCCCGCGGCCGCCGAACGCCCCTGGCACGCGGAAACCGCCGCGGCCGCGCTCGAGCGCTGCCGCGCCTCGGCCCAAGGATTGACGTCCGCCGAGGCCGCGCAGCGCCTCGAGGCGAACGGGCCTAACCGCCTGCCGGCCGGCAAGCGGCGTTCGCTCGCGGCGCGACTCTTCGCCCAGGTCAACAACCTCCTGATTTATGTCCTGCTCGCTTCGGCGCTGATCGCCTTCCTGCTCGGCCACGGCGTCGATACCGTGGTCATCCTTGGCGTAGTCGTCATCAACGCGACAATCGGCTTCATCCAGGAGGGCCGGGCCGAAAAGGCGCTGGACGCGATTCGCGGCATGCTCACCCGCGAGACGTCAGTCATGCGCGACGGCCGGCGGCTCACGGTTCCGGTCGAAAGCCTGGTCGTCGGCGACGTCGTCTTGACTGAGGCGGGCGATCGCATTCCCGCCGACCTCAGGCTGCTCCGCGCGAGCAGCCTCAGGATCGAAGAAGCGGTGCTGACCGGCGAATCGGCGCCGGCGGACAAGGCGACCGAGCCGGTCGCGGCTGACGCTCCGCTGGGCGATCGCGCTTCGATCGCCTATTCCGGGACGCTGGTCGCGGGCGGCCAGGGCGCGGGCCTGGTCATCGCGACCGGCGCTGCGACCGAGCTTGGGCGCATCAGCGCCATGGTCGGGGGCGTCGAATCCCTGACTACGCCGCTCCTGCGCCAGATGGACGCCTTCGCCAGGCGGCTGACGATCGTCATCCTTGCGGTCGCGGCCTGCGTCTGCGCCTTCGCCGCGCTGGTTCGCGGCTACGAGATCGAGCAGGCGTTCATGGCTGCCGTCGGCGTCGCGGTCGCCGCCATTCCCGAGGGCCTGCCGGCGGTGATGACGATCACGCTTGCGATCGGCGTCCGCCGGATGGCCGAGCGCAACGCCATCATCCGACGCCTTCCCGCCGTCGAGACGCTCGGCGCGGTATCAACGATCTGCTCCGACAAGACCGGCACGCTGACCTTGAACCAGATGACCGCCGAAGCGGTCTTGACCGCCTCGGGCGCGTTCGCCGCGACCGGCGCCGGCTATGAGCCACGCGGCGCGCTTCTTCTCGACGGCGTCGCGACCGAGCCTTCGGCCCATCCCGCGCTCGGCGAGATCGCGCTCGCCGCCGTGCTCTGCAACGATGCGTCGTTGCGCCAGGCGGACTCGGACTGGATCGTCGATGGCGATCCGATGGAGGGCGCGCTGATCGCCTTGGGGATCAAGGCCGGCGTCGACGCCGAGGCGGCGCGGCGCGACTTCCCACGCCTGGCGGAGATCCCCTTCGATGCTCGCCACCGCTTCATGGCGACCCTCAATCGCGCCGGCGCCGACCGGCTTATCACCGTCAAGGGCGCTCCCGAACGGGTGCTCGAACTCTGCGACCGCCAGCGCTCGGCGACGGGCGACGAGTCGTTGGACGCGCCGATGTGGCGCGCTGCGATCGATAGCCTCGCCGCCCGCGGCCAGCGCGTCATCGCCTTCGCTTCGAAGCGCGCGGCGCCCGGCGCCGACAGCCTGGAATTCGCGGACGTCGAAACCGGCGATTCGACGCTGCTCGGCCTGGTCGGGCTCATCGATCCGCCTCGGCCGGAAGCGGTTCGGGCGATCGCCGACTGCCGGGCGGCGGGCATCGACGTCAAGATGATCACCGGCGATCACGCCTCGACCGCGGCCGCAATCGCGCGTGAGCTCGGCCTGGGCGACGGCTCGGTCGACGCCCTGACCGGCCGCGCCATCGACGCCATGGACGACGTCGCATTGCGCGCCGCGCTGCCGACGACAGCGGTGTTCGCGCGCACCAGTCCCGAGCACAAGCTGAGGCTGGTCGAGGCGCTGCAGGCGGACGGCGCGGTGGTGTCGATGACCGGCGACGGCGTCAACGACGCGCCGGCCTTGAAGCGCGCCGACGTCGGCGTGGCGATGGGCCGCAAGGGCACGGAAGCCGCCAAAGAAGCGGCCGAGATGGTTCTGGCGGACGACAATTTCGCCACCATCGCCGCCGCGGTGCGCGAGGGCCGAATCGTCTACGACAACCTGGTCAAGGTGCTCGGCTGGACGCTGCCGACCAACGGCGGCCAGGCGATGGCGATCGTCGCCGCCATCCTCGCCGGCGTCACCCTGCCGATGACGCCAGCGCAGATTCTGTGGGTCAACATGGTCACCGGCGTGACGCTCGGGCTGGCGTTCGCCTTCGACCCGGCCGAGCCCGGCGTCATGCGCCGCCCGCCGCGCGACCCCCGCGCGCCGATCCTCTCGGGGCACCTTGTATGGCGGACCGCGCTGGTGTCGGCTTTGTTTTGCGTCGTCGTGTTCGCGGTTTTCTTCTGGGCGCTGAGGCGCGGCGAGGAGCTCGAGCACGCCCAGACCTTCGCCGTCAACGCGATGGTCGGGCTCGAGATCGCCTATCTGTTCAGCGTCCGCCTCCGGCATAGCGCCCCATTCGACTTCCGCGCCATCCGCGTGACCCCCGCGCTCGCCATCGGCATCGCCGCCGTCGTCCTCCTGCAAATCGCCTTCACCTACCTGCCCCCGCTCGAATTCCTCTACGACACAAGGCCGATCGACTGGCCCGATATGCTGGTCGCCGGCGCCGCGGCGGTTGGGCTCATCCTGGTGCTGGAGCTGGAGAAGGCGATCCGCATCGGGCTGTTCGGGGCGGCGCGGGCGTGAGGCGAGATCGGAGAGGCTGGTCGCGACCCGTCTGCACGGACTGGGCGCCTGAGACGCGGAAATTTCTCGAAAAGGCGCAACGGGATCTTGCCAACGGGAAAAGAATTGCCGCGATCGAGTTGGCGGACGTCGCGGCCCGTTCCGCCTGAGCGCTTTGTCGCGCGGATTCGGGCGGTTTTGGAGGGCCAAGTTTAGATCGCTGTGCGCGCCGATGATTCGACGGCTGCACGCTATCCGCCGCGGCTTCGCGCCAGCCCATCCTCCGCCTCCGCCGTCGATAGCCACCATCCCTCGCCCTTAAGCCAGCACGTGTCGTCGGGCTCTTCGGGCGGGCGGCGCAGCGATTTGACGGCGGCGTAGTCGGCTCGCGCGAGCGCCGCGGTCAAGCGCGCCTCGGCGTCGGGGTTGCGTCCGCCCATGCAGGGGATGATGCCGGTTCGGGAGGCGAAGCGGACCGGATAGCGGGAGCCGCGGCGCGTAATGATGAGGAACGCGCCCCACAGGTTGGCGCTGGTGAGCGGAACGAGAAGCCGGCCGTTGTCGGCCTTCAGCGAATCGAGCCATGGCGGCGCGAGATGCGAAACGCCGGCGTTGACGACGATCGCATCGACTCGCTCATCGGCAACGAAAGCAAAGCCGTCGGCTGTGACGACGTTCGCCTGCGGCCAGGCGCGGGCCAGGTTCGCGCGCGCCCGCTCGGCGAGGCCGGGGTCGATCTCGATCGCCGCCACCCGGCCGGCAGGGCCGACGATCTCGGCAATTATGGCGCTATAGTAGCCCAAACCGGCGCCGACATGGATCACGCGCTCGCCGGCCTTGAGCCCAAGCTGATCGATGAGGTTCGCCCACAGACTGGGCTGGCCGTTGTTGAGCCGGCGCGTCTCGTCGATCGCGACCAGGATGTCGTGGCAGAGACGCCTGGGATCGGCGTCGTCGGTGGTCCAGTAGTCGGGGCCGCGCATCGGGCTTAGGACCCGCCACGGCCCCGGCCCGGCGAAATGCTCGCGTGGAACGGTCGCGAACGCTTCGACAACCGCCGGCGAGCGCACATGGGCGGTATGGCGCAATTCCTCGGCGAACCAGCGCCGCGCCCGCCCGATGTCGTCCGGTCGCTCGGAGAGCATGGGTTCTCCTTCGGCAATGCGTTGCGGTTGGCGGGACGAGTATATTCATCTCGAGCGTCCTCGTCCGGCTCGGAGAGCAATCGCCGGATCCCACGCCGGGAGCGATAAATCGCTTCTCGCCGGACGCCAATCGGCTTCGCGAGCGACGGTGTGGCTTGCAAAGCTCTCGAAGATTCCTCTTTCTGAAAATCGATGTCCATGGGTGAATGAATTTGGAAAATTCGGCGTCGCTCACATTCATGCTGGCGATATATGCGTTTTTGGGAGCGCCCGGCCTGCGGCTGCTCGCCCGCAAAGCCGCCATGGGCCCTGCTTGCGCGGGCCGCGGGCCCGGTGCTATGCGCCTCGCCTTCGCTCTTCTCCATCGGAGCGCGAGCCGGAGGGGTGGCCGAGCGGTCGAAGGCGCACGCCTGGAAAGTGTGTANNCGGGAAACCGTATCGCGGGTTCGAATCCCGCCCCCTCCGCCAGCCGCCTGTTCCACCCTGTGTCAGCAAGACGCATAGCCCCCCGCAAATCCCCGGTTTTCCAGCCTTTTTCCCTTTGCACATTTCCTTGACGTTTCTCCTAGTGTCTCTCCTAGGCGTAGGCCCAAGCGAACGACAGAACGCCTTAACGCGCTACAGGTGAAACGACTGGCAGAGCCGGGCCGGTATCCTGACGGCGGCGGCCTCTACCTTGCCGTCAAGCCGGGCGGCTCGAAGAACCGGCTGTACAGATTCCGGACGCACTGGATGGGGTTGGGCGCGTTCCCGACCTTTAGCCTGTCCGAGGCGCGCGAGCGTGCCGCAGCGGCGCGCCAGTCTTGTTCCTCCGTGCTTTCGCGAGAGATGTTTCGCTGGCTGAAGTCAGCCAAGGCCCGCAAACAGCCGATTAACGCCAAGTCTCGGCTGGACAGCGTCGCGCTAAATCGGTGATCAGCGTTTTCGGTCATGGCTGGAATCAACACGGCCAAACCCGCATTGTTCCGTGACCTACGCAGCCGGACAGTCGGGGCTCATACGCATATCGCTCGATAGCAAGTTCGTCGATCGGCCGGCTGTGCGCCAGCCCAGCGAGAGCTACAGCGACGTCA
>PLUH01000431.1:0-3994 GCA_003164825.1 Hyphomicrobiales bacterium
TCGCTTCGCTCCTCGCAATGACGAGTCCACGACGGCGCAGCTGCTCCAGTTGGAGCCGGTTTGCGCCCGCGCCTGGCTCACATATGGTTCTCGAGTTGGGTCTTGGCGTCGAGCGGCTTCGGCGGCGGGGCGGTGATTACCGGGGCGGGGGGCGGCGGCGCGGCGCAGGCGCCGAGTCCGGCGAGCGCGGCGCAGGCGGCAAGGATGCGAAGGCGCTTGGACATTGGCGAAGTCTCCGTAGTTTCACCGGCGCGCGGGCCGCGTCGCCAATAGCGGAGGATAGAGTCGCTGAAAAACGCGATTCGATCCACTCCTATTCCGCCCGGCGCAATATTGCTCAGCGCCTCCCTGTCGGTCGCCCACCCGCGATCGGCCACTTCGCGTCGGCCCGCCCGCGAGATTTGCCTCGAGCGCGGATCGCGACGGAGTTCTTGATTCAGGCGCGAGACGACCGCGGGCGACGCCGATATCCCGCGAAGCCAAGCCCGGCGAAGCCGAGCAGCATCATCGTCCAGGTCGCGGGCTCGGGGACGACCGACGTAGCCGCAGGGCTATAAAGCACCCAATCCGGCTGCCCCTCGAGGACGTTTTGCAGTCGCAGCAACGCCTCGGTGAAATAGTAGTCGCCGTAGATTAGCGCGGTATTCGTCCCATGCACGGTCCCCGTGTAGCCATCAGTCAGCACGGCCTCGCCGGACGGCGAGGTGTCGAGGTAGCTGCTGCTGAGCGCCCCGAGGATGTCCTCGGCGTCGGTGAGGTAGGTCGCGCCTAAGCTTCCCGAAACCGTGCTCAGCATGATGAGCCCGTCCGCCGCGATCGCCGCAGCGGAAGTGTCGACAGGTTGCGTCCCGGGCGCGTCGAAATCCCAAGGAGGGATCCAGGTATCGTCGGCGACCAACTGGCCGACGAAATAGTTCGCGACATCTTCCGCCGTGGTCAAGAAAGCCGGGTTATCCGACGTCTGATAGGCCTGCACGAATCCATACAAGGCCCACGCCTCCCCCCGCGCCCAGGTCGAGGTATTGGAATATCCGGCGAACGTCGTTACGCCCAGCAGCGCCCCGGTCGTCGGGTTGAAGTCGGCGACCTCGCCCGTGCTGCCGTCGGAGCGCACGAGGTTGGTGGTCACCGTCTCGGCGTGCGTCGTCGCGATTCCCGCCCAAGCGGGGTTGCCGCCATTGCTGGCCCCCCACTGCAAGGGCCCAAGGGTCATCATGCTGTCGATGATGACGGGATACGAAGGGGGACCGAAACCGCAGCACCAGGAGCGAACCGCCCCGACCGTCGGATTGTAGAGCGACGCCAAGGACGCGCCCGTGGCCAGGAGCGCCGTGCTGTAGGTCGGGTTTCCCGTCAGCCGGTATCCGTTGCCGACGCTGGTCCCGATGATGAAGCCGATATCGGTGGGATCCACCCGGGAGGGGGAGCCCGGCGAGGTCTGCGAGAGCAGCGGGGCGGTCCAAGCCTTCGCCGCCGTCTCCCACTGCGTCGACGCTGTCGCCTGATAGAGCAGCCAAAGCTCGCCCGGGAAAAACCCGCTCGTCCATCCCAGGGCGTTGTCTGAAGGAGTGGTCGTCGTCCACGTTCCGCTGTCGCCTCCCGAGACGGGATATAATCCGGACGTAGAGGTAGGGGGAGCCAGCGAGTTCAGGGTTTTCGTCACCTGCTGCTCGATGAAAGACAAATCCGACGCAATGCCTGACAAAGAATCCAGGGGCGACGACGCACGAGCCTCGCTCGCCAAACATGTGACCGACACCCAAGCCAACAAAGCCAGACGTTGCATCGGGTCCCCCATCCGCGTCGAAATACATTGTAAAACGCCACTGTTGTTAGCACATTATCGCGTCATGCGGCTATAACTAGACAATTCTGGCAATTCGCTACTGTAATAACAGACGTGAACCGAATTTATACCAGTAACAAATCTACGCCGAAACGGCAGGAATAGACCGTGGGCGCAGAACCGCGCGCGCTGCGCTTGGGCGCCTCGATTTAGGCGAGTGGACTTGGACTGCTGGAACTGAACGAAAAGGCGCGTCAGGCGGTCGCGAATGGCGGGAACTCGATCAAATCTCGCGATCGACGGCCCATTAGCAAGGGCGCATCCCCTGGTTCCCCCGTCGCCGTAGCCTGCGGCCTGGCGGTCTCGGCTTCTTCGGCGACCAAAGTCCATGTAAGGCCAGGGAGCCGCGGCGGCGAGCGGGCGCGACATGGGTGGATAGGGTCGATGCGTGTTCTTTACGTTTACTGCCACCCGTTGCCGGAAAGCTTTCATGCCGCGATCCTCAAGGAGGCTCTCGCGGGGCTCAAGGCCGCGGGACATGAGGTCGATTTGCTCGATCTCTACGCCGAAGCTTTCGATCCTGTGCTCACGGAAGAGGCGCGGCGGCGCTACCACGATGTTCCCGAGAACCGCGCCGGGCTCGAGACTTATATCGATCGCCTGACTTCGGCCGAGGCGATGGTGATGCAGTTTCCGACCTGGTGCTTCGGCATGCCGGCGATGCTCAAGGGATTCTGCGACCGGCTCATGATGCCGGGCGTCGCCTTCGACCTCTCCGACCCGGCGCATGTGAAGCCCTCGCTCGTGAACCTGCGCCGAATCGTCGGCGTCGTGACCTACGGCCGGCCGTGGTACATGGCGAAATGGATGGGCGACCCGCCGCGAAAGACGGTGATGCGCTACCTGCGCTGGTTCACCGGCGGACGGGCGAGGGCCGAGTATCACGCGCTCTACCACATGAACGTCGCCACCGACGCTCAGCGCAAGGCGTTCATCGCCAGGGTCGGCGCGGCGATGCGNNCCAGAATCTCGCGACAGGCGGCGAGGCGGTGCGGCGACAATCGCTGGCTGAGGCCCGTCGTTTCCAGCACGACGAGCGGATGGTGGAGCACGTCCTCCGCCGCCCGCCCGGAATAGACTTCGACGATGATGGCGAGCAGTCCGGCGAGCACGCCCGTTTCGCTGGCGGCGCTGAGATAGAGCCGGCCGTCGCGGCGGATTCCGGCGAGCCAGGCGTCGCCCCGGCAGGTGCGAATGCGGTTGCGGTCGTTTCGCAGGCTCGCCGGCATCGGCGCGAGGCGCCGGCCGAGATCGATGAGGGTTTCATAGCGCTCGATCCAGCCGTCAACGAACTCGAATACTTCGACGATGCGGCGCTGGGCGTCGATGATATCGTGATCGACGATCGTGGCTTCCTGGTCGATCACGGCGCTCTCCAATATGCGAGGAGGGTCAGAGCGTAGCCAAGCCCGCGATCTTTACGCGTTGCCGGCGACCTGAATTGCGTGGAAGTTGGCGCGAGGCTGCTCGGCCGAGAGCGCGAGCGAGGTTTGCAGAGCTTCCACATCGGATGCGCTGCGTGGCTGCCAGCCGCACGGACAGGGATTGTCCCCGCGATGCGCGGCGGCGACTTCGAGATAGAGCGACCCGACCGCCATCGCCGCCAGACTCAACGCCGCCATCGGCGGCAGCCGCGTCGATTGCATGACGCCGCAAAAGGCGATCCGGACCGTCTTCTTCAGTTGCTCGAGCGCGGCGATCGCCTCGTCATCCATCGGGGCGGCAAATTGCATGGGCTGATCATCCTCTCGACGGTCTCGCGCGCTCCCGTCGCGTGCGGCCGACATTCCCGTTTCCCTACGAAGGCGCGCGCGGGGCGCGCATTCGGCTGGCGGTCGGGTGAAACTCCGAACAAGACCGCGTTCGAACCAGAGCTAGAGAGTCGCCAAACGGCTGGCAAGCGTTTGGGAGCAATTGGTAATTAGAACAATTTCAAACTTTGCCCTCTCCAGTCTCGGCGCGGCCGGCGAGAACACGGGCGCCGCCGCGTTCGTCTGATGCGCGACAGACGGCGGTTCGGTGGTAGATTGATTGGCGAGAGCCGACGAAGCAATCCAGGGCCAAAGGACGCCCTACGTTCCCTGGATTGCTTCGCCGTAGCCCGTCGAAAGACGGGCGTCTCTCGACGCCCTATGGCTCGCAATGACG
>PLUH01000431.1:4018-17315 GCA_003164825.1 Hyphomicrobiales bacterium
AACAAGCCGGTCGAATTCGGCGGCGCCGGGCTCGACTATTCTTACGCCCTGATGATGGCGGAGGAAATGGGCGCCGTCCGCAGCGGCTCCGTTCCGGCGGCGATCGGGGTGCAGACCGACATGGCCACGCCGGCGCTCGCCCGGTACGGCTCGGACGCTTTGCGGCGCGAGTTCCTTCAGCCGGCGATATCGGGCGAGGCGGTCGCCTGCGTCGGCGTCTCGGAGCCGGGNNAGATGTGGATCACCAACGGCGCCCAGGCCGATTGGATGTGCCTCATCGCCAATACCGGCGACGGCCCCAAGCATCGCAACAAGTCGCTGATCTGCGTGCCGATGAAGACCAAGGGCGTCACCGTCGCGCGCAAGCTCGACAAGCTNNATCGCCTATGCGCGTGAGCGCAAGGCGTTCGGCCGCAGCATCCTCGACAACCAGACGGTGCACTTCAAGCTGGCCGAACTGCAGACCGAGATCGAACTCCTTCGCTCGCTCATCTATCGCGCCGCCGAGGCGATGATCGCCGGCGCGGACATGACCCAGCTGGCGACGATGGCGAAGCTCAAGGCCGGCAAATTGGGGCGCGAACTGCCGAGCGCCTGCCTGCAATATTGGGGCGGCATGGGCTTCATGAACGAGACGCCGGTGAGCCGCGCCTTCCGCGACCACCGGATCGACTCGATCGCCGGCGGCGCCGAGGAAGTGATGCTGACGATCCTGTGCAAGGGGATGGGGACGCTGCCGGGGATGGGACAATAGCGGGGCCCATGACCCCGAGGCGGCGGGGCGGATGGCTGTGGGTCGGTTGCCTGCAATATTTCGCCGCCGAGGCGATCGCCGTGGCCGGCTTTCGCGGCGGGTACAGCTTCCGGCGCAACTTCATCAGCGATCTCGGGACGGTGCGCTGCGGCGACGGCGCGGGCTGCTCGCCGCTGCATCCGCTGATGAACGCATCCTTCCTGGTTCAGGGCGTGCTGATCTTCGCCGGCGCGGTCGTCGTCTGGCCGCTCTTCCCGAGAGGGCTGGCGAGGCTGGCGCTTGGGCTCATCGCCGCGTCCGGCCTCGGCGTCGCGGTCGTCGGGCTCGCGCCGGAAGACGCCGCGCCGGGCTGGCATTATCTCGGCGCCGCGGAGAACCTTCTTTTGTCGAATACGGGCGCGGCGCTNNGGCCTGGCGGGGCTCGCGGGCTTGGCGGTCAGGGTCGATTTCGGGCTCGGCGCCGGGGTCATCGAGCGGATCGCCGCCTATCCGTTTCCGCTTTGGCTGGCCGGAATGGGCGTCTGGCTGGTCGGCGGCGGCGGCGAAACGCGGCGATGATCGAGGCCGAGCGGCGGGCGGCTGACGCGGCGCCATTGAACGAAAGTCGAACGCCGATAACCTTGTAACCATGTGCGAATTTGCGCATGTTGTGACATATCGTCGTACGCATGCGGCCTGCCATGAGCTGCCGTTCGTACGGCGTTCATCACACTTTTGGGAGGAATTCTGATGGCTATTGGCAAATTCGGCGCCAGGGACGCCGGCCCGGTATCGCGGCGGACCTTGCTCAGGGCCGGCGCGGGTCTGGCCGGCGGAGCGTTGCTCCCGTCCGGTCTCATCCTGCCCGCGCTCGCCGAAGACCAGCCGGCGCTCGGCACCTGGCCCGACGGTTCGTCGGGCTCTTCGGTCTTCGTTGGAATCTCGGTTCCGCGCACCGGCACCTATGCCGCGGCCGGAGAGGATCTCATCAAGGGGTACGAACTGGCGATCGAGCACCTCAACGCCGGCTCCGAAATCATGACCAAGATCTCGCCCAACATCAAGAAGGGCGTGCTCGGCAAAGAGGTGAAGTATGGCATCGCCGACAGCGAGGCCAAGCCCAACACCGCGGTCCAGAACCTCACCAAGTTCATCAGCGACAACAAGGCGATCATGGTAACCGGCTCAGTGTCGAGCGCCGAGGCTGTCGCCGACAACAAGACCGCGGACCGCGAGAAGGTGATCTACCTCGTCGGCATCTCCGGCTCCAACGACACCACCGGCAAGGATTGCGTGCGCTATTCGTTCCGCGAATGCTTCTATGGCCAGACGGCGGCTAAGGCGATCATGCCGGTGCTGATCAAGAATCTCGGTAAGAACAAGAAGGTCGCCTACCTGACGCCCGACTACACCTATGGTCACACGGTGCAGAAATCGATGGAGGAGTTCGGCAACGAGGGCGGCTGGACGAAGGCGACCGACCAGGTCTCGCCGCTTGGCACCACCGACTTCAGCTCCTACCTGCTCAACGTCGCCAACAGCGGCGCCGACGTCGTCGTCAACATCAATTTCGGCCGCGACGCGGTGCTGTCGATCAAGCAGGCCAAACAGTTCGGCATCCTCGACAAGATGACGCTGGTGGTGCCCTACAACACGCCGTTCCTCGCGAAGGAGGTCGGCGCCGACACGATGCAGGGCGTTTTCGCCGCGACCGACTATTGGTGGACGCTCGAGGACACGAACCCGATCGCCAAGATGTTCAACGACGCGTTCCGGGCCAAGTACCAGTACAGCCCGGAATGGAGCGCGAACCTCGCCTATGCGCAGATCGCGATGTGGGCCGACGCGCTCGAGCGGGCGAAGTCGTTCTATCCGCCCGACGTCATCAAGGCCTATGAAGCGGGCGCTAAGGTTCAGTCGACCGTGGGCGAGGTCTTTTTCCGCGGCGCCGATCACCAGCTTGTCCGCCCGGTCGTCATCGAGCGCGGCAAGAAGCCGGCCGACATGAAAACTCCCGAGGACTTCTACGACATCGTCGAAGTCGTTCCCGGCGAGGGGCTGATGCAGTCGCCGACCGAGTTCGGATGCAAGCTGGGCAGTTACACCTAGGGTTGTCCCAACCGCCATCCGCCCGAGAGGCCTGACGTGCTTAGTCTGCCTAACTTCGCCGCCCAGGCCTTCAACGGCCTGGTGCTGGGCGCCCTCCTGGCGCTCATCGCGTCGGGGCTGACGATCATCTACGGCACTCTCGGCGTGCTCAACCTCGCGCATGGCGCGATGTTCATGGTGGGCGGCTACGCTGGCGTGGTCGCCTACCAATATACCGGCTCCTACCTTGTTGCGGTCGCGGCGGGGTCGCTGTTCGTGATGGCGCTCGGCCTTCTCATGGAGCGGGTGGTGATCCGCCACTTCTACGATCGGCCGCCCGAAGACCAGATCCTGGTCACGTTCGGCCTCGGCATTGTCTACGTCGAGCTGGTGAGGCTCACATTCGGCAGCCTGTCGCAGTCGATGCCGCCGCCTTCTTGGGCGGCGGGCATCACCTCGCTCGGGTTCATGATCTATCCGACCTATCGGCTCGCGGTGGTGGGCATCGTCGCCGTCGCGCTGCTGGCGCTCTATCTCGTGCTCTATCGCTCACGCCTCGGCATGATCGTGCGCGCGGGGATCGAGGACGCGGTGATGGTCGACTCGCTCGGCATCGACGTCTATCGCGTCTTCATGATCGTGTTCGGCATCGGCGCGATGGCGGCCGGCTTCGCCGGCATCGTCAATGTCCCGATCGCGCCGATCACGCCCGACGTGGGCGAATCCATCCTGGTCGAGACTTTCGTCGTCGTGGTCATTGGCGGGGTCGGGTCGTTCCCCGGCGCGGTGCTCGGCGGGCTGATCGCGGGCGAGATCCTCAGCCTGACGTCGATGGTCGACCCCGCCTATTCCCAGGTCATGCTGTTTCTGGTCATGACGTTTGTCCTTGTCGTTCGCCCGCGCGGTCTGCTCGGCGAGCAGGGACGAGCCTGACATGATCGAGGCCCGCCGGGGAATTCGCGGGCTGGCGTTCGAGGGCTGGACGGCGCTCGCGCTCGTCGTCGCGCCCTTCGTCCTGCCGAAGATCGGCTTCGTCCCCGACACCATGAATCGGGTTCTGGTGTTCGGGCTGTTCGGCGTCGGCTTCGATCTTCTGTTCGGCTTCGCCGGGCTGTTGTCGTTCGGCCAATCGGCGTTCTTCGGCACCGGCGGTTTCGTCGCCGCCTATCTTCTGACCCGCATGGGGCTGACCAGCGTGATGCTCGGGCTTGCGGTCGGCGTCGTCGCGGCCGCGGTCGCCGGCCTTCTCGTCGGCATGATCGCGCTCAGGCGCACCGGCATCTATTTCGCCATGATCACGGTCGCGATCGCCGAGGTGTTCTTCTTCATGGAGAACTCGCCCCTGTCCGACTATACCGGCGGCGAGAACGGCTTGCCGGGCGTGCCCGGACCGACCTTCAATTTCGGCTTCGCCAGCGTTCATGTGACCGGCGGATGGTCGATGTATGTTTTTCTCGCGGTTTGCTATTTCGTCGGCCTCGCCCTGGCCCGCCGGATCGTCGCCTCTCCGGTCGGGCGCATCTTCGTCGCCATCCGCGACAATCCCTTGCGCGCGGCCGCGGTCGGCCACGACGTCCACGCCTATAAGCTGCTCGCCTTCGTCATCGCCGCAGCCTATGCCGGCTTCGCCGGCGGACTGCTCGGGGTGCTGCAGGGCTATATGCCGCCCGAGGCGTTCACCTTCGACACTTCGGGACAATTGATCATGCAGACGGTGATCGGCGGCCTCGGCACGCTGATCGGTCCCCTTGTCGGCGCTGCGGTGTGGCTTTATCTGCGCGATTTCCTCCAAGGGTCGCTCGGCATGGGCGCCTCATGGAAGCTCGCGCTCGGCGTCGTCTTCGTCCTGCTCGTTTTTTTCCTCCGGCGCGGCATCGTCGGCGGTTTGAGCGATCTGATCGCGCTCGCGCGCTCCTCCGCGAGGGCGCCCGGCAAGGCCGCCCCGGGCGGTGGCGATGATGCGCCCGTTTTCGCCGCCGCGCCCCAGAATTCGAACCCGGCCCCGCCGCCCGCGCGCGACCCCGGCGAGCCGGAGATCGCAGGCCCGATCCTTCAGGTCAGGGACCTGTCGAAGACCTACGGCGGGCTGGCGGCGAACAGCGAAATCAACTTTTCCCTCGAACGGGGCGAGCTGCGCGGCGTCATCGGCCCGAACGGCGCGGGCAAGAGCACCTTCTTCAAAATGCTGACGTGCGAGATCAATCCCTCGTCCGGCTCGATCCATTTCGAGGGCCGCGACATCACCAATCTCGGCGTCACCGAAGTGTGCCAGCTGGGCTTGAGCAAGAGCTACCAGGTCAATCAACTGTTCACGCGCTTGACGCCGCGCGAGAACATCACCATTGCGGCCCTGGCCGAACGGCGCGGCAAGTTTCGTCTCGACCTTCTACGCAATCCGGCCGACATCCCGGGCCTTTCGCAGCAGGTTCATTCGACGTTGGCGCTGGTCAGCCTGACCGAACGCGCCGACGTGCCGGTGTCGGGTCTCGCATACGGCGAAAAGCGCCGGCTCGAGATCGGCCTCGCGCTGGCGACGTCGCCAAGCCTGCTTCTGCTCGACGAGCCGCTGGCCGGCATGAGCCCGCGCGAGCGCGTTGAGACGGTCAAATTGCTGAAGTCGATCAGCAAGGGCCGCACCACCGTCATCATCGACCACGATATGGACGCCCTGTTCGAGATGTCGGAGCGGGTGACCGTGCTGCAACTGGGCAAGATTCTGGTCGAGGGCACGCCGGACGAGATCAAGGCCAACGCCGCCGTGCGGGAAGCCTACCTGGGGGGCGTTTTGGAATAATGAGCCTCATCGAAGTCAAGGCGCTCAACAGCTATTACGGCGATTCGCACATCCTCTTCGACGTGGACATGCACGTCGAGCGCAACGAGGTCGTGGCGCTGATCGGGCGCAACGGCGCCGGCAAGACGACGACGCTGAAGAGCCTGATGGGAATCGTGCGGCCGAGCGCCGGCTCGGTCAAGTTCGACGGGGTGGAGCTGGTCGGGCTGCCGAGCCACGCGATCGCGAGAGCCGGCATGCAACTCGTTCACGAGGAGCGCCGCATCTTCGGCAGCCTCAACGTCGAGCAGAATCTCGTGCTCGCCGGATTGACCGCGCCAAACCGCTGGCCGCTCGACCGCGTCTACGAGATGTTCCCTCGCCTCAAGGAGCGTCGCGACAGCCGCGGGACGGACCTTTCCGGCGGCGAGCAGCAGATGCTCGCGATCGCGCGGGCGCTCGTGCGCGACCCGAAGGTCGTGTTGCTCGACGAGCCGTTCGAAGGCTTGGCTCCGGTCATCGTCCGCGACCTCGTGGCCGCCTGCCGGGTCCTGGCGGCGGCGGGACAGACGATCGTCCTGGTCGAGCAGAATCTGGCGGCGACGCTGGCGCTGGCGCAGCGGGTCTATATCGTCAACAACGGGCATGTCGTCCACGAAGGCCCGTCGCGCGAGCTCAAGGAGCAGCCGAAACTGCTCGAACGCTACCTCGGGGTCTGAGGCGCCGCTACTTGAGCGCCGCCGCCGCCCGACGGCGCTGCTCGGCCTCCACGCGCTCGAGCGCCGCGCGCAGCGCCTGGGCTTTGCCGATGGTTCCGAGGTTGTCCTTCGCCGGCCTGGCGCCATGCGGCGCGGCCTTGCCGCGAATCTCGCGCGTTTGACGCGCGGCGATGGCCTTGGCGCGATTGGCCGCCTCGCGCAGCCGGCGGGCTGCGGCCTTGAGCTCGTCGTCGGACTTAAGCTCGATCTCGGGCGGCCGGCTCGAGGCGACCAGCTCGAGCTCGGCGGCGGTGAGGAGGCGGGCCTCCAGTTTCGCTGCTTCGGTCATATGCGGGCCACGCGATCAGGCAATTCGGAGTTTCGCAGCGCGCCTCTGCCGGCGATGGGCTGCGAATCCGAGACCGGCAAAACCGATAATCATCATCGCCCAGACCGGCGGCTCCGGGATGGCAAGCGAAGCAATCTGTATGGCGGGAGCAGGGGAAAGACCACCGCCATTGGTCGAAAAGATCCCCTCCGCTGACGAAATCTCATCCCAGTAGAGGTGCCAGAAAGGAAACGGCTGGTCTCCGACATCGTTGTTGTAGATATCCAATCCCGCCGTGGGGAAGCAGTCCGCTCCGCCGTTCGTTATGTCGTTGCAAAACCGAATGGACGCATCGAGCGTGGCGTTGAGGTCGGTGGAGATTCCCATCGGCGTCGCTACGAGCATGTCTCCCGAAGCGCTAATTCCGGCTTTAGGGCCCGTTGAGCTCTCGCTCGTGCCATCGTTTGCTGTGAATGACCACGATAGAATATTGCTCGCGGACAGAACACACGAATCGCAGTTGGTGGTGATGAAGCCGGTGATCGAGCCCGTCTTGTTCGTCGTGGTGACGGTAAAGGTATAGTCGACGTCATAAGTGTATGTCGCTGCGTAGGCGGGGAGCCAGGCGAGGCATGCGGCAGCCACCATCAGGCCCAGAAACGCCTTTTTCATTGCCCCCTCCGAAAGTCTCGCATTGGACTGCGGCTCGCGATCGAGGACACTAACCAACGGCTGACGGCTGGTAAAGGGCGCCCGCCAAGGACGTTGACGCCCGAACGTCGCGCCTTCTCCGACGCCGATTCCGTCCGCTCGCGTCTTGCGCTAGGATCGGCTGGTTCAAAGAGGGAGACGTTCAAATGGCGACCCTGCTTTCATGGACCAGCCTCGGCATCGGCGATCTCGATGTCTTCATGCCCTCGCCGCCCTGCCTTGTCGTCTACACGTCCTACGAGGACGGAGAGCCCGAGAGCACGGTGATGTATATCTGGCAGCATGAGAAGACAGGCGCGCTCCATCATGAGCTCGTCTACCAACAAGCGGTTCCGTTCGAGACAGCGATCGCGTGGGCGCAGGAGCATGCGCCGACCCGCGACGTCGAACGCATCCATGTCAAGCACGCGCGGGCGAAGAAGGCGGTCGCACGCAAGCCAAAAGCAAGGGCGGCCGCGAAGCGGGGTCCGGCCAAGAAAGCCGCGGCCAAGAAAGCGGCGCCGGCAAAGCGGGGCGCACCGGCTAAGGGACCGAAGGCGCAAGGCATAGTCAGGCGCGGCCAATAACCGCGCAATCAGCTTCGAGGATCGGCGCGTGGGGCCGGCTTGGTCAATCGCCCCCGCTTGTTGGGCGGGACGGGGCCCCGCGCATCAGTTCCAATGACCTTGCTCTGGATATCGGCGACGTCTGCTGCTACCCCGGCGTCGGCGGGCNNCCTGATCGCCATTGCCGCGACAACCTTGGTTTTGTCGCTCGCCGCCTCGGCGGCCATCGCCGGTCCGCCCGAATACAATCGCGGCTATTCCGATTGTCTCGCCGGCCGATACGATGAGGGGGCGGCGCAGTATAGCCGCTCCTACCGGCAGGGGTGCCGCGCCGCGCAAGAGGAACAGGGGGGCGACGAGCAGCCGCATCATTGGCGCCCCACCATTGGAGTTCCCAACGTTCGCGGAATGGACCCCGTCCAGGCCTTGGGCGCGATGGCGTCACGCGGATACAGGAACGTCGGCACCTCGGCGGCCGGCGGAGCCATCGCAGGAATCTACTTCAATCCGCAAACGGGAGAATGTGTCCAGCTCACCAGTGTGAATAATCGGGTTGTCGACGCGCGCGACATCGGGACCGATCGGCGCTGCCGGTGACATTTTTTCGCTTGCGAACGAAGGGATTGCGGTCTGTTGCGGCCGAGCCGTTCGCGCGTCCGACGCGTCTCCCATCGCCCCCGCCGCCCGCGCCGCCGCCGCAATCGAAGTGCTCGCCGACATCGACGCCAGGCGGCGGCCGGCGGCCGACGCCATGAAGGACTGGGGCCTTACCCATCGCTTCGCCGGCTCCGGCGACCGCGCCGCGATCTCGAGCCTCGTCTATGACGCGCTGCGACGGAAAAGCTCGTCCGCCTGGATCATGGGCGAATCGGGCCCGCGGGCCGAAATCCTCGGCGCGCTGAGGCAGACGCGCGGGCTCGACGTCGAGGCGCTTGCGGCGCTGTTCTCGGGCGACGGCCACGCGCCGGCGGCGCTGACCGACGCCGAGCGGGCGCGGCTCGCCGCCGCCGACCTTTCCGGCGCGCCGCCCCATGTCGCGGGGGATTTTCCCGAATGGCTCGCGCCGCAGTTCGAGGCGAGCTTCGGCGACAACGCCGCGGACGAGGGCAGGGCGCTGGCGGAGCGGGCGCCGGTCGATCTGCGCGTCAACCTGCTGAAAGCCACGCGCGACAAGGCGCTCGCCGCGCTTGCCTATCTCGCGCCTGAACCGACGCCATTCTCGCCGGTCGGCTTGCGCATCGCCATGCGCCCCGACGGGCGCGCGCCGGCGCTGGCGTCCGACCCGGCCTATGTCAAAGGCCTGGTCGAGGTGCAGGACGAGGGCTCGCAGCTCGCCGCTCTTCTGGCCGAAGCCAAGGGAGGCATGCAGGTCCTCGACCTTTGCGCCGGGGCCGGCGGCAAGACGCTCGCGCTCGCCGCGGCGATGGAAAACCAGGGTCAGATCTACGCCGCCGACCCGGACGCTCACCGGCTCGCGCCGATCTTCGCGAGGCTCGCCCGCTCGGGCGCCCGCAATGTCCAGGTGCGGGCGCCGAAGGGGCCGGCTGACGTACTGGCCGATCTCGAGGGGCGCTGCGATCTGGTCCTGATCGACGCGCCCTGCACCGGCTCCGGNNGGGCGCATCGTCTACATCACCTGCTCGGTCCTCAAGGCCGAGAACGAGGATCGCATCGCCGAATTCATGGCCCGCCACGACGATTTTCTGCCGGTTGACGCCGGCGCCGAGGCGCGGTCGGCCGGCCTGCCGGCGCTCGCCGAGCATCGCTCGCCCTTCGGCCCCGGCTTCCGCCTGAGCCCAAGGACGACCGGCACGGACGGGTTCTACATCGCGACGTTGACGCGGATGTGAGGGGTAATCCCCAGAGGATCAAGGCGCTAGTCGAGCTCCTTGAGGAATTCGATCAGCGCCGCGTTGACCTCGGCCGGGCGCTCCTGCTGGGTCCAGTGGCCGCACCCCTCAAGCATGATCGTGCGCTTAAGGTTGGGGACGAATTGTTTAAGGTTGGCAATAAGTTGTTCCGCGCCCTTGAAGTGAACGACGATGTCGCGGTCGCCGGCCATGTAAAGGGCACGGACGGTGACGGGAAGCCCTGCGAAGGGCGCCATCAACTCCCAGTTGCGGTCGATGTTGCGATACCAGTTGAGCCCGCCGCGAAAGCCTGAGCGGGCGAATTCCGCGGCGTAGAAACCGACGTCGGCTTCGGTTAGCCAGGAGGGAAGGCTTTCCGGCTCCGTCGTCGACGTGAGGAAGCCGCCACTGCGGGGAACCATCGATTCCAACGGTCGCAGCGCGTCGCCGCTACCCGAAAAGAGGCTCCGCCGAATCGTGTTGCGCGGGTCGCGTTCGAGCTCGGCTTCGGCCACTCCGGGCGGCTGGAAATAGAGCTGATAGAAAAGCGACGATTCGGTCTGCGGCATCCGGTCGGCCGGACCGACCCCCGCGGCCGGAAGGGCACGCTCAGGCCGACGACCCCCCGGAAGCGGTCGGGCCGAAACAGCGCCGCGTGCCAGGCGACCGGCGCGCCCCAATCGTGCCCGACAATGACCGCCTTTTCCGCGCTGAGCGCCTGAGCGAGGCTGACCATGTCGCCGACGAGATGGAAGTTCGTATATTGATCGATCGCTTCGGGCTTGTCGGTTTGGCCGTAGCCGCGCATGTCCGGCGCGACCGCGTGGTAGCCGGCCTCCGCAAGCGCTTGCAATTAATGGCGCCAGGAATACCAGGATTCCGGAAATCCATGGCAGAGCAGCACGAGCGGCCCTTGGCCTGCCTCGGCATAGTGAATGTTGAGGCCGTTGGCCTCGATCGTTCGATGCGCGACCTCGACCATCTACGCTCCTTTTTTGCCATGCCGCTCAACAAACGAAAGGGCGACCTCACGCAAGTCATGGACGACTGGCGGGATGCGCTCGGTCTTCTCTCGGTCGCGCTCGCGATTCTCGCGGCCATAATCTACATCGCCCAGACCCTGCGCGGCGAGGTTCGGCCGCATCCTCTGTCGTGGTTCCTGTTCGGCATCCTGAGCCTCACCGGTTATCTGGTCCAGCGCGACGAGGGGGCGCGTCAGGGAAGCTGGACGCTGATGGCGATGACCGTCATCTGCTTTCTGTTCGTCGCGGCGAGCGTCGCGCGCGGGGAACGAAGTTTTTCCCGGCGGGAATGGGCGTTCGCGGTCGCCGGCGGGGCGGTGTTCGTCGTCTACCTCTTCACCAGACAGAGCAATGTCGCGGCGGCGCTGACCACCCTCGTCGATGCGCTCGGTTACGGGCCGACGTTCGTGCGCGGCTGGTCGCAGCCGAAGAAGGACAGCGTCGCGAGTTTTGCGCTGAACGGGATCAAGTTCGTCCCCTCGCTGATGGCGATGGACCCGNNGCGGCCTGCGTCAGGGGCGCCGTCAAGCCGGAACGGTTGCATAATTGGCCATGATCCGCGCGATGAGGTCGGGGGACAGTCCATCGGTTGCGGCGAGATGAGCCAGGTCGCGGAAGTACTGCACGTAGTAGGCTGGGGTGAAGCTGTTGAAGACGACGACAGGACCGGGGGATACATTGGCGAAAGTATGCGGCGCGCCGACTGGAACAACCACATAGTCGCCCGCATGGGCGTCTCGCCTCGTGTCCCCTACGGTGAACTGCAAGACGCCGCTGAGGATCAGGAATGTCTCGTCGTGCATCCGGTGCAGATGCCGCGGGGGGCCGGCTACGCCAGGAGGCACGATGATCTCGACCGCGCCGATGCGATTGTCGGTGCGCGAGCCGTCCTCGAGAACGCGCATCCGGATCGGTCCAAGCTGGATGGCGTCTCCGGTTCCGGCGGCGGTGATGTTGACGGTGGCCACGGGCGGGTCCTTTCGCATTGGGTTTCCTTATGATAGATTAGTCTCATCATGATAGTCAACTCTCACAAGCAAAAATAATGGCTCCTGTCTCAGAGCCGGCCGCGCGAAGGCCCGGCGGTCGAGCGAACCAGAAGGAACGGACGCGCCAAGCGTTGCTGGCGGCGACGCGCACGTTGCTCGCGGATGGTCAGGCGCCGACCATCGCCCGGGCCGCCGAACGCGCGCTGGTGTCGGAAGCGACGGCTTATCGCTACTACTCGGATGTGCAGAACCTGCTGCGGGATGCATTTCAGTGGCCGGGACTGGACGGCCTGCTATCTGAATTGCGCGCGATCCCGACCGTCGAGGCGCGGGCGCGCCGCGCCGCCGAGGCGATGACGCGCCTCGTTCTCGCCAGGCAGGCGCAGATCCGGGCGCTGATTGCGATGTCCTACGCGCCTGGCGGAGCGGAGAAGGGAAGCGCGACCCGGCCGGCTTTCCGGCTCCCGCTGATCGATGCGGTTCTCGAACCGGCCGCGGATCGATTGGACGCAGGCGAGCGCCGTCGGCTGCAATTCGCCCTGTCCGCGGTCATCGGCGCCGAAGCGGTGCTGAGTTTGAAGGACGCGGGCGGCTGCGCCGACGAAGAGATCGTTACGACGCTCGGCTGGACGGCTTTCCAGTTGGCGAAGGCCGCGCTAGGGCCATCGCCGACGGCCGGCGAACGGGCTTGAGCGCAGCTCATGAGCTGACCCGAAGCGCCGGGCCGGTTCGGCGCTGGTCGTTCCTGCGAACCGGCTAACCATAACGCCGCAAACTCGGCCACGCCGCCGGCAGCGGCTCAAAACGATCGCGACAAAGCCAGAGCGTCTGGCCGGATTCCTCGGGCAGGCCCAACGGCGAGCCAGCGGGCGTAGAGGCGCCCCCCCAGCATTTGAGCCGCCGACGCGGTGAGCGCAACCGTCGCCGCCGCTGCGAGCGCGGGAATGAGCCGGAGGCCCCTGAGCGAATGAAACGCGGCGTCGACCCGGCGGCGATCAGCGGCATCAGCGGCGGCTGGTCGGTATACCCCCACGCCGGATGGCGCCCGCAGACGATGAAATAGAGTTCGTCGCGGAAATAGCCGTATGAGCCATTGACCCGGAGATGGAGCGCGAGCGCCGCGAGGCCGAGCAGAATCAGCGTCAGCCGGAACTTGCGCACCCGGGGCTTCGGGGCGCGGTCGCGGCGCGCGCGCCTCGGCAACGGCCGCCTGCGCTTGCGCGGGAGAGGAACTGGCGCGCCGGGGTCATCGCCCGCCGTGGTGCTGTGAACGTCGTCGCTCATGCGATCGGGGGCTGCGTACGGGTGGCTCAGCCCGGCGGCCCGAATGAGGGCGCGCGTGGCGGGACGGCAACCTGCCCCACCGCGAGGCGAGAGTCTAGCATTCGCCCGGATGCCAGGAGAGCGCGCCACGCCCGCCGACGCGGCTGCGTGGCTGGAGCGCAACGCGGTGGATTCGCTGCCGGAGCGCGGGCTCGAGCGTAAGCTCGCTGAGGAGCGGCCGCTGCGGGTGAAGCTCGGGATCGACCCCACGGCCCCCGACATCCACCTCGGTCACAC
>PLUH01000428.1:0-8546 GCA_003164825.1 Hyphomicrobiales bacterium
CCCGTCGAGAGACGGGCGTCTTTCGACGCCCTATCGCTCGCAATGATGATGTGATTCACCGCCGTCCGCCGAGCTCATCGATGTGGCCGAGCAGGTCGGCTGGGTCCTCGTAGACGCGGAAGGCCGTCGCCTGCTGGAGTTCGCTCGCGCCATAACCGCCGCACAGGAGCCCGACGCCGAGCGCCCGGCAGCGCGCCGCCGCAAGCATGTCCCAGATGCTGTCGCCGACGACAACGGCGGTCTCGATCGGCGCGTTCAGTCGCGCCGCGGCGGCCAGAAACAGGTCGGGATCGGGCTTGGCGTATTTGACCTGATCGCGCGTCACGACCGGCGTTTTCGCCGGATCGACCCCGAGCGCGTCGAGGTTGACCCCCGCCGTCTCCATGCGCCCGCTGGTGGCGATCGCCCATTGGAGCCCGGCATTGGTGAGCCAGGCGAGCAATTCGCGCGCGCCCGGCAATGGGCGGATCTGGCTCGACATCCGCCGATAGGCCTCGGCGTGTTTCCGGCGCAGGCGCTCGAGCCGGTCCTCGCTCATGTCGACGCCGGTTTCCCGTTTGAGCTGGTCGGTGAACAGGCCGCCGCTCATCCCGATCTTGCGATGGATGCGCCAGACCGAGAGGTCGACGCCCTCGCTGTCGAGGGCCTCCTTCCAGGCCAGAACGTGCTGGTAGACGCTGTCCACCAGCGTGCCGTCGAGATCGAACAGAAACGCGGGCTCGATGCGCATCGGCCTTGCCTCCTCGGGCAAGCATCGTGAGGCGCAAGCCTCGCCAATAGAGCGGAGGAGGTCAATGGCGGCAGTCCGCGCCTCGGTTGTCAATCCCGATTCGTTGGCGCGCGATGCGGTCAAACAGGCGCCGCTGGTTCGGAATTGTCATAGCCTCCTGCCGCAGCGTCGCTGTGACGGTCGTCCCACGCAGGTTGCTGTGCGCTTGCGCGAAACTTCACTCAGAAGAGACGCGCGGTCCTAGGGTCTGAATATCCATTGCGCGGCGCCGGCCCCGTTTCTTACGCTGCGTAAGTCATCCGCGGCGCCGATAAGGTTACTCTTAAGATGTCCTTTGCTGAATCGGCCATTCGTGTCAGTTTCCGTCGACCGTTTTTGAAAGGTTTGCGTTCATGGATGCCAATAGTCAAATCGGCTCGATCCTCGGCGATCTCGTCGACGCCGTGATTCACCCCTCGGTCACTAACCTGCCGATGGGATTTCTCGTCCTCGTGCTGGCGGTTCTGACCGTCGCCGCGTTGCCGGAGGGCGCGCGCCAAAGAATGCGGCTGGCCGGCCTGACGGCGTTCGGACTTATCGTCAGCCTCTCACTGTCGTGGCCGGTGAATTGGGCCGCGATTTTGCGCTGAGCGGCGCCGGATATATTTGCAGCGCGACAGCTTCGGCCGCCTCAGGGCGGCCGTCTGTGTTGCGGCGCCCGGGCGCGATCGCCGCGGCCCTCGCTCGCCCTTCGCTTAATAGTGGGCGCGGACCACGGTGGGATAGGGCTCGCCAATGCAGCGGACCCCAAGGCTGTGCAGAACGGCGTCGCTTTTCGCCGAAGGGTAGGGCGTCCCGGTCAGGTTGTTCCTGAGGTCGGCCATAGGTTCGCACGCCGAATATGGGAGCTCGACGTGAGCGTAAGGCGCCGGCGGCTGGACGGTGCAGCCGACCAGGCAGGGCAGGATGACCGCCGCGCTGATGATCCGCATTGAGGTATTCCCCGATCAGCGCGCCGTTTTCGCGAACTTCGCCAGGCGGCAGTCCACCGATCGGGTTCTAAGCTGTCAGGCTGGCCCCAACCTGACGCCGTTGGCGCCTTTGGCTTATTTCGGCGGAAGGGCTCTCCTGCTAGAG
Organism: Hyphomicrobiales bacterium; assembly: GCA_003164825.1. Taxonomy (GTDB): domain Bacteria; phylum Pseudomonadota; class Alphaproteobacteria; order Rhizobiales; family Beijerinckiaceae; genus Roseiarcus. The sequence goes on from PLUH01000428.1 coordinate 1,847, forward strand.
CTTTGCGAACTGCACGACTTTGCGCCGGCGGATGCTTACAGCCCGCAACGCTCGACCCTCAGCCGGCGGTTCGCTTCAGAAAGAGACCTTCCAGCGCAGCCGAGAGGGCGAGTTGAACTGCGGCCTCGATGAGAGGTCGAACCTCAGGTCCGCCCGGAACCCGATCGACCACGTTTTCCAGCCTTCTTTCGACCTCATCGGAAAATCTTGCTGCTCCGGTCGCGATTTGAGCCTGCGCGACGTTGACGAATTCTCGCCGTTTGATCTCGGCGCGGTCGCGGAGCACTCTGGTTGCGCTTTCGACCAGGGAGGCTGATGTTTCTCTCAGCGGTGGCGTAAAAGTCGCGAGCCCATCGGCTTTGCGGCGGCGAAGCGCCGCCAACGCCCAAAACGCGATGCCCAGTCCAATGATCGCGGTCGGAACCGGGTGGCGTTTGCCGGCAAAATCAAACGCCCCGCCCCATGACAGATCAGCGATTCCCGCGCGCGTCGCCGCTTCGGACGCGAGATTCGACGGCCTCAGACTGAATCGCAGGTCTTGGACTGTTGCGCCGATCTGGGCTCGCAATCGGTTGGCTTCCGCTTCGTAATCGCTTGAAGTCGAAGCGTTCAGAGTCATCTTTAGAGCTCCCCCAACAGCGACGAAATTTGCGACATGCTCTTCACCGGCGCCAGCCGCGACGGCTTCAGGCGGTTTGCGCCCCACCAGAGGGCCAACGCGCCGCCTGCAAGCAAAACCAACCCGACAATCAGGAAAGCAAGGTCGAGCGGCGCTCCCAAGCGCCTGAGAAACAAGCTGACGGCGACGAAAAACAACACCACGCCGACCGGAAGGAGGATCAGTCCGGCCACGACCGCGGTAAGGCTCGACGGAATCGATCTTCCGCGCTCGCGCAGCTCAGCCTGCGCGAGCGACAACTCCACCAGAAGCAGTTCCCGAACCTGACGCATAAGGTCGAGAAGCAGCGGCGCCGGCTGCATCGACTAGCTCATCTTGCCGATGAGAAGTCCGATCAGACCAGCGATCGCGACCGCGCCCCAGGGATTTTTCTTGATCCGGGCCTCCACGTCGCCCTCGACCGCGGCGAACTTGTCCTGCGCGATGGCTGCAGACTGAGACAAACTGTCGCTAGCCGCTCCCATTGCGCCGGCTACCTGATCCCGACCGGCACTGACCTGCTTTTGGGCCAGGTCCGAAACCGTTTGGGTCAATTTCGCGATTTGGTTGCTCAAACTGGAAAAATCCAGCGCGGAAACCGCGTCGACGCCGTCGCTGACCGCATCCTTGGCGTTGCCCAAGGCTGAGCGCGCCTTGCCCATTGCATCGTCATAGTTTCCCTGAGCCATGGTCGACTTGTCGTTCATCGCCTGGCCGAACATCTTTTCGCCCTGGCCGGTCGTTGAACGAAGCGTCCCTTCCACATTATCTCTGTTCATTTGGTCCATCCTTACAGCCAAAACTGTGACACGAGAATGAACTCAGGAAGCGTGAATTTGTTCCACGTTGGAAAACGCGCCGTTCGATGGTCAAAGCAGAAAGGCCAGCGCGGCCTCGCACGCCTGCTCCGCCTTCAGCGTCAGGAGGGCGTCGGCGCGGGTTCGGCCCAGGTTGACCGCGGCCACCGGTTTTCCGGCGCTGGCCGCCCGCTGGACGAAGCGGAAGCCCGAATAGACCATCAGCGAAGAGCCGACGATCAGCATGGCGTCGGCTTCGTCGAGGCCCCGCGCGGCCGCATCGACCCGGTCGCGCGGCACGCTCTCGCCGAAAAACACCACGTCGGGCTTGAGCACGCCGCCGCAGCGCCGGCAGGACGGCAGGGCGAACGACGAAAAGTCAGCGCCGTCGAGGTCGGCGTCGCCGTCCGGCGCTTCCGCCGCGTCGAAGTCGAGCCAGCCGGAGTTCAGCCGGCCGAGCTCGTCCTGCAGCTCTTCGCGCGGCGATCTCAGCTCGCAATCCATGCAGCGGACAAGGTCGATCCGGCCGTGCAGGTCGATCACCCGCGCGTTGCCAGCCGCCTGATGCAGCCGGTCGACGTTCTGGGTGAGAACGAGCTCGATTCTGCCCATCGTCTCGAGCCGGGCCAGGGCGCGATGAGCGTCGTTCGGCCGCGCCCGGCGAATGCGCCGCCAGCCGATGAGGCTGCGCGCCCAATAGCGGCGACGGGTTTTTTCATCGCCCATGAAGGCCTGGAAGGTCACCGGTTGCGGGCGCTTCCACTGGCCGTCAGCGTCGCGATAGTCGGGAATGCCCGAGCCGGTGCTGCACCCGGCGCCGGTCAAGACGAACAGACGCCGATGCCGGTCGACAAAGTCTTGGAGACTGCTGGTTTCGATCATGAACGCAAGGCTATCGCCGAAACGCCAATCCCGCCATCGGCCGTTCCAGGGCTATCGCGTTCTCCTGGAGCTGACGCCAACGTGGACAGAGCCGGGACGGACGGTTACGCTCGCGGGAAAATCGCAGCGAAAGCGCCCCTGGGCGACAGCGAGCGGGAGGAGAGCCGGATGGGTCGATGGCAGTTGCGCGCGGCGGTCATCGCCGTCGCGATGGGCGCCTTTGGCGGCATGGGGGCGCGGGCGGACGACGCGCGCCATTTCAGCTTCGCCTATGATCAGCCCCATTCGACGGGCTACGGCATCGCGGCGGACCTCTTCAACAGCAAGCTCATGGAGATGAGCCGCGGGTCGATGGCGATCGACCAGTTTCCTGGCGCGCAACTGGGGCAGGAGCCGCAGATGCTGCAAAAGATCCGCACCGGCGACATCGACTTCATGATCAGCTCGACCGCCAACGCGGCGACCGTCGCGCCGGAATCGGGCGTGCTGTCGATCCACTATCTCTTCCGCTCGGAGGATCAATTGATCAAGGCGATCGCCGATCCTCGGCTGATCGCGGCGGTGCGGGAAATGTTCGACGCAACCGTCAAGGACGGCCATGTGCTGGCGCTCGCCACGCTTGGCCTTCGCGATCTCTATGGCAAGCGGCCGGTGGCCTCGGTCGACGACCTCAAGGGCTACAAGGTGCGCGTCCAGGCGACTCCGACCGAGGACACGCTGTTCCCCGCTTATGGGGCGCAGACCGTCCACATGCCGTTCGGCAGCGTCTACACGTCGCTGCAGACCGGCGTCGTCGACTTTGCCGAGAATGGAATCAACGTCTACGACAGCAACAAGCACTACGAAGTCGCGCCGGTGCTGTCGATGACCGAGCACGAAGCCAACAACAGCGTCATCTGGGTCAGCGACAAGCTCTGGGCTTCGCTGACCGACGAACAGAAGGGCTGGGTGCAGGCCGCGGCGGCCGAGGTCGGCGCGAATGAGCCGGCGCAGGCGATCGCGCTCGAGCACAAGTCGCTCGCCAAGCTGCAGAAACTCGGCGTCAAGGTCGTCACCAACGTCGACAAGGCAAGCTTCATCAAGATCGCTGAACCGCTGCAGGACAAGCTCGCCAAAGGCCTCGGCCCTCACGCCGAAAAAATCCTGCAGGTCTGCCGCTCGATCGAATAGGCGATGGACGAACGCGCCGACCTCGTCCTCGCCGCCGATCGCCACCTGAAGTGGCGGGCGCTGGACCCGCTGGAGCGCGCGCTCATGCAGCTCTGCGGCGTGTGCCTGGTCGGCTTCACCTCGACGACGCTGCTCGACGTCGTGACGAGGGTCGCCGGTCATCCCCTGCTGTGGCCGCAGGAAGTGACGTCGACGTTCTTCATCTACGGCGTCTTCATCGGCGCGTCGGCGGCGACGCGGCGCAACGATCACCTGCAGCTCCTGGCCTTGACCGAGGCGATGAGCGGAACGACGCGCCGCGTGTTCGAGGTCATGAATCGCGCCGTGGTCATGGGCGTCGGACTTTTCCTCGTCGTTTACGGCTGGCAGAATTTCCTGACCGGCTTCGGCAGTTTTCGCATGCCGTCGATGCTGCCGATCGCCTATCTCTACGCGCCGATTCCGCTGTGCGGAGCATTGGTGGCGCTGTTCAGCCTCGAACAGATCGTCAACGGCCTGCGCCACGGCTTCGCGCCTCCGCCGTCGAACTGCGCCTCCTGATCCGATGCCGAACAGCGCGATCCTCCTGATCATGACGCTGCTGTTCCTGGCGCTGGGCTATCTCGGCGTCCCGGTGGCGTTTTCGCTGATGGCGGGCGTCATCGTCGGCACGATGCTGACGCCGATCTCGTTGCAGTCGATCGTCGGGCAGGCGTTCAACGGCGTCGATTCGGAAGCTCTGATGGCGATCCCCTTTTTCCTTCTGGTTGGCGAACTGATGACGTCGGCGAACGTGATCATACGCATCGCCGAACTATCGCAGGCCCTGGTCGGCCACATGCGCGGCGGGCTCGCGCAAGTCACCACCGTCTTCAGCATGTTCTTTTCCGGCATGTCGGGCTCGTCGTCGGCCGACGTCGCGGTGTTGAGCCGGACGATGGCTCGCCCGATGGCGAAGGAAGGCTACTCGCCGGCCTTTGTCGCGGCGCTGATCGCCGCCGCCTCGACCATCGCCAATCTGGTGCCGCCGAGCATCATGGCCGTCGTCTACGGCGCAGTCGGCAATGTCTCGATCGCCGGGCTGTTTCTGGCCGGCGTTCTGCCCGGCGTGATGGTCGGCGTCGGCCTCATGCTGTTCTGCTATTTTTTCGGGCCGGTCGGGTTTCGCCGGCCGCGATCGAGTTTCCGCAATCTCGTCGGCGCGGCGCGGGCGGCGGCGCTGCCGGCGCTGATCCCGGTGATCCTGCTCGGCGGCATCATGACCGGCTGGTTNNCCGATCGTCGTCTCGGCATGGATCGGCGATGTTTCAGGCGGCGATCCGCGCGCCGTCATGTTCCTCCTGGTCGCGGTTTTCACCATCGTCGGCGACTTCATCGAACCGATCCCGGCGATCATCATCTTCATGCCGGTCGTCAATCAGCTCACCGACCAGGCCTCGATCAATAACGTGCATATGGGCATCGTGCTCATCATCACGCTGGCCTTCGGCTTGATCACGCCGCCGTACGGACTGTCGCTCTTGATGGCGTCCAAGTTCGTCGGCGTCCGCTTCTCGGCGGCCCTGCGTGCGTCGCTTCCGATCTACGTGATCTTCTTCGCGACGATCGCCTTCGCGATCTTTTTCCCCAACGCGGTGCTTTGGTTGCCGAAGACGCTGTTCCCGGAGTCGGTCGGCTGTTTCAAGGCGCCGGACGGCGCCAGTTACATCTGCCCGTGAGGACCTGCCGTCTATTCGAACCGGTTGAGCGCCGCGGAGACGAATCAGACTAGCATTGCAAGGCGACGCGGCGGCCTAAGTTTTGCCAGCTCAGCCCATACGACACGGCAGCGTCGATTTGCTGCGCAAAGGCCTCGCCATCTCCCTCTTCGGCAATGCCAAGAATTGCCCGCTGATACGCGTCGCCTAGAGCCAGGGCCACGACCCCGGCCGCGACTTGCCTCGACTGATCGGTGGGCGCTCCACCAGTCTCCAGCATTTCCGCGATTCGTCGCCGGATAACGCGCATGCCGGACTGCTCGAAGACGCGAGCAAGTTCAGGAAAACGCCAGCCGTCCGCCACGATCAGACGATAGAGCGCCAGCCCATCCGGCTCGATCAGCGCCGAGGTGAAGGCGCGCAGCTCGTCCGCGAGCCTGTTCGCNNCCGTGTCGGCCGCGGGCGCGTTCTCGAGGCCCTCGCGCATGGATTCGCACGTGGCGGTGACCAGCCCCGCGAACAAAGCTTCCTTGCTGGGGAAATGCCGATAGAGGGTCATTTTGGCGATGCCCCCTTCAGCCGCGACCCGGTCAAGCGTCGTCCCGCCGAGCCCGTCCCTGAGCATGATCGGGCGGGCCGCCCGCAGGATCGCAGCGCGCGTTTCGGCCATGCGCAACCGGCGCGGATCGTCCGCTCGCCACTTTCTCGAAGTTGGGGCTTGCATGCGATACGATTCCGTCTTATATCAATAAGACGATACGATTGTGTATCGTCTTATAGCCCCGGAGGTCCGTCATGCGCAACCCCGTCGATCTCGCCCATTTGTTCGATGACATCATGCAAGTGGGAGCAGCGCGATGAACGCCGCCTTCGTTGTGACCATCATCACTGCTCTGGCGTTCGCCAGCGCGGGGTTCGTCAACCTCTTCAATGTTGGCGACACGGAAGCCAACTTCCAACGCTGGGGCTACCCGAGAGGCTGGCGCTTCTTGACCGCGGGTCTTGAGCTTGCGGGCGCGGCCGCGCTGTTGCTTCCCTCCACACGCGGCGTCGCGCTTGTTGGACTGGCGCTCGTGATTCTCGCCGCGCTTGCGACCCTTCTGAGAGCACGCGAGGGGGCCGGACATCTCTTGCCAGCGATTGTCTTCTTCTGCCTGATCATGGCGAATGCGGCTCTTTCAATGACGGGAATCTAGTCGAACCCGTAGAGCGCGGCCGGATTGTCAACCGAGATGCGATTCCGGATCGCTTCCTGAGGGGCCCAGTCGGCCAGGAGGTCGAACAGGACAGCGTCGTCGGGCTTGGCGTTGGCCTTNNCGGGCGGGCCGCTCTTCGAATCTTGGTAGGCGCTGGAAAGCTTGACCCAGGTCCGGCCGCGATCGATGAGCTTCAGCACCAGAGCGAACGCCGGATGGTCGACGCCCGCCGGCTCGGGAATGCGCGCCATATGGTCGAAGACGATCGGCGAGGGCAGCCGTTGCAAGAGCTCCGCGACCTCGACGATCTGGTCGCCGAGC
>PLUH01000428.1:8558-24067 GCA_003164825.1 Hyphomicrobiales bacterium
GAGCCGCTTGAGCTCGGCGTCGGCGACGCTTGTGTCGACCACCGCCACGCCGCGGGCGGTCGGGCCGAGCCTCGCGATCGCATCGAGGGTGCAGGAATTGTCCGTGCCGTAGGTCGACGGGGTGACCACGACATTGCGCGTCGTCCCGATCCGTTTCTGCAACAGCCGATAATCGTCGACGGTCGCATCAGCCGGCTTGAGCTTGGCGCTCGGCGCGACCGGAAACCGGCTGTCGTAGATGTGCATGTGACAGTCGCAGGCGTTCGGCGGCGCCTTGAGTTCCGGCGGTTCGGTCCCCGACGACCAGGGCGCGGGCTGCTGCGTCTGCCCCTGGGAAGCGCCGAACCCGCCAGCCGCCATGACCGTTGCTCCCATCGCTCTCAGCAAAGCCCGGCGGGCGATGTTGTCGCTCATCTCGTTTCCTCCCCGGCTGCGTTGCAAGCCGCTGACCGGATCAAGGTAAGCCAGCCGAGGGACGGCGCAATGGCTTCTTTCCGTTCGAGACGGCTATTTTTGCCCGACGCTGCGGGCCACGTCGGCCCGCAGCGTCGGCAACAGCTCGAATTCGAACCAGGGATTGCGCTTCAGCCAGGCGTTGTTGCGCCACGAGGGATGAGGCATCGGCATGAAGCGCGGACGCTCGCCGGAGCAGTAGACGTTGCGCCATCCGGCGACCGTTTCGGTCAACCCTCTGGCGGCGACAGTCCGGTCGAGATGCCACGCTTGGGCGTATTGGCCGACGAGCAGGATGAGCTCGAGATTGGGCAGGCGGGCAAACAATCGCTCGCGCCAGGTCTGCGCGCATTCGCGGCGAGGCGGCAGGTCGCCCCCTTTGGCGTTGAGCCCCGGAAAGCAGAATCCCATCGACACGATCGCGACCTTCGTCGGATCGTAGAATATCTCCTCGCCGATCCCGAGCCACTGGCGCAGACGGACGCCGGATGGATCGGTGAAAGGGCGCCCCGAGGCATGAACCCGGACGCCCGGCGCTTGCCCGGCGATGCAGAGACGGGCGGCGTTCGAGACCTGGAAAACGGGCCGAGGCTCGTGGGGCAGGGGAGCGCCGTATCGAGGCGCATCGCGGCAAAGCCGGCAGGCGCGAATCTCGTCGGCCATCGCGTCGAGCGAAGGGCAGCGCGGGTCCATGGCGGTCGGATATCGAAGCGGCCCGAGCCGAGCAAGCCCTCGGATGCGCGAACGCGGGCGTGAGCTGTTCGCGGAAACCGTGATTGGACGAACCCGCCTGGATGATGGCGCCAAACGTCTATGGGGGCGGCGCCATCGTAGTATTGACAGCGAAAGCGATCCGGCGTGAACTTGACCGCGAGAGGACGCGCGCTGGATCGACGGGGACGCGGGGGATGATGCCGAAGGTTCCTTCTCAGCGGCTGTGTTTGCGCTTGGCGCCCTTGGCCTTGGCCTTGTCCCTCGGCGGCTGCGACTGGGCGGTGCTTAATCCGAAAGGACCGGTTGGCGACGGCAACGCGACGCTCCTCGTCGATTCGGTCGCCATCATGCTCGTCATCGTGGTCCCGACCATCATCGCCACCCTCGCCATCGCCTGGTGGTTCCGGTCGTCCAACGGCAGGGCGTTCTATCTGCCGGATTGGGAATATTCCGGCCAGCTCGAATTGATCGTCTGGGCGATTCCGTTGCTCACCATCATGCTGCTCGGCGGGGTGACCTGGATCGGCGCGCATGACCTTGATCCGGCGAAGCCGCTTCAATCGAAAGAAGAGCCGCTCAATGTTCAGGTCGTGTCGCTCGACTGGAAATGGCTGTTCATCTACCCCGACCAGCACATCGCGAGCGTCAATCGTCTGGTGATTCCGGCCGGGACGCCGATCCATTTTTCGCTGACCTCGGGCAGCGTGATGACCGCCTTCTTCGTCCCCCAGCTCGGCAGCATGATCTACACCATGAACCGGATGAGGACGCAGCTCTACCTCTCCGCCGACAATCCGGGCGTCTTTCGCGGCCTTGCGACTCAGATAGCCGGCGACGGATTCGCCGACATGCACTTCGAGGTCGAGGCGAAGTCGTCTGAGGACTTCTACGCCTGGCTCGCCCAGGTGCGCGGCGGCGGACCGGCGTTGACGCCGGAGAGCTATATCGAGCTGTCGAAGCAGAGCGTCGTTCCGGAGCCGGTCACCTACCAAACGGTTTCGGACGGCTTGTTCGAGAAGATTCTGGACCAGACGCTGCCGCCCGGACCGGGTCCGGTCGCCGAGACCGACCCCGGGCCGATCGTGGCGACCACTTCTCAGCTGTGCGTTGGGAGGCGGAATTAGCATGCTCGGAAAGCTGAATTGGGACGCCCTTCCCCTCGGCCAGCCGATCCCTTTGGCTGCGGGCGGCTTCGTTGTTCTGGTGCTCGTGGGCGGGGTCGCCTTCATCACACTCAAGGGGTGGGTGCCTTATCTGTGGAGCGAATGGATCACCAGCGTCGACCACAAGCGGATCGGGGTCATGTACGTCACGCTCGCGGCGGTGATGCTGCTGCGCGGCTTCACCGACGCGATCATGATGCGCTCGCAGCAGGCGCTGGCCTTCCAGTCCCAGGGGTACCTGCCGCCGGAGCACTACAACCAGATCTTCTCCGCCCATGGCACGATCATGATCTTCTTCGTCGCCATGCCGTTCGTGATCGGCCTCATGAACATCGTCGTGCCGCTGCAACTCGGCGTGCGCGACGTCGCCTTCCCCACCCTCAATTCAGTCAGTTTCTGGCTGACCGCGACCGGCGCGCTCCTCGTAAACCTTTCGCTGGTCGTTGGCGTGTTCTCACGCACCGGCTGGCTGCCTTTTCCGCCGCTGTCGGAGCTCACCTACTCGCCCGACGTGGGTGTAGACTACTACTTGTGGGGGGTGCAGATCTCCGGAATTGGCACTTTGCTGACCGGGGTCAATTTTGTCACCACCATCCTCAAGATACACGCCCCCGGCATGACCTATATGCGCATGCCGGTCTTCTGCTGGACGGCGCTCGCCACCAGCCTGCTGCTCGTCGCTGCATTCCCGGTTCTGACCGCGACGCTGGCGATGCTGACGCTCGACCGCTATCTCGGCTTCCATTTCTTCACCAACGAAGCCGGCGGGAACATGATGATGTTCATGAACCTGATCTGGATCTGGGGCCATCCGGAGGTTTACATCCTGGTCCTGCCCGCGTTCGGGGTGTTCTCCGAGGTGGTGTCGACGTTCTCGCGCAAAACGCTGTTCGGCTACCGTTCGATGGTCATTGCGACGATGGCGATTTGCATCATCTCGTTTACTGTCTGGCTGCACCACTTCTTCACCATGGGCGCGGGCGCCAACGTCAACGCGGTCTTCGGCATCGCGTCCATGATCATCGCGGTGCCGACGGGGGTGAAAATATTCAACTGGATGTTCACCATGTACGGAGGCAGGGTCCACTACGCCTCGCCGATGCTATGGTCGATCGGCTTCATGGTGACCTTCGTCATTGGCGGCCTGACCGGCGTCCTGGTCGCGGTGGTGCCGGCGGATTTCATGCTGCATAACAGCCTTTTCCAGGTCGCTCATTTTCATAACGTGATCATTGGCGGCGTGTTGTTTGGGATGTTTGCCGGATACACCTTCTGGTTCCCCAAGGCGTTCGGCTTCCGGCTCGACGAGCGCTGGGGCAAGGCTGCGTTCTGGTGCTGGTTTATCGGCTTCTATCTGGCGTTCATGCCGCTCTATGTCGTCGGCTTGATGGGCATGACCCGGCGGATGCAGCACTACGACGTGCCCGAATGGCGTCCCTGGCTTCTGGTCGCGGCTCTGGGCGCTGTGGTCGTTCTCGCCGGCATCGTTTGTCAGATCACGCAACTGGTCGTGAGCATCCGCCATCGCGAGGAATTGCGCGACCTGACCGGCGACCCGTGGATGGGCCGATCGCTCGAATGGTCGACCTCGTCGCCGCCGCCGGCGTTCAACTTCGCCGTCCTGCCCCATGTCGAGAGCCGGGATGACTATTGGCGCAGAGAGCACGCCGCCGATCGGCCGGTGGAGCCCGCGGCCGAGCCTCGTTACACGGCGATCGAAATGCCGCGAAACAGCGCGACCGGATTCGTCTGTGCGTTTTTCGCCACCTTCGCCGGTTTCGGCATGATCTGGCAGATCTGGTGGCTGGTCATCGTCGCCGTGATCGGCGCCTTCGTCACCTTCGTCGTCTTCGCCTGGCGGGACCGGACCGAATACGAGATCCCGGCCGAAGAGGTCGCGCGCATCGATCGCGCCAACCGTCTCGCGCGCAACCAGGCGCGCGCCGCGCTGCAGGCCGCGGAATGACCGCCTTCGAGGCCGGCGCCGGCTATGGCGGACAGAACCACGGCGGCGGCGCCGACGTCACCCTCGGCGGCGGCTCCGAGCCGCTGTTCGCTCACGCCGACCGCAGTCCGGCCTCGAAGCGCATCATCGTTGGCTTCGGGTTCTGGATCTTCCTGCTCAGCGACATCGTCATGTTCTCGGCGTTCTTCGCCACCTATGCGGTGCTGTCGGGAGAAACCGCCGGCGGCCCGAGCGGGAAGGAACTCTTCAATCTCACCAACGTCGCGATCGAGACCGCCTTCCTCCTGATCTCGAGCTTCACCTGCGGCATCGCCACGATCGGCGCGAGGGCCCGCCAGGGGCTGATGTACTACGGCGGCATGGCGTTGACGTTCGTGCTCGGGGCGGGTTTCCTGTTCATCGAGATCCACGAGTTCGTGGGCATGATCGACCAGGGCGCCGGGCCGACCCGCAGCGCCTTCCTCTCGGCCTTCTTCACCCTCGTCGGCTGCCACGGGGTTCATGTGACCCTCGGCCTCCTGTGGCTGCTCACCATGGTCGCGCAGGTGTTCGCCAAGGGCTATCGGGCCGACATCCTCCGCCGAGTCCTTTGCTTCGGTCTCTTCTGGCACACGCTGGACATCATCTGGGTCGCGATCTTCACCGTGGTCTATCTGTTGGGAGCCGGCTGATGAGCCAATCCGACCTCGAGACGATTCTCGATCACGGCGACGCCGCGCCGGGCGACGAGCCGGCCGGCCGCCACGAGGTGGTGGAAGGCGTACTGGGCTACCTGGTCGGCCTGTTCTTAGCGGCTTTCATCACCGCCGTCGCCTTCTTCATCGCCGGGACCAACCTGGTCTGGGGCCCCAGCATCCCGCTTGCGCTGGTGGTGCTGGCGATCGCCCAGATCGGCGTCCATCTCGTCTTCTTCATCCACATCACCACCGGGCCCGACAACGCCAACAATGTGCTCGCGCTTGCGTTCGGGGTCCTCATCGTCATGTTGGTCATGGTCGGGTCGCTCTGGATCATGAGCAACCTCAGCCAAAACATGACGCCGATGCAGATGGGGTAGGCGGCCGCCAGCGCCCTCGGCGCGGCGAGAATCGGCTGACGAGCGCACGACGGTATTTTTTCCGCTCGGACCGCTTACCCACAGTTTTGATAACTTTTTGGTAGCCTCCACGGCTTAGCGTGTCGTAAGGATTCCTATCGGCATTCCGTAACTGAAAAAACAAGCCTATGTCGCAAAGCTTACTAAGTGTACATGGAGGACCTTCAACAAAGCCTCGAGGGACTTCCCTCCTCGAGACGTATGAAAACTGTCTTCCGAATTTCGATAGCCTGGACGAAGAACAGCATCTGAAGTTTGTAAAAGCGATTCGCCTGATTTCCGATCAATTCAAGATCTCGGAAATCCGGTTCGAAGACGAGACTTCGGCTCAAGTCCAGCCAATGATTGACCGTCTGAGGCAGCTATATAATCAATATCTTCTCAAGAACACGATTGTCGCATCGGCGATATTCATCGCCCTGGCTCACATTGAATCGTACTACATCGACGATCCGGACGCCAAGCTCGTTCACAACCTGACCGGGCTGCACATTTATTCCCCAATTCAATGGCTGGAACGGAAAGAGAATGGCGGGGCGCTAGAGGAGTCCTGATCGTCCGAGCTCCTCAACGCCAAGACGACTCGCACGGAATTTTTGACCGGTCGAGGCGATCCTTATACTTAAGCGCGATTTCTTTGACCTCTTCCATCAACTTATCGGAGAGCGTTGTCGGAACGAGACCAAGGGAAAGCAAGCTTTCATTGGTAACGCTTAACTCATTGAAGTCGGCTTCATTGCGGGGGTTGGGCACCGACCGCCACTTGACTCCGGTCATTTCAGAGACTCGTTTTGCGAGATCGATCACGCGATGCGTCTCTGTCATCTGATTGAAGATACTGACCCGCCGGCGGTTGTCTCCCGGACGGCTGATGGCCAATTCGATGCAGCGGACCGTATCGCGTATGTTGATAAAGGCCCGCGTCTGCCCACCGGATCCGTGCACGGTCAGTGGATAACCGATCGCCGCCTCAACCAGAAAGCGGTTGAGAACCGTACCGTAGTCGCCGCAGTAGTCGAACCGGTTGACGAGTTCAGGCGCGAGCCGCGTTTCTTTGGTCTGGGTGCCCCAGACGATGCCCTGATGAAGATCAGTGATTCGAATCCCGTAGTTCTTGTTATAATAGTGAAAAAACAACGCGTCCTGCGTCTTCGTCATATGGTAGATGCTGCCCGGGTCTGCCGGGTAAAGAATTTCAATTTCTTGCGGGCCATTATCCGTTTGAACGACAACCGGAAGGTAGCCCTCCGGAACCCGCACGCCAGCCGTTCCATAGCCATAAACCCCCATCGTCCCCAGGTGCACAATGTGGGTGTGATGACAGCCAGCGTCGACAACAGCGCAGAGCAAGTCGTGGGTGCCATTGAGGTTATTCCGCACGGTATACCGCATTTCTTGCGGACTTTTCATGGAATAGGGAGCTGCGCGCTGCTCGGCGAAATGGACGATCGCCGTCGGCCGCTCGTTTTTCAAGAGTTCGACCAGCTCGGTATAATCAGAGCCGAGCGTCAGATTGTGAAACCGAATCGTCTTGCCGGATATATTCGCCCACTTCGCGAGCCGTACCTGCGGCGTCTGAATCGGCGTCAGGGACTCCGTCCCCAGTTCGACGTCGATCTTGCGCCGAGACAGATTATCGACAATGGCGACGTCGTATCCGACCGCAGAGAGATGCAACGAGGTTGGCCAGCCGCAAAAACCATCGCCGCCGAGAACCAGAATCGTGCCTTTCGACGCCGAATCGGACGTCACGCGATTTGCTCTAACGTCCATCTCGCCCCCCTTCTTGATGACGTGTGACCTTCTTCGGACATCGATCCGGGAAAGGAAATCCATCGTCCGCGCCCACCCTGCATCCGCCAATACGGCGTCTTCCATTAAAGCATTAAACTCGGCCTGCCCTCATCGTCCAGCGAGCTGACGGAGAACGTCGACCGCGATGTCCGGACGAAACTCGGTGACTGCGGGAGAGTACGCCGACGGTCCGGGAATGTTGAACCAGTAACCATCGACAACGTCGCGGGTCGCCTCAATAGCCCGCAGGATGTCGTCGGCGGTGACATGCTGGCCGCTCGGCTGAGTACTCACGCCAGCGAGCACCATCACTTTCGGATTTGCCTGACGGGCTTGAGCCGCGGCTGCCCGGACGAACTCAGCGTAGAGCTCCGTATCCCGCTCGAACCGTTGCGACTGAATGTCAAAGACGTCTGCGTATCGGGCAGCGTCGGCGGCAAGACCAAGCCGCAAATAAGTCTCGTCCTGATGTTTTCGGTCGCCGTCGGGCGCCAGAACCGTGACGAGGTCGACGGCGGGCGCGGTAAAGAACAGCAGGCCTCGAGCATGAACAAGATCGGCAGCCTGCTTCAGGTATCTGGCCGGATTTTGTTGCTCTTCCGCCGGAGTGAACCGCCATTTTTCATAGTCATACATGACTCCTCTCACGTCGGGGCCGAGCGCGTTGGTCTCAAGCGCATTGCGGATTTCATCAAAGCTCTTGAATGAGCTGAGGGGAACCGCTTGCCAGCCCGCCGGAATGTCGCTGAGGGGGCGGCCGCTTATGACAAAGGGTTGGGCGCCGTCGAGAAGTCCAGAAGTATCAGCATCCGACGCCATCGCGATAGCTCCCCGAGTGGCGAATAACCAACGGAGAGGTTTAGACTCGCCGGCGTCAGCGCGTTGTAAAGACACGTCCAGCATGAAAATAACCGCCAAGCCGAAGACGCCGCAAAGGTTAGATATCAATCCCGTACTGCACCTTATTGCCGCCGGATCGACTTCCCGATCAGGGCCGGCCTTGGCAGTCGTCGCGAATTTGGCCAATGGCTCTCCACTCAAATCGCAGGCAACCGGGCGCCTCGGCTCATCCAGGCGACAAGCACCGCGCCGAGGACAATCGAGAAAGCGATCCAAAGCAGGTCGTTTTCGAGCGGGCTGCTTAAGGAAAACGATTCTCGACCGGGACGGCACCAGCCTCCGGCAGGACCTGGCGCCACGAGGTTGGACCGATCGCCACTCGGTCCGAGGCCGCCCAACGGATTTGCCAGCATGACTGGCCGCGTGAACACGCCCAGCGGAAATTGCGCCGGCGCCAATCTGGCTCCGCCGACACTCGCTCCCTGGTCGTTCCAGTACTCGCCGCCGGCCTGAAGCTTGTCCGCAACCTCACCGTCGGTGCAAATCGGCTCAATCCCGCCAGCTTCGATCGTCGGATCACTCACGTCCCCGGTCACTGTCGGAACGTTGTCGCTGAATCCGGAGCCGCTCGGGGACGGCGGCGCGGCGTCGGCGTCGGAAGCGGAATCCGGACTTGAACCGATGTCGAACTCCTCCGCGATCAGAGCGCCTCCGGTCGGCAGGAGATCCTGTTGCACAACGCCGTTCAGCATCGTCGACACCGCCGCATCGAAGCCGGCGTCTTGCAGCATTATCCCGCCCCATTGTGCAGTAAGCGACACGGCGGCCGGAGACTGAAAATCGCCGAAAATCGCTGGGGCGATCACACTCATCGCCCCGAATGACAACAAGGAATAGAAATAGGCCGCCGCGGGATCATAGTCTTGATCTTCCACCCAGGGACGGATAGCCGACGATGGCCCGTGGGGGCCGCCAACGGACGAAGAAGCGGGCCATCCGTTGACCGGCAAGGCGACCATGGCGACCAAAACGAGCGCCGCGGACAACCGCCATTGACCGCGTCCTTTGCCTGGATGCTGTTCAAAAGCCCGCCTCACCACCAGGGTATCTCCTCCCAGATGTGGTCGGGAACATAATGGTGCTTCGCCCCGATTCGAAACAGCTCGCTCCACTCTGCGTAGATATTGGGCATTTCCAGCCACAAAACATAGAAGGGATACAGAAAGATTAGTGGAAAATTAACTAACTTTGGCGTGCTGGCGACATCACGTGCGACCAGGATTCTCACCAGCAAAAACATGACCAAGATCCAATAAAAGGTTAGGACGACCTCAGGGGCGCCCTCCAACCCATGTTGGTAAAATGCCCAAAACAATCCGATCAACAGCGTCACCGGTATGAGTAACCTCACCGCCAGTTGCATGGCGATGACTGCATTCGCGAAGCCATAGCGACCGAGCAAAAACATATCACGATGTTTGCTGATTCGGATCTTGATTATGTTCCGGCGCCATCGCATTCGCTGGCGCCAAAGATGATATCGCGTCTCTGGAACAGTCGTCCAAACGACTGCGTCGTTCGAGAACGCCAGTTTAAAGCGTTGCTTGAGCAGCATCGTCGACAAGTCTCTATCATCGCCGAGTCCGGTGTCGAAACCGCCCAGGCGACGTATGATTTCCCCTCGGAATATCCCGCCCATGCCGGATATAATGTCCATGACGGAAATCTTCGATTGGAAGAATTTCGCCAGTGTAAATTTCATCGCGTATTCGACTTCCTGCAACCTCGTCAGCAAATTGACCGTGCTGTTGTCCACGCGGATGTTCGCGGCGACTCCACCGACGCGCGGATCCGTAAACGGCAGGAGCCAATGCTGGACGGCTCCATACTGTATGATCGAATCAGCGTCGTGAATGACGATGAATTCTCCCCGCGCCATGCGAATGCCGATATTGAGGGAACTCGCCTTGCCGTTGCGCCGCGGCGAGGGAAAGATTCGCACGCGCTCCGTGTCATGCCGGCTGCGGGTGACGCTGAGCGCGGCGCGCCTCGCAATGGCGACACTGTCATCGGTCGAGTTGTCGTCGACGAATATGAATTCCAGGTTCGAATAGCCGCATAGCAGCGCCCCCCGAATGCACTGCCCGATGGTGGCCGACTCGTTTCGCCCGGCGGTAACTACGGACACCAAAGGTTCGGCTTGCCTTGGCCGCGCAAGTGGCGGCGGACGCACCAGGGCAGGCTTCACAACGTACGCCAGCCATACGATGACCGCGGGCAACACGACCAAAGCAACGGGAAGCACGACCTCAAACCACCAAGACGGTAGAGCTGAGGTCATCAGCTTCGGGAACGCTCGCGAAAACCCGAGATTCGACATCGGGTCGAGCGCGGATAGGAAATAGTGCAAGAATCCGTTCATTCAGGCTCGCCCCGCCCGGCGAGGCCAGCCAAAACGCCGGCAAGATCCTTCCGCTCCTTGATCTCCACGACTGACAGGCTGAGCGGCGAGCGCGGGCCGAGTTCGGTTTCGATGCGGCGGCGCAAGGTCTCGGCGTCGCGACTCCTCGCGTGCGGCAACACCGCGACATACAGCACATCGGCCAATTGTCCGATCAAATCAACGTCGCGCAGACAGCCCTTGAGGCGTGTCAACCACTTCGCGGGCTCGCCGCCGTCATGCGCCGCAGTCTCCCCAGGCGCCCACCTGACGAGCATAACCGAGAAAGGCTCGTTCAACTGAAGGAGACGCTTCATTTGGTGGAGGAGAAACTCAAGAATGACCGTCCGTCGATAGACAGCCGCGTCGGCGACACGAACGGGCTCATCATCGTCGCCGAACAAACGACCGCGCCGGACCGCTTCCGCGCCGCGGGAAGTGATGAGATAACTGAAGGCGACCGTGCTGACCAAGTTCTCCGCCGGCGTTCGCGCGCCGCAACTGAGGCAGATCGCCTCGACCGGGGGGGTTTCGGAAACAAGGCCACACCCGCGACACACGAACGCCTTGCCCAGCCGGTCATATTCGGTCCCAAGATGATGCATGGTGTGGTTGCACTTCGGGCACCGATATCCCCCGTCCGCCTCGGGCGTGAATTCCGGCGGTATCCCGACATAACCGCAGCGGAAATGATGAAAGAGCCCCTCGCTCGCCAGATGGGCGCTACGACAGCTCGGACAAATCTCACGCACGTTGAGGTGGCAGCCGTCGCATTTGGGGCAGAGACTCACCTTGTCGAAAAATCGGGCCTCGAGATAGTTTTGCCGCGCAAGAACGGCCAAGTCGTTCGCGACGTCTCCAGCCGGCGCCACGTATTGATAGCCATGCTTTGCTTGCGGCTCGGCGACCGGCGAAATCGCGCCGCCCGAGTCAGCGATCCGCCGCAGGAGGTCCAATCGTCTTGTTTCAACGACTGTGGCGTCGAGGTGTGGGTTAGCGGTCATCGGGCCGCTTCACGGTTGGGCAAGTCTTGCGGCTTCATGGTGCTGGTCTAGCCCGACAAACCGCCAAAGCCCACGCCACCACGGCGAAGACACCTGCGCAAGATCCGGGAATCCCCAACCTTCCCGGCGCGAAGCTGAAACTTGCGACCACGCGAAAATCCTGCTCAATTGCTCGGGGTCCAGGTTGGTAAATTCAAGTCGCGCCGGAACGTATTGCGACCACATTTCCCGCTGCCAAAAGAAGCGGGTAAGCGAACTGGGGAGGGCCGACAATTCGGGGTAAAAGTCTGTCAGCGTGGCGGTGACCCCCTTGGCCATGCCCTGTACTGTAACGTCGAAGTCTTGCCCCCGGAACAATTTGCTCCTGTCGCTTGGGTCGAAAAATACGACGGCATAGGTGTCCTTGGGATTGAAGATGCTCAATATCGGCGTTCGCGCGGCGATCACTTCGCCTTCCCTGGCCGTGCATTCGGTCACGATTCCATCCTTGGCCGCGGCCAGGTAGAAGTGGCCGGTAAGCTCCGCCGAGTTCACGTAGCTGTCGATCCGTTTCTGCAACACATCGACGCTGACCTCAGCCATCTTCTGATCGGCTCGCTTTGTTTCGTAGACGAATTGGGCTGCGCGGGTCTCGGCGTCGGCGCGGTCGACAGCGGCTTTTGCCTGTTGCCAGACCAGATCGGCGACGAAATTCTGCTCTTTGAGTTTGCTTTCAGCCTGCAAGACCGCGACTTGCTGCTGCAGAAGGGCGTTCTGCGCATCGGTGAGTTTTTGCGCCGCCTGGCTCTCGCGATCGGCGATCTCGATCTCGGCCCGCGCTTGCGCCAATTGAAACTGGAGCTGCTGCAATTCCTGGCCGGCCAGCTGGACCATGGCCTCATTGTAAAATTCCGCCAAACGCTGGCCCTTCGAAACATGGTCCAGGCATTTCACGAACAGGCGCTCCAAACGCGCCTGCACGATCGGCGACTCCGCGGTCAGTTCCCCGGCGACGATGCCGTTGCCCCTGATCCAGCTCCGATCGAGAATAAACCAGGCAAGGATCGCGACGCCAATGATGACGAGCACTGTGCGCGGACGAATCCACCACAATCGCCGGGCGCCGGCGCGGGTCCTTACCGGCGGACGCAAGTCGTTGCTCCGGGTGTCCGGACGGCGGCTCGATCGCCGGAATCGTGGGCCAGCATGGCGTCCGGCGCAGAGCGGCGGCGCGAAAGAGCGACGATCTCCTTGTTCCTGTTGCTCAAGTCCGCCTCATAGCAGGACGACCGGCTTCCGTTCTATAGATGCCAATTGGGCGCCCAGTCGAGAGGGCGCTGAGGGCTGCGTTGGAAGGACGCTTGCGGCGGCCGATCCAAGCACGCCAAGGCCTTCGAGCCACCCAAAACGCGAACGCGCCCCTCGACCGGTCATTCCATATGCCCGCTTCAGCTTCGCTTCACGCACTCTTGGCCTGGGCTTCGCCCTCCGCTATAAAATCTACCTCCAACATGCTTCAGTCCAAGGGACGCATAACTTTGAAACGGTGAACGCGTAGTCCCGTTAGCGCCAAAAGACTGGGCCATCGCCTTCGAGCCGCGGGTATCGACTGAATACCATATTTTGTGTGCATGGATAAAGACGGGAATTGCATTATTGTTTATTACACACAGCATTGAAGACGCTGTATATCTCGCCGATCGGGTACTGATATTTCAAGGGCGGCCAGCGGCGATTATACGGCCCGGCCGCCCATCCTGCTTGACCACAGGACAGGATCGTCTCTAAACAATTCAAGCACGTGCGAGGTATTGTCATCAACAACGCGATCGCCTATTAGATGATCGATGATCTCGCGCGTCGTCACCAGGCTACGTACGTCTTGCTCAATAATCACGGTTGGAAACAAATCGTATCGCGCAACGACGATGATTCGCTTTACGCTGCCGCCCGCACTTGATATCGATTGGGCAAACATCTCTTTAGACCGTCCGTCTGTCATTAGATCTTCAACGAGCACGCCATCCCATCCCGGATTTATTCTCCCCTCTATAGAGGATTTCGTACCGAATTCTTTGGGCTTTTTCCGCACATAAATCATTGGCAAACCGAGGCGATCGGCGATAAACGCGGCGTAAGGGATGCCAGCGGTCTCGCCGCCGGCGATAAAATCAATCTTGCCGGCCTGAGCGAATTGCTCAACCTGATCACACATTGCTTGTATCACGCGCTTCCGTTGCTCCGGAAACGATATTATCATTCGACAATCTATGTATATTGGGCTCTTCCAGCCGGACGTAAAAGTATAAGGATCGTTCGGCTGTATCTTTACCGCGCCGATATCACAAAGAATTTTCGCAAACTCGTTCACTTCTTAAACCTCTACTGGAATGGGACATTTGAGTCCCGTTTGCGATTCTTCGCGGAGGATTGCGTGCCGAGCGAGTCTGCGCGATGCGCGCAGGAAAATCAATTTTCGTATCGCCGGGCGGAATGACCGGCAAAGCCCGGCCGCCGTCGATCCTTTGTTCGACATCTAAGGGCCACCGGCCACCCGACCCGCGCGTTTGTCAGCACGCGCCAATTGGGGCGACCCCGCAGTAACGCGGCGCACGCGCTCCACTTCGCCCGGCCGGGCGGGTAGGGGGCATTCTGCGGCCCCGCGGCAATGCCGAGACAGTGTGCTCGTCTGCGGCCCTCTAGTAGATCAGTCGGTGGGCTACCTGCTGGCGATTGAGGTCTTACGACCGACTGACGACACGACCGAAGGCGGACAGCTGTCTAAGCTGGCGGGTCAACGCAATCAGGCAAGGATGTCAATTCCTAGAGCTTTGAGAATTCGCGTGGCCTCGGCGAACAGGAAAAGCACGTCAGCCCGGCTTAGAGGGCGCGAGTGCGCGATCGCTTTGCGAACTGGATGCAGTCGATGGAGCGACATGCGTAGGTCGTCGGCGTTCCCGAAGATACCGGCGAACGCCTCGCGCCAATTGTTGCGCTGTGTGATGACATCCGCGAGGTCCATAAAATCTGCGTAGTGGATGAGTCCATAAACAGGCCTACCGAGCTGGCGATCCTCCGCTTGCCGCTCGGCCCACTGCTTTCTCGCGGCCTCCGACACGCGCTTTTTCACCCATGACGGACCTTCCAGGGCTAGGAGCCTATCCTCGACGAATTGGCGTAGGTGCTGCTCCACGGTGGAAAGCAATGTCGAGTGGTTGGAGTCGTAAACGGCGTCAGGATCGGCAGCCTCGATCGCCTGTGGCAAGGGTGGCGCCATGACGTTGAAGCGGAACCCGGCCGTCAAGACGATGCTGCCGTAGCTTGCGGGCGGGAAGGCGATCAGGTCGGCTTGCAGACCGGAGGAAACGGCTGCAGCATCCCGCGAAGCGGCACTCGCCTCAAACGCCTCCAGGTGCCCACCAAGCTCGGAAGCGAATAGCTCGGATATGGATTCAGAGAATGGAGCCGCAACATGGGCGGCGTCGCTCAATCGGACTAGTCTCGCAAAGCCAGCCGCGGAGGGGTTGACGAGGCCCGCTATGGCCCACGGTTGGTTCAACTCGCTAATCTTGCGCGCCAAGCGTCCCTGCCGATCGTCGGCGATGGCAGTGGCCCGGTAGGGTTCGATAATGCGAGAGATGCCCGACGCGAGCTGCGGAACCGTGTCCAGCGTGGGCAGCACGAAGGTGCGGGCCGCGACTTGGAAATCGGAAATCTGCTTGACGAAACGCTGCATTTCCGGCCTGCTCTCGAACCCGCGCCACGTCTCGGGGACCGAGGCCTCCGTCCACGCCCTCATACGTTGAGCCAGCGGGCCGTCGACCATCTCGCGCAGGGCCTTCGCTTGAGGGCCATCAACCATCTCGCGCAGGGCCTTGGCGTGGGGGCCGTCGACCATCTCGCGCAGGGCCTTCGCTTGAGGGCCGTCAACCATCTCGCGCAGGGCCTTGGCGTGGGGGCTCTCAGCCATCTCGCGCGCGGCCTTGACTAGGGGGCTGTCAGCCATCTCGCGCAGCTGTTGGGAAAGTCTTTTCGTGAAGGTGGCGTAGCGAGAGTGGTT
>PLUH01000269.1:0-4326 GCA_003164825.1 Hyphomicrobiales bacterium
CCAATTGATTCTCGACCCTAGCGTATCTGTTCCTCGGGAAGAGATCCCGCGCCGCTCGTCCGAAAGCGTCGGGGTCCAGCCATGCGCCGTCCACATGGGTTTCGCGGCCAAAAGGCGGATTGGGGCAATTGTGGCGAAAACGAACGCGCTCCCTGTTCCGCTCCCTGTTCCGGCCGATAATTATCCCTGTTCCAGCGCCAATGCGCCCTGTTCTGACCTCAAGGGGATTGTGGCGCCGGCTCGCCCGCTTATCCATGCAAGAGACGCATGGCGACAAGATTTCGACATGATCGCTGCGGGGGACCCTCCCCTATCCGGCCCAGACTCTCGCGCGTGTCGAGGCGCCCAGCCGGCGCTCCCGCCGGCCTACCCGATCACCACCGCCGGGGCGCCGACGCGCACGCGGCCATAGAGGTCGATCGCATCCATGTCGCGCATGCGGATGCAGCCTGAGGAGCCTGGCCGATCTCCAACGGCTCGTTGGCGCTGCGGATACGGTAGAGGGTGTCTCGACGGCCCTGGAAGGCGCAGAGCGCACGCGCAACAGCACGGCGGCGCATTCCCTCTCCGGTCGCCTCCCGGGGAGCCCTATCTGGAGCCAACTGTCGGGCCCATCCGGCTCAACCCTCGCGCCGCCACTCGACGAGCGAGACATCCTTTCCAAGCCGCCGAGGTTCGCCGGCCTTCAGACCGGCGCCGGCAAGCACTTTCTCGTGGTGCGAGCCGGCGCGCCGGCCTCTGGGAAAGATTGGCAGGCCGCCTGGCAGGCGCACCTTCTCGGCGCGGCTAAGGTAGAAACTGTCGTAGCCGATTTCCAGAAAGTGACCGTAGGCTTCCGGGCCGCCAAGCACCGCGACTCTGCCTGCCCGACAGCCGACCGCCGCGCAGGCCTCTTCGAGCGAAGCGCCACCGGGGTTCCACAGTCTGGTGTTCGCGTCGTTCGAGTGCCGGGCAAGCGCTTTTATCGCCCGTGTCAGGAGCAATCGACGTCGCTTCGGTGAGTTCGGCTGGCCCTCGTGCGACATGCGGCCGTGGACGACGACTGCGGCGCCATCCAACGCTTTTTCGAAGAAGCGTTGATCAGCCTCGAGCTTGAGCGCGTGAGGCATGAGCCCAGTCGCGTCGGCGATGGCGCCGTCCAGACAGGCGATCGCAAAGCCTTCGATGCGAAAGGGTCCGCGCATTCTCCGATCTTCCCCCGATTCACGACGCTGGAACTCGCGCCGGGCGCCGGCTCGCGCTGATATCGACAGAAGAAGGATATGTCCAGCCGCGTCCAAAGCGGCGCGCCGCTAGCTGATCACCACCACCGGCGTCCCGACGTGCACGCGGTTATAGAGGTCGATCGCGTCCATGTCGCGCATGCGGATGCAGCCTGAGGACACGTGTCCCCCGATTTCCGACGGCTCGTTGGTGCCGTGGATGCGGATGAGCGTATCCTTGTTGTCGACAAAGAGGTAGAGGGCGCGTGCGCCGAGCGGGTTGTCCCACTGCCCCTGGAGCGGCCCGTGCTGCTTGTAGACCTGGAACTGGGGCCAGCGCTCCATGATCGACTCGGTCGGCATCCAGGTCGGCCATTCCTTCATCGCTCCGACCTCGGCGCGGCCGGTCCACCCCATATACTCGGCGCCGCTGGCGATCCGGTATTGGATCGCCTGGCCGTGCGGCAGAATATAATAGAGATAGTTCTGACCCGTATCGACGATGATCGTGCCCGGCTTCTCGGGCGTTTGGTACTGGACGATGCTGCGGCGCGTGGGGATCTTCCATTCGTCGGGCTCGGCAAGCGCCATCATCTGCTTGTCGCGCTCGGTGAGCTGCGGATCGGGAAGCCCGGCTTGAATCACCGGCGTGCACCCGCTGAGCAGCGCGCCGGCCGCCAGCACAATTCCGATAACAAACGCGCTCGTCTTCATCCCCGCCCTCGCCGTCAGAACGCTAATCGTTTTGTTACCATGAAACTTAACGGTTTAGCGAAGGTTACCGTGCGGAAAACGCCACAGCGGCCCTTCACGAAAACGCGAGCGCTGATCGCCGCAGTTGGCTCTCTCCGCGCAAAAATCTCTTTATCTGAACACATTCGCCCCGTCCAACGCCTTTTTTCGGCCCCGCCGCCGCCTCAGCCGTTTACGCGATACTCGTTTGCAGATCGCTAAGAACCAAGGCAAAAACGCGGCGAGGCCGAGATTGTTCCGGCGCCTCGCCGGACATAAACGGGAGTCGAAGATGACGCAATGGCCGGCGCGCCTGGTCCTGGTCGGGGCCGGCAAGATGGGCGGAGCCATGGCCCAGGGGTGGCTCGACGCCGGCCTCGCCGCATCTTCGCTGACCATTCTCGAGCCCAAGCCATCGCCGGAGATCGCTTCGCTCGCGGCGAGCCGCGGCATTGCGCTCAATCCTCGAATCGCAGCCCCGCCGGAGGTGCTCGTCCTCGCGACCAAGCCACAGAGCCTCGACCAGGTCGCGCCCGGGATCGCCGCCATCGCGTCCGCGCATACGCTCGTGCTTTCGATTCTGGCCGGCAAGACCATCGCCGACCTCACGGCGCGGCTGCCGCAGGCGCGGGCCGTCGTGCGGGCGATGCCCAACCTTCCGGCGGCGATCGGCAGAGGCGTCACCGGCGCCTTCGCCAACGCGAATGTGACCGGCGAGCAGCGCCGGTGGTGCGAGCGCCTGCTCGGCGCCGTCGGAGCGTTCTACTGGCTTGACGACGAGAGCGCGACCGACGCGGTGACGGCGATCTCGGGCTCCGGCCCGGCCTATATATTCGCCCTGACGGAGGCGCTCGCGGCGGCGGCCGAGCGACTGGGCCTCGAGCCGGAGCTTTCGATGGGCCTCGCGCGCGGCACGGTCGAGGGCGCGGCCGAGCTGATGCGCCGCGACAGCTTAACCTCGCCGGCGACGCTGCGCCGCAACGTCACTTCGCCGGGTGGCACCACCGCCGCGGCGCTCGCCGTGCTCGAGGGCCCGGGCGGCCTCGAGGATCTGATGATCCGGGCGACGGCCGCGGCCCGCGCCCGGGCGGCCGAGATGGCGGGATAGCCGGGTTCCTTGGCGGCGGGCGGCNNGCAAGATCGTCGACGCGCTGATGGAGCTCGCGGCGGAGCGGCGCTTCGAGGACATCTCGCTGCGCGACATCTGCAAGACGGCGGGCGTATCGCTCGCCGATTTCCGCGACGCCTTCGCCTCGAAGGGGGCGGTGCTCGCCGGATTCACGCGCCGCATCGACCGCGCGGTCCTGGCGGAACAGGGCGGCGATCTCGCCGACGAGCAGCCAGCCGCCGGTCNNGGAAGCGATGGCGCCCTATCGCGAGGGCGTCCGCGAGGCGGCCGCGTGGCTCAGGCGCGAGCCCGCCGCGGCGTTGGCGATGAATCAGGTGGTGATGTCCTCGATGCGCTTCATGCTCGAGGCGGCCGGCATCGAAGCCGAGGGCTCGGCCGGGGTCATCAAACTCCAGGGCTTGGCGCTCGCCTGGGCGCGCATGATCCAGGTTTGGCTCGACGACGACGAACCCGCCCTGTCCAAGACCATGGCGGAACTGGACCGTGTCCTGACCCGGGGCGAGCGGGCGGCCGCGGGCGTCGATCGCTTGAGCGCGCTGGCGAGCCCGTTCGCCGCGCTCGCCCAGGCTGCCTTCGATGCGGGCCGCAGGGCGCGGCGAGGCGGCGCCCGCCCGTCGCCCAAGGACGACCCCGGCGACGAGGACGTGACCGCGCTCTGAGCGCGCGAAAACGATCCTGCGGAGCTAGGCGCTGACCATCCATCCCGAAATCCTCTGGGCGCTCGCCGCCTTTGCGTTCGTCGCCTCGATCACGCCCGGACCGAACAACCTGATGTTGATGACGTCCGGGGTGAAATATGGATTCGGCCGCACCCTGCCCCATCTCGCCGGCGTGGTCCTCGGCTTCGCGCTGATGATCGCCGTCGTCGGGCTTGGGCTCGACGTCCTCTTCGAGCGCTTTCCGCAAATCCTGCCCGTCATGCGCGTCGCCGGCGCGCTCTACATGGTCTGGCTGGCGCTCAAGATCGCGCTCGCCAAGCCGATCGGCAAAGTTGCGTCCGGCGGGCGGCCGATCGGCTTCTTCGCCGCCGCCGGCTTTCAATGGGTCAATCCGAAGGCCTGGATAATGGTGTTGAGCGCGCTCGCGACTTACGGCGGCGTCCTCGACGATTATACGAGCAGCGTTCTCTTCATCGCCGCGCTCAGTGGCTTGATTACAGTCCCCTGCAGCGGCGCCTGGACGCTGTTCGGCGCCTCGCTCAGCCGCCTGCTCACCGATCCGCGCGTCACCCGACCATTCAACTGGACCATGGCGGCGCTGCTG
>PLUH01000269.1:4389-4541 GCA_003164825.1 Hyphomicrobiales bacterium
TCGGGCCGCATGGCTCCGATGCCGGGAAGACCATCCGTTCTTCGAGCGCGACTGGCCTGCCTTCCTACTCCGATCAGGACGATCGAGCTCTAGGCTGAGACCGAAACGAGTCTCGTCTTAGATGGCTGACTCGCGATTGGCGGATCTCGCGT
>PLUH01000118.1 GCA_003164825.1 Hyphomicrobiales bacterium
GTCGTTCGCCCGGCCGCGGCGCCAAACTTGCGCTGGCGCTGGCGTTGCCGCAAGTATGGACAAAAATGATAGCGTCAAATCATCGCGCGGAGCGCAGGAATCTTTGATGAGCATTCAACGGGTCGATGCGGCGACGACAACGGAATTGATCCGGCCGCACGGCTGCCCGGTGATGGCGTTTCAGGCCATGATCAGCGGCAAATACAAAATCCGCATCTTGTGGGACCTCAAGGATGGACCCCGGCGCTACAGTGAAATCAGAGCCGGCCTGCTCAGCGGCGCGACGGGAACCCGGGAAATCGCGCCACGCGTGCTGAGCCGCGAGCTGAAGGCTCTAGCCGAAGCCGGAATGATCGCGCGCAAGGATTACGGCCTCGTTCCGCCCAAGGTCGAATACCGTCTGACCGAGGCAGGGAAGGGCTTCATCCCGATCATCGCGGTCATTCGCGATTGGGGCGAGCGTCACCTCGCGACGCGCCCGCCGGGCGGTTGAGCCGTTCGCTCCGCGGGCAATCGGCGCCAGAGCAAGGGCGGCCCAGGAGGCCGCCCTTTTTTCGATTCGAGGCTGCGTGCGGGGCCGTTCAGAGCAGGGCGGCGATCGCCTTGGTCTCGGTATAGTGTTCCATGACCTCCTTGCCCATCTCGCGTCCCCAGCCGGATTGCTTGTAGCCGCCGAAAGGCCACGCCGGGTCGCCGTAGTTGTGATTGTTGATGCAGATCGTTCCTGCCCTGATCTTGCGCGCCATCATGTGGGCGACCTTCAGATTGCGCGTCCACACGCTCGCCTGAAGGCCGTATTCGGTATCATTGGCGAATTTCGCCACCGCTTCGAGATCGTCGTCGTCGAACGACTGCACGCAGACGACGGGTCCGAATATCTCCTCACGGACGACGCGCATGTCGCGGTTGGTGTTGGCGAGAACGGTCGGCTCGACGAAATAGCCCTGATTGCCGGGAACATTGCCGCCGGTGACGACTTCCGCTCCTTCTTTGCGGCCGGATTCGAGGAAGCCCCTCACGCGGTTATGCTGCTCCTTGGAAACCAGGGGGCCGAGGTTCACGTTCGGATCGAGTCCGTGGCCGATCTTGATCTTGCCGGCTTCGGCGCTGACGCCTTCGACAACGCGATCATAGACTGATTTGTGAGCGAAGAGACGCGAGCCGGCGGTGCAGCATTGGCCCTGATTATAAAATATCGCCGACGCGGTTCCGGAAATGGCGCGGTCGATGTCGGCGTCGGGGAAGACAATCGCCGGCGACTTGCCGCCGAGCTCGAGCGACACACGCTTGAGGTTGCCCGCCGCAGCCTTGACAATCAGCTTGCCGACTTCCGTCGAGCCGGTGAAAGCAACCTTGTCTACGTCCGGATGGTTGGCGAGCGCCGCGCCCGCTGTCTCACCATAGCCGGTGATGATGTTGACGACGCCGTCGGGGAATCCCGCTTCCTGAATCAGCTCGCCGAAACGCAGGGCCGTAAGCGGGGTCTGCTCGGCCGGCTTGAGCACAATCGTGCAGCCGGCGGCGAGCGCCGGCGCGAGCTTCCATGCCGCCATCATCAGCGGGAAATTCCAGGGGATGATCTGGCCGACGACGCCAACCGGCTCGCGCAACGTATAGACGTGCCAATTGCCGGGGCTCGACACCGGAATCGTTTCGCCAGTGAGGCGCGTCGACCAGCCGGCCATGTAGCGGAACATGTTGATCGAGCCTTGAACGTCGTCGCGGCGCGCGTTCACCACCGGCTTGCCGTTGTCGAGCGCCTCCAGTTCAGCAAACTCGTCGGCGTGCTGTTCGAGGAGGTCGCCGAGCCGCCAAACCAGGCGCGAGCGATCGCCGGGCAGGATGCGCGACCACGGACCGGTCTCGAAAGCCCGGCGAGCGGCGGCGACCGCCGCGTCGATATCGGCTTTGTCGCCGGCCGGAACATGGGCGATGACCTCTTCGGTCGCCGGATCCTCGACCGGGAAGGTTTCGCCGCTCTTCGCATCGACCCATTTGCCGTCGATCAGGAGTTTGTGAGGCTTGGCGAGAAACGCAGTGGCGGCGGAGCCGAGCGACGGTTTGCGGATGGCGATCGTCATGGGGGAACCTCCCGAATTTTGTCAAAGCGCGTCGAGGGACGCGGCAGCGACGTCATCATATCTTAAGAAACATAGCGAAGCGAGCCGCGAAGCGAAAGGGGTTCTCGAGAACGGCAGAATCACCATCCCGTGTGAATAGAGGCCAGGCACGCGAGGACGGACTAAAGAGTCAGTGCGGCGATCTTCGCAACGTCCATGCGCCCTTCGAGCCCGGCGCAAATGGACATCGAGCGTGCGGTATGGAAGGCTATATCGAACGACAGCGACTCGTCCCAGCGAGCCGGCGGGCGCGTTGTCGGGCGCGTTCTCGCGACGCGCCTGGGGCGGCGATGAAAAGACTTGGAATTGCCTTGCTGGCGGCGGCCATCGCCGGACTCGCCCGCGCCGCGGATCTGCAGGCGCCCAATGCGCCCAGTCAGGCGAAGACGCCGGCCAATTGCTGGGGTAGCTTGTGGGACGTTCTCAACACGTCGCCTGCCGACTGCCCGCTGACCTACGCCGGCTTCACGCTTTACGGCACAATCGACATGGGCGCCGGCTACAATACCGCCGGCATTCCGTTCGGCAATAGCTTCACCAACGGCATTTACTACGGCGTCCGACGCGCCAGCGATGGCGCCCGGTGGTCCCTCTTTCCGAGCGCTCTCAGCACTTCGGTCGTCGGCCTCAAGATGGAGGAGCAGATCTATGGCGACTGGCTCCTGATCGGCGCGGCCGAGTTCGGTTTCAGCCCATTGTCGGGGATGCTGATCAACGGCCCGCGCTCGCTTGCCGACAACAACCTCAACACGCTCGCCAACCAGACCGCCTACGGCGATTCGAGCCGCGCCGGACAATGGGACAATTCGCAGGGCTTCGTCGGCGTCAGCAACAGGACCTACGGCACGCTGACCTTCGGCCGCGTCAACGCGCTGACCACCGATGTCATCTCGGCCTATGATCCGGTGCGGTCGAACGCCTTCTCGCTGCTCGGCTTTTCCGCCGCGTTCGCCGGCTTCGGCAACACCCAGCTGGCGCGCGTCAACACCGGTTTCATTTACCGCCTGCAATATCAGAATTTTCGGGTGGCGGGGCTGGCGCAGGTCGGCGACGGCTATGCGCTCGGCAACGGCTCGATGGGCGAATATCAGGTGCAGATCGGCGCGACCTTCGGCGGGTTTTCGATCGACGGCGTGGTGAGCTACGCCAAGGACGCGGTCGGATTGGCGACATATGCGGGCAGCGGCCTTCCGGCGGGATACGATCCCAACTCGATCCTGAGAGGGACGCTGTCGAACAACACTGGCGTTCTTGCCGCGGCCAGATACAAGTGGGACCCGTTTGAGGTCTACGCCGGCTATACGTCGTCCAGGCAAGCGAACCCGTCGGACGCTTTCGCCAACGGATTTGAGACCATCGCGCTCGGCATCTTCGTTCCCCCAGGCGCGGTCAACGCCACCAACTTCAATGTCAACCGGATCCTCAACGCCTTCTGGGTTGGCGGCAAATACGATATCTGGAGCAACCTCAGCGTTTCGACGGGCTTTTACTATCAGGCGCAGAACGACTTTTTGCCGTCAGGCTCCGTATGCACTGGCTACAGTACCGGCATCAGCAGCAACAAATGCGCCGGCAGCCGGTCCGCCCTTTCCGCCCTCGTCACCTATCGTCCGGNNCCACTTCAAGTCGCAGAACATCGACCCCGGCGCCGGCATCCGCGTCCGGTTCTGAGCGGATCGCTGGCGGCTCGCGGCGCTGCTATTGAGTGTTGTCGATGCAGCCCATGTTGCAGTCTTCTGGGTCGCGGCTCAACCCGTCACTGTTGTTCTGAACGGCCGGAGGTTCTTGAGGTCTCGCGACGACCGGCGCGGGCGCGGATTGGGCGGCCGTCCGTGCGGCGCCGGTGTCGCGCACCGCCGGGAGGCGATAATGGACGCGGTGATGGCGATGGATGGCATGGATCTCCGGCGCCGATGCCTCAGTCGCGAAGGCTGCGGACAAGCTTGCCGCCCAAATCGCGAAAGTGAGCGCGAAAGGAGCCGATCTCTTCATCGTTCTCTTCGCTGGGGCGGACACGCGTTCTCGCGTCAATCGAGGCCGACCATCACATCGGTCGCCTTGATGACCGCGTAGGCCTTCTGGCCTTTCGCCAGCTTCAGCTCGTCGACCGCCTCATTGGTGATCGACGCCGTCACCACCGCGCCTCCGCCGACGTCGATGCGGACATGGGCCGTGGTCGCCCCCTTGGTGACGTCAAGGATCGTTCCATGAAGCTTGTTGCGCGCGCTGATTTTCATGCGTTCCGTCACTTTGCGCTTTGCCGGCTCAACGATCGCGCGGTATGTATCACGGCATATAACGGCTGGCGAGTCCTCTCGACGACGCTTCGACTCGTGGAGCCCTGCCAGTAAGGCCGCCTTCGCCCGGTTCGAGAAAGCAAGGAGATCAAGCTTGAGGCTGACTGCGCTCGTCGCGGCGCTTGGCGCCTTTCTCGCCTCCTCCGCCGAGGCGGCCCAAACCCATATCGCGGTCGCCGCCAACTTCACCGAGCCGGCAAAAGAGATCGCGGCGCTCTTCAACCAGAAGACGGGCCACGAGGCGGTGCTGAGTTTCGGCGCGTCGGGGGCGTTCTTCACCCAGATCACCCATGGCGCGCCGTTCGAAGTGTTCCTGTCGGCCGATTCCGAGCGCCCGAAGGCGGCGGTCAACGGTGGGTTCGCGCTTGCCGACAGCCTGTTCACTTATGCGATCGGAAAGCTGGTGCTGTGGAGCCGGGTGATCGACGTGACGGACGGCGAAGCGGCGCTGAAGGCCGGCCAATTCCAGAAACTCTCGATCGCCAATCCGGTCGCGGCGCCCTATGGAACCGCCGCGGTCGAAGCGATGAAGGCGCTCGGCCTCTACGACGCCTTGCAGCCGAAGATCGTGCAGGGCAACAGCATCGCGCAGGCGTTCCAGTTCGTTGACACAAGAAACGCCGAAGTCGGCTTTGTCGCGCTGTCGCAACTGTACGGCGTCACGGCGGGGACGCGCTGGGAGGTTCCGCAGACCCTCTATTCGCCGATCCGGCAGGACGCGGTGCTCCTGAAGACAGGCGCGGACAGCGAGGCGTCCAAGGCGTTCCTCGAATTCCTCAAGGGTCCGGAGGCGCGCGCGATCATCGAGCGGTTCGGCTACGCGCTGAACTGACCACAACTTGCTGGGCCTTCCGTCCGACATCTGGGTCCCGATCCAACTCACAATCGAGCTCGCGGCTATCACGACGCTCTCGCTCCTCGTCGTCGCGACGCCGCTCGCCTGGTGGCTCGCCCGCTCGCGGGCGGCATGGAAGGAGGGAGTCGCGGCGATCGTCTCGCTGCCGATAGTCCTGCCGCCGACGGTGCTCGGCTTCTACCTCCTGATCCTGCTCGGGCCCGATGGACCGGGCGGCGCGATTGCGTCCCTGTGGGGCGCGCGCACGCTCGCCTTCACCTTCACCGGCCTCGTCATCGGCTCGATCGTCTCCTCGATGCCGTTCGTGGTGCAGCCGATCCGCAACGCCTTCGCGGCGATCGGCGACCGGCCGCTCGAAGTCGCGGCGACGCTGCGCGCTTCGCCCCGCCGCGCCTTCTGGACCGTGGCGCTGCCGCTCGCCAGTCCCGGCCTGCTCACCGGCGCGGTGCTCGGCTTCGCCCACACGGTCGGCGAGTTCGGCGTTGTCCTGATGATCGGCGGCAACATCCCGGGCCGCACCAGGGTCATGTCGACCGCGATCTTCGACTTCGTCGAGACGATGCGCTGGCGCGACGCCAACATGCTCGCCGGCGGCATGGTGGTGTTCGCGTTCGCCGTCATCCTGTCGATGATTCTTCTGGAGAAGCGCTTCGCGCGCGCCCGCGCATGACCGACGGCGAGACGATCCGCGCCGCGTTCAAGGGCACGCTCGGAAAGTTTTCGCTCGACGCCGGCTTCACCGCGCCGGCCAAAGGCGTCACCGCCCTGTTCGGCCCGTCAGGCTGTGGCAAGACCACGGTCCTGCGCTGCATCGCCGGACTCCTGCGACTTCCTGACGGCCTGTGCGTCGTCGGCGGCGACGTGTGGCAGGACCGGGACGGGGCGTTTCTGCCGACCCACAAACGTCCGCTCGGCTATGTGTTCCAGGAGGCGAGCCTGTTTGCGCATCTCTCGGTCCGCCGCAACCTCATGTTCGGCGCGCCGCACAGCGAGGGCGACGCTGGGCGCGGGCGCATCGCCTTCGACGAAGTGGTCGAGCTGCTCAGCATCACGGCGCTGCTCGACCGCGCTCCGGGCAAGCTTTCCGGCGGCGAGCGC
Source organism: Hyphomicrobiales bacterium (assembly GCA_003164825.1). GTDB lineage: Bacteria > Pseudomonadota > Alphaproteobacteria > Rhizobiales > Beijerinckiaceae > Roseiarcus. Next base: position 6,372 of record PLUH01000118.1, read on the forward strand.
CAACGGGTCGCGATCGGCCGAGCGCTGCTATCGCAACCCAAGCTCCTCCTGATGGACGAGCCGCTGTCGGCGCTCGACCGCGCGACCAAGGGCGAGATCCTGCCGTTCCTCGAGCGGCTGCGCGATCGGCTGTCGCTGCCGATCGTCTACATCACCCACGCGATCGCCGAAGTCGAGCGCCTTGCCGACCAGATCGTGCTTATGGACAAGGGCCGGGTGATCGGCGCCGGACCGCTCGATGAATTGCAGAGCGACCCGGCCTTGCCGCTGGCGATCGCGCGCGACGCCGCGGTCACGCTCGACGGAGTCATCGAAAAGCACGACAGCGGCTATGGCCTCCTGACTTTGAGCGTGGGCGGCGGTTCGCTCATCGTGCCGGCGCCAAAGGCTTCGACCGGCGAACATCGCCGCGTTCGCGTCATCGCCGGCGACGTGAGCCTGGCGCGCGAGCCCCCGGGCTTGAGCTCGATTCTCAACGTCCTGCCGGCGCGCATCGTCTCGGCGACGCCGGTCGAAGCGGACGAGATCATCGCCGTGCTGGCGCTGGGCGCGGACGGCTCCGGCGCGCGCCTGCTCTCGCGCCTGACGCGAAAGTCGTGGGAACAACTCCGCCTTGCCGAGGGCACGAGCGTCTACGCCCAGGTCAAGGCGGTCGCGCTCGCGCCGGGGCGGGGGGAATTGGGGTGACAACGGCCGGCGGGACGCTCACATGGTCGCGCGCGTCATGCGCGCTCGCCTCCTGGCGCGGAGCGGCAAGGTTTTCAGGCAATGAGCCGATCGATGGATTGCAAGATGCTTCACGGACTCGGCGCACTCGCCTTGATGGTGTTGGCGCCACTCGTCTGCGCGCCCGCCGCCGCTTGTCCCCAGACTGAAGTCGCGGAGGCCGAGCCCGCTCCGCGGCAGGCTGCGCCGCCGCAGGCCGAGCTGAAATTCGATTGGCCCGTGCGCGGGAGGATCGTCTTTGAGTGCTGGACCGAGGACAAGGGGAGGATCACCATCGCGGCCCCCATTGGCGCCGAGGTACGGGCCGCGCAATCGGGGCTAGTCATGTTCGCCGGGGGGTTGAAGGGTTACGGCAATCTCGTGCTAGTCCGTCACGAAGGCGGGTTCGCCTCCGCGACCTACGGCGATATCGGCGACCTTCGCGTGAAGAGGTACGATTCCGTTCAGACCGGCCAGGCGATCGCCGCGATGCGCGCGCCGGAAGGTGGGATGGCCGAGCTGAGCTTCGAGCTGCGGCGCGGCAGCGAGTGGATCGACCCGCGCCCGTTGATGAGAACGGAGGAGCCGCCGTCCGATGACGGCGGCGACTCGCTGTCGGCGAAATGAGCGACGCGCAACCGTCCCTTGCTCACACCTTGCGTCGGCGCGACTTGGCGAAAGTGTCGAAGGCGACCGCGAGCACGATAATGACTCCGATGACGATCTGCTGGATGTAGGAGGAGACGTTCATCAGCACGAGGCCGTTGAGCAGGACGCCGATCAGGATCGAGCCGATGACGGTGCCGAAGATGGTTCCCGAGCCGCCGAACAGGCTCGTGCCGCCGATCACCACCGAGGCGATGACGGTGAGCTCATAGCCGGTGCCGGCGACCGCCTCGGCGGAATTGAGCCGCGCTGCCAATACGAATGCCCCGAGCCCGGCGAAGAAGCCCATGATGACATAGACGCTGGCGATGACCCGGTTGACGTTGAGGCCGGAGAGCCGCGCCGCCTCGGGATTGCCGCCGACGGCATAGACCTGGCGGCCGTAGCGGGTATAGCGCAGCGCGATATGCGCGAGCGCCGCCGCGGCGAGAAAGATGATGACCGGGATCGGGACGGGGCCGATCTTGCCCTGGCCCCACCAGGTGAACGANNCCGCCGGCGGCGAACAGGAGCGCCGCGCCGCGAAAGGCCGACATGCCGCCAAGCGTCACCACGAACGGCGGAACCTTGAGTCTGGTGATCGCGAGCCCCTGGAGATAGCCGCCGGCGATCCCGACCGCGATCGCCGCCAGGGCGGCGGCGCCCCAGCCGTAGCCGACGCCGCCCTCGCCGACGGTGAAGCGGTTCTCGAGCCCGCCCTTCTCCACCGCCGCGGCCACGAGGCCAGCGAAAGCGAGCAGCGAGCCGACCGAAAGATCGATGCCGGCGGTCAGGATCACGAAGGTCATGCCGATCGCGAGCAGTCCGGTGATCGACACCTGCCGCATCACGTTGAAGAGATTGATCGACGACAGGAACCTCGGCTCGATGATGGCGAACAGCGCCATCAGCGCAATGAGGAACAGCGTCGGCGCGAATCGGGCGACGAAACCGAATACGTCGACGCCCTGAGACCGGCTCGGTTCGGCGATTCTCGTGTCGGTCATGGGCGCCTCGTCAAGTCTTCGGCGCGTGGGTCGACCGCGCCTTCATGGAAGGTCATCATCGACATCAGGATTTCCTGGGTCGCATCGTTGCGGGCGATCTCGCCGGTCACCCGGCCCTCGCGCATGGTGACGATGCGGTCCGAGACCGCGAGAATCTCCGGCAATTCGGACGAGATGACGATGACGGCGATGCCGGACTTGGCCATCTCGATCAAGAGATTGTGCACTTCGACCTTCGAGCCGACGTCGATGCCCCGCGTCGGCTCGTCGACGATCAGGATCTTCGGCCTGAGCGCCAGCCAGCGCGCCAGCACGACCTTCTGCTGATTGCCGCCGGACAGGAGGCCCGCGAGCTGATCGGGGCTCGCCATGCGAATCGAGAGCAGGCGGCGGAACTCTTCGACCAGCTTGTCCTCGCGACCCTCGTCGATGAACCAGCCGGCGCGGCTGATCTGGTCGTGCGCGGCGATGGTGATGTTGGTGCGGATGGCGAGGCGCAGGAACAAGGCCTGCTTCTTGCGGTCCTCCGGCACCAGGCCTACTCCGGCCAGCATCGCGTCATGGGGCCCGGAGAAATTGACCTTCCGGCCGTCGATCCGGATTTCGCCCGAGTCGAACCCGTCGGCGCCGAAGATCGCTCGCGCGGTCTCGGTCCGCCCGGCCCCGACCAGCCCGGCAAGGCCGAGGATCTCGCCCTTGTGCGCCTTGAGCGAGACGTCGACGAGCTCGATCGCATGGGGATCGCGAGCGTTGCGGCGTCGCGTGAGACCCTCGACCTCGAGCGCGACCGGCCCGCGCTCGGGGATCGGGCGCTCGGCGTAAAGCGCGCCGACCTCGCGTCCGACCATCATCCGGATGATCGCATCGACCGTAACGTCGGCGACCTGCCCGGCGCCGACATAGCGGCCGTCGCGCAGCACCGTGAACCGGTCGCAGAGCCGGAACACCTCCTCGAGCCGGTGGGTGACGAAAATGATCGACAGGCCCTCAGCTTTGAGCGTGGTCACGATGCGCGCGAGATTGGCGACTTCGGCTTCGCTCAGCGCCGAGGTCGGCTCGTCCATGACGATGAGCCGCGAACGCATCGAGAGCGCCCGCGCGATCTCGACCAATTGCTGCTCGGCGACCGAGAGATCGCGCACCGGCGTCATCGGGTCGCGCTTGAGCCCGATCTTGTCGGTGATCGCGCGGGTCATCTCGGCGAGGCGCCGCCAGCTGATGAACAGCCTCGAGCCCGGTTCGCGGCCGATGAACACGTTTTCGGCGATCGTCATGTCGGGGGCGAGGGTGAATTCCTGATAGATGGTGACGATGCCGGCGCGCTGGGCGTCGTGGGGCGAGGCGAAGGCGACCGGCTCGCCATAGAGCTCGATCTCGCCCGAATCGGCGTTGTGCGCGCCAGACAGAACCTTGAGCAGCGTCGACTTGCCGGCGCCGTTCTCGCCCAAAAGCGCATGGATTTCGGCTTGGCCGACTTCGAGATGGACGTCCTCGAGCGCGAGCACGCCGGGGAAGCGTTTGCTGACCCCGGTCATCTTGAGGACCGGACGCTCTGGCCGCCCAGCGAGGGACGGCGTCGGCGCGATGGTCATTCGGGACGACTCTCTGGCGGGAAGGGCAAGGGAGAGAGGCGCGCCGCGGACGGCGCGCCCGTTACGCTTCGCAGAGCCTTACTTGGCCTCGCTGAGGCGCTCGGCCTCGTTGAGGTTCTCTTTGGTGATCACGGCGGGCGTCAGCAAGGTGATTTGCTGATCCGGCTTCTTGCCGCTCTTGATGAACTCGGCCACCATGTCGACGCCCATCGCGCTCTGCTTGCCTGGGAACTGCTCGATCGTCGCGGTGATCTCGCCGTCGCGGATCTTGCCCAGCGTCTCCGGCAGCGCATCGAAGCCGATGATGACGATGCCCTTGAGGTTGCGCGCCTTGACCGCCTCGAGCGCGCCGAGCGCCATGTCGTCGTTGGCGGCGACGATGACCTGCGGCGGCGCGCTCATCCCGGCGAGCGCCGCTTCGGTGACCGAAAGGCCCTTGGCGCGGTCGAACCCGGCCGTCTGCTCGAACACGATCTTGTAATTGGGGCCGGCCTTGTCGAGCACATTGTGCAGGCCCTTGTTGCGATCGATCGCGGGGCTTGCGCCGGACTGGCCCTGCAGATTGACGATCGTCGCTCCATTGGGGAACATCTTGACGATCAGATTGCCCTGAGCCTCGCCGCCCTTGACGTTGTCGGCGCCGATATGGCCGAGAATGCCGGTGACCGAAGGCACCCGGCGATCGACCGTCACCACCGGAACCTTGGCGTCGACCGCTTCTTGGAGCGCCGGCGCCATGGCGTCGACTTCATTCGGGCTCAGCACAATCCCCTTGACGCCCTTGGCGAGCGCCGCCTCAATGTCGGCGGTCTGCTTGGGCGAGGAGACCTGGCCGTCGCTCTCGATCGTGTCGAGGCCCTGCTTGGCCGCTTCCGCCTTGAACGCGTTCATCATGTGAACGAAGAACGGAAAGGTGAGTCCGGGCACGGAGACCAGAATGGTCGGCTTGTCGTCGGCGAAGGCCGGCGCGGCGAGCGCGATCGCCATGAAACTTGCGATCGCAATTCGGCGGGTGATGCGCATGGTTGTTACCTCCCTTGCGCCGGACTGACATGTTAGCCGGCGATGGCCAAACCATCGCTGAAATCGGGAGCAACGACAAGCTCATTTGCGCGCCACTCGACAAAGCCCGGCCGACGGTCGACATTGCACGCCCTCGCGCTTTTGGCGGGTCCCGCCGCGCGAGGCGGAGACCCATGGCGATCGATTGCGCTGAGCTCGGCGCTTGGCTCGAAGCCAACTGCCCGTCCGAAGGCCGCCTGGGTCGATTCGGCGCTGTTTGGACGTCGCTTTTCACGCCGACCGGGTCGCGACGATATTCGGGTATTGAGGCAAAGGACGGGAGGGTTCGCATGGCGCGATTTCAAAGCATTCTCGAGACGGTCGGACATACACCGGTCGTGCGGATCAATCGCCTCGCTCCTGACGGTGTGAATCTCTACGTGAAGATCGAGGCGTTCAATCCGCTGGGCTCGGTCAAGGACCGCCTGGCGCTGGGCGTGATAGAGGCGGCGGAGCGATCCGGCGAACTCAAGCCCGGCCAGACGGTCGTCGAGGCGACCAGCGGCAATACCGGCATCGGACTCGCCATGGTCTGCGCCGCGAAGGGTTATCCGCTCGTGCTAACGATGGCGGAGACCTTCAGCGTCGAACGGCGGCGACTGATGCGCTTTCTCGGGGCGAAAGTTGTCCTGACGCCGGCCGCCGAGCGCGCGGTCGGGATGATCAAGAAGACGATCGAGCTGGCCGAAACCCACGGCTGGTTCATGACCCGGCAGTTCGAGAACGAAGCCAATCCGGACTTTCACTCCCGCACCACCGCACGCGAAATCGTCGATGACTTCGCCGGCGACCGGCTCGACTTTTGGGTTACCGGCTACGGCACCGGCGGCACGCTGAAGGGAGTCGGCCGGGTGCTGAGAAACGAGCGCCCGGAGACGAAGATCATTGTCTGCGAGCCAGCGGACGCGCCATTGCTCGAATCCGGGATCGAGCAGAAGCGACTGCCGGACGGCGCCCCGGCTGCGCCGCATCCAAGTTTCAAGCCTCACCCGATGCAGGGCTGGACGCCCGATTTCATTCCGAAGCTGACCGGCGACGCTGTGCATCTGAAACTCATCGACCGTATCCTCCCGATCTCGGGCGCTGAGGCTATTCGCTGCAGCAAGGAGCTGGCGGCCAAAGAAGGCATTTTTGTCGGCATAACTTCCGGCGGAACCTTTGCCGGCGCGCTGAAGATCGCGAGCGAGGCGCCGAAAGGCGCAAACATTCTCTGCATGCTTCCCGATACCGGCGAGCGCTATCTCAGTACGCCGCTATTCGCCGACGTGCCCGCTGACATGACCGAAGACGAACGCGCAATCTCACGGTCGACGCCGAGCGCGCAATTCGTCGCGTGACCTACGCCCTTGCTGCTAGGCGGCTTCGATCGCCATTGCGGTCGCCTCGCCGCCGCCGATGCACAGCGACGCGACCCCGCGCTTTCCGCCCCGCGCCCGCAAAGCGGCGATCAGCGTCACCAGAATGCGCGCGCCCGAGGCGCCGATCGGATGGCCGAGCGCGCAGGCGCCGCCGTTGACGTTGACCTTGTCGTGCGGCAGGCCGAGGTCGCGCATCGCCGCCATCGCGACGACGGCGAAGGCTTCGTTGATCTCGTAGAGATCGACCGAATCCTTGCTCCAGCCGGTCTTGTCGAACAGCTTCTTGAGGGCGCCGATCGGCGCGATCGGAAATTTGCTCGGCTCCGCGGCGTATGTCGCATGCGCGACCACGCGGGCGAGCGGCTGAGCGCCGCGGTTCTCGGCCGCGCTTGCGCGCATCATGACGAGAGCCGCCGCGCCGTCGGAGATCGAGCTCGAGTTGGCCGCCGTCACCGTGCCGCCGTCGCGGAAGGCAGGCTTCAGCGTCGGAATTTTTTCCGGGCGCGCCTTGGGCGGCTGCTCGTCGGTCTTAACGAGCGTCTCAGACTTGCCCGCCTTCACGCTGACGGGGGTGATCTCCCAGGCGAAATCGCCGTCATGAATCGCGCGGTTGGCGCGTTCGAGCGAGGCGAGCGCGTAGGCGTCCTGCGCCTGGCGGGTGAACTGATAGCTTTCCGCGCAATCTTCGGCGAACGTCCCCATCAGGCGGCCCTTGTCGTAGGCGTCCTCGAGGCCGTCCAGGAACATGTGATCAATAGTACGGCCGTGGCCCATGCGGTAGCCGGTGCGGGCGCGGTCGAGCAGATAGGGCGCATTGCTCATGCTCTCCATGCCGCCGGCGACGACCAGATCGGCGGAGCCGGCGCGCAGGAGGTCGTGGGCGACCATCGCCGCCTTCATGCCCGAGCCGCACATCTTGTTGACCGTTGTCGCGCCAGCCGCGACCGGCAATCCGGCCCCGATAGCCGCCTGGCGCGCCGGCGCCTGGCCCTGGCCCGCCGGCAATACGCAGCCCATCAGGATCTCGTCGACGCTTGTCGCCGCGATCCCCGCCCGCTCGACCGCAGCCGCGATTGCGCGCGCGCCGAGCGCGGGGGCGCTGACCTCCTTCAGATCGCCGAGAAAGCCGCCCATCGGCGTGCGCGCCGCGCCGACGATGACGATGGCGTCGGACTCGCTCATAGCCATTGATCCTTCCCGGTTTCCCGCCGCACTATCGCGCCTGAGCGCGGGCCGTGTAAACTCTCCTGGCCATGACCCTCTCGAGCGAAGAAGTCGAGCGTTACGCGCGCCAGATCGTCCTGCGGGGCGTGGGCGGCCCGGGGCAGAACAAGCTCAAGGCCGCGCGCGCGCTCGTCGTCGGCGCAGGCGGCCTGGGCTCGCCGGCTCTGCAATATCTGGCTGGGGCCGGGGTCGGGACGCTCGGAATCGTCGACGACGACGAGGTCGCGCTTTCCAATCTGCACCGCCAGATCATCCATGGAACCGGCGATATCGGGCGGCCGAAGACGGAGAGCGCGGCGGCGGCGATTCAGCGCATCAATCCGCATGTTGCGGTCGAGCCGCTGGCCGTGAGGCTGGACGCGGCCAACGCCCGGCCGATGGTCAGCCGTTTCGATGTCGTGCTCGACGGATCGGATAATTTCGCCACCCGCTACGCCTTGTCCGACGCCTGCTTCCATGAGCGTCGCCCGCTCGTCTCGGCCGCGCTCGGCGAGTTCGACGGTACGCTGACGACGCTCAAGCCCTACGAGAAGGGCGCGGACGGCAGGCCGAACCCGACCTATCGCTGCCTCTTTCCCGATCCGCCGGAGCCGGGAACCATCCCGACCTGCGCCGAGGCCGGCGTGCTCGGGGCGCTCGGCGGCGTGCTCGGCTCGCTGATGGCGCTCGAGGCGATCCGCGCGATTGTCGGCGGCTTCGGCGACGGCGACGAGGGCTTGGTCGGGCGGCTCTTGATGATCGATTCCCGCGCGATGCGGTTCGAGACGCTGCGCTATGCCTGGGACCCGGACAATCCGCTGAGCGGGATCCGGGCCCCCGCCGAGGCGTCGGCCGCGCCGGACGCTTAGGCCCTCATCTGGCCCATAGCCCGTCCGGAACGGCGGGCATCCTTCCGGACGCCCCTTCGCTCGACCGGCTTCAGACGTCGTCGGAGCCGCCGCCGCTGTCGTCGAAGGACGAACCATCCGAACCGTCGAAGGTCGAATCGTCGAGCTGGTCGAAATTGGCGTCCTGGACGCCCGGCGCCCCGGGGTCGAACGGCTGCTGGAAGTCGGCGTTGCCGCCGCCGGGGGCGCGGTCGTAGAAGTTGTTGATCTCGGTGACTTCCGACGGATTGCCGGAGAGTCCCGCGCCGCCCAAGCCGGCTCCGCCAACGCCGCCGCCGCCAAATAGTCCGCCGCCGCCATGGCCGCCGAATAGGCCGCCCAAGAGATTGCCAAGGACGACGCCGCCGGCCACACCCGTCGCGGTCGAAGCTGCGTTTTGCAGAAAGCCGCCGCCGCTCGAAGGCTGGGGCTGGCCCCATGGGCCGGGCTGCGGCGGATAGCCTTGTGGAGGCGGGGGATAGCCCTGGGATTGGGCCGGAGCGTAACCCGGCGGCTGGGTCGGCGCGTATCCCCGCGGCGGCGGGGGCGCCGGCGCGCGCTGGTAGGCCTGCGGGTCAAGGTCCGGCCGGGGTGGAGCGGAAGGCGCTCCGCCGAAAATCGACTTGCCGAGATTGCCGAGAAAACTCCCGTGTTCCTGGCTCTGCTCGGCGCTCTGCTGCGCCGCCGCCTCAAGTTGTGAAATCCGATTCGCCGCGGCCTCCAAGGCCTGCTGCTGGACAAGCACGGTTTGCGATAGCACGTAGGGCGCGTGGGGCGCGGCTCGAACCGCGTCGTTGATGAAGGATTCTGCCTCGGCGTCGCGCTGCGTCGCGGCCGCCGCGTTGACGCGCTGGAAAAGGCCACCGAGCATCTGGCGTTCTTCGGGGGTCATGTCGCTCTCCCTGCAGGCGGATCGCCCGCGCCCGGCATATAGCGACGCTCGCGGCCAATCCAAGGCTTCAATGAGGGTTTTTCGCTGTCGCGCGGGGCGATCACTGATACCGCCCGGCGCCGGGCGGCGCGCCTTTACTCAGGCCTGCCGATCGTTTAGGCGAACGCCGCTAAGGCTCCGGTTCGGCTTCTAGTTGCTGCGCCGGGGCTTCGCTTGTCCAAAAAAGGCGGAAGAGCAATCGACGATGGCCAATGTAGTCGTTGTCGGCGCCCAGTGGGGCGACGAGGGAAAAGGCAAGATCGTCGATTGGCTGTCGGTCGGCGCTGACGTCGTTGTGCGGTTTCAGGGCGGCCATAACGCCGGCCACACGCTGGTGATCGACGGCAAGACCTACAAGCTGGCGCTGCTTCCCTCCGGCATCGTACGCCCCGGGAAGCTGTCGATCATCGGCAACGGGGTCGTCCTCGATCCGTATCATCTCATCGACGAAATCGAGAAATTGCGCGGCCAGGGGGTCGAGGTGACGCCGGCGAACCTGAAGGTCGCCGAGAATGTCCCGCTGATCCTGTCTCTGCACCGCGAACTCGACGCCCATCGCGAATCGGGCAACGCCGGCGGGGCCAAGATCGGCACCACCAAGCGCGGCATCGGCCCGGCCTACGAGGACAAGGTCGCGAGGCGGGCGATCCGGCTGATGGACCTCGCCGATCCGGACACGCTCGACGACAAGATCGACCGATTGCTCGCCCATCACGATCCGCTGTGCCGGGGCCTCGGGTTGCCGTCGCCGAATCCCGCCGCCATTCGCGCCGAATTGGTCGCGGTCGCGCCCAAGGTTCTGCCGTTCATGGCCCCGACGTTCGAAATTCTCGACAGCGAGCGGCGCGCGGGCAAGCGCATTCTGTTCGAGGGCGCGCAAGGCGCCCTCCTGGACGTCGATCACGGAACGTATCCCTACGTGACGTCCTCAAACACCGTCGCGGGCAACGCAGCGACCGGCTCGGGGCTGGGGCCGAGGGCGATCGGCTATGTGCTCGGCATCGCCAAGGCCTACACGACGCGCGTCGGCGGCGGCCCGTTCCCGACCGAGCTCGACGACGATGTCGGCCGTCTCATCGGCCAGCGCGGCCGCGAATTCGGCACCAACACCGGCCGACCGCGCCGGTGCGGCTGGTTTGACGCCGTGCTCGCGCGCCAGGCGGTCCGCACCTCCGGCATCGACGGCTTGGCGCTGACCAAGCTTGACATTCTCGACGGCTTTGAGACCATCAAGGTGGCGACGCGTTACCGCCTGAACGGCGAGGAGATCGAATATCTGCCGGCTTCCCAATCCGCGCAGGCGCGTATCGAACCGATCTATGAAACGATCGAAGGCTGGAACGGAGCGACGAGCGGAGCGCGGTCGTGGGCCGACCTGCCGGCGCAGGCGATAAAATATGTGCGCCGAATCGAGGAACTGGTCGGCGCCCCCGTCGCCTTATTATCGACGAGTCCTGAGCGCGACGATACCATTCTTGTGCATGATCCGTTTCAGGATTAAGGGACCGTTCGCGGGTTCCTGCAGAGCGGTTGAGCGGACGCTTCATGGCTGATTATCATTCGCTGCTCACGCGCGCCGTCGCCAATTTGCCGAGCGGCGGTACGCCGGCGACGCGCGAGGCGATCTATGTCCGCGCCCGCAAGGCCCTCATCGAGCAATTGAGGAGCCTGCGTCCGCCTTTGCCGGAAAGCGACATCGCGCGGGAAGCGAACGCGCTCGACGCCGCGATCGCCCAGATCGAGGAAAACTTCCCATCGCAACAGACGGCTCAGTCCTCAGTTCCCCGGCCCCCGGCGACGGCTCCGACTTCGCCCCCTGGCGGCAGAGCGGGCGCTTCGCCGCCGCCTTCGCCGAAACCCGCGGCGCCGACCGCGCCCGCTCAACCCGCAGCTTTCCAGCGCCCGGCTACACCCGGGTCGCCGCAGAACGCGCCGATGGCAGGGTCTCCCGCTCCGCAGGCGAGCGCGCCCAGACCGCCGTTCCAAGCGGGGTCGCCAGCGCCGGGCGGATCCGGTCAACCGTCCGTTCCGCTGCGAACACCGCCGCCAACATCGCCACCCCCTCGGCCCCAGCCGGCCTCGGCGCTGGCGAACCCGGCCGCTGCGCCTGCGGGAAAGCTGGCCGCCGCCGCGGCGCCGGAGGCGCCGCCGGGTCGGCCTCAACCCGCCGTTGCCGGAGCCAGACCGGCGTCATCCCCTGGGGCGAGGAGCAGCGCCACGTCCTCGGCGATTGGGACGAAAGACGCCAGAGAGGACAATTTCCAGCCGCCGCCTGATCTCGCCAAGTCGGCTCGGTCGAGGTGGGCGGATGAGGTGCACGCCTCTGCGGCGCCGCCGGTTGTCGCGACCCGCCCGGACGAACCGGTGGAATCGGCCGCGGCGCCGGAAGTGCCGGGCGAGTTCGATCGCCCCGGCGCGGGCGCGAGACAGGATTTCGAAGGCCAGCGCCCGGTCGCGCCGGGCATTGACGACGGCAAGCCGAAGCCATGGCTATGGATTGCGGCGGCGGTCGCGCTTGGCGTCGTCCTGGCGGTGGCGGGCGCTGCGATCCTGATGCGCCAGAAACCGCAGGACTTGGCGATCAAGCCTCCCGTCGAAGCGACGGCGCCCCCCGCTCCGCAGCCGCCGGCAAAGATCGCCCAGCGCGTCGAGGCGACCCCGGCAAACCCTGCCGCGCCCGCTGCTACCGCGAGCGCACCGAAAGCGGATCAATCGGCCGCTCAGGGCGCCGCGCCGGCGGCCCCGGCGGCCGAAACGCAAAGCCCGCCTGCGGCGTCCGCGGCCCCCGCGCCGTCGGCGGGCCGCGCGGCGATGCTTGTCGCTTCGGCCGACAATCCGCAGAAGCCGGTGGTCAGCCTGGGCTCGACGGTGTGGTCGTTGATTCCTGCGGCGCCCGGCCAGCCGGCGACTGTCGCGGTCAAGGCTGAGGCCGACATCCCCGATCTCAAGATGCACGCCACGATGACCTTGAGGAAAAACACCGATCCGACCCTGCAGGCGACGCATACGATCGATCTCAAATTCTCCTTCGCCGATGGCGCCCCGATCACCGGCTTTAAGGACGTTGGCCTGCCGCAGATGCGGATGGAGGATTCGACCGCGGCCGAAGCGCTGACCAGCGTCAAGGTCAAGATCAGCGACACCTATTTCCTTATTGCGCTGGCCAAGGGCGATTCCGACACCGCCCGCAACCTCGACCTGATGCAGACGCGCGCCTGGTTCGACTTCCCGCTGCTGCTCAACGACGACCGCATCGCCAAGGTCGTGTTCCAGAAATCCGCCGACGGACAGGCGATGCTGGAAAAGGCGTTCGACGCGTGGAAGTGAGCAGCGGCGCTATCCGCGCAGGTTGAACACCCGGGTCGAGACGAAATAGCCGTCCCGGATGACGCCAAAGGCGATCGGCGTTCCGAAGCATTCGGCGTAGGCCGGCCCTTGCATCGGCGCGGGCCCGCGCAGAAGCAGCTTCTGGCCGCGCCTTAGGGTCGCAGCGCCGGCGCGGTCGATGGCGAAGAGTGGGATTTCGGCGAGACCCGCCTGCACCGGCAGAAGCGCGCGGGCCATCAGGCCCGGGTCCTCCGGTAGGCGATCGAGCCCAACCGCCGCATCGGCGGAAAACGGGCCGACGCGGGTCCGGCGCAATTCGATCACATGGCCGTAGCAGCCGAGCGCGCGGCCGAGATCGCGAGCGATCGCGCGCACATAGGCGCCCTTGCCGCACTCGGCCTCGAGCACCGCGGCATCCGGTTCGGCTGAAATCAGCTCGAGGCGGTAGACGCTGATCGGGCGCGGTTGAATTTGAAAGCTTTCGCCTTCGCGCGCGAGGTCGTAGGCGCGCGCGCCGTCGATCCGGATGGCGGAGAAGGTCGGCGGCGTCTGCAGGATGACGCCAACGAAGCGGGGCAAGAGGGCTTCGATCTCGGCTGGAGCCGGGCGTCGGCCCGAGCGCGCGACGATCTCGCCTTCCGCGTCGTCGGTCGCGCTTTCCTCGCCCCAGCGCACGCGAAAGCGGTAAGCCTTGGCGCCGTCCTGTACGATCGGCACGGTCTTGGTCGCCTCGCCGAAAGCGACCGGCAGCACGCCCGATGCGAGCGGGTCGAGCGTGCCGGCGTGGCCCGCCTTCTTGGCGTTGAACAGGAACTTGAGCCGTCCGACGGCTTGGGTCGAGGAGACGCCGGTCGGCTTGTCGAGGTTGATCCAGCCGTCGACCTCGACCCGGGAAGAGCGCTTCTGACGAGGCTTCTCATGCTCGCGCCCCTCGGGGCTGGACAGTCCGCCGTCGCGGCCGTCGTCGGTCATCCTTGGCCCTCGTCGCCGCGGCTCTTGAGGTCTCGCGCCACCGGCGGCGATCTCAGGAGCGCGTCCATGCGCGCCTGCGCCTCGAAGCTCGTATCGAGGGCAAAGCGCAGATCGGGAGCGAACTTGAGGTTGACGCGCCGCGCGACGAGAGCGCGCAGCTCCTTCTTGTGGCGGTCGAGCGCCTCGATCGTCGCCCCGGCGCCCTGGCCGCCGAGCGGCATCACCAGGACCGTCGCAAGCTTGAGATCCGGCGACATGCGCACCGCGGGGACGGTCAGCGGATGGCGATCGAGCGCGTCGTCGCGCACTTCGCCGCGGGCGAGAATCTCGGCAACCGCATGGCGGATCAGCTCGCTGACCCGTTCGAGCCTGTGGCTCGCGCTGTGCGGCTTGGAGAAGGAGCGGGGCATTGCGCTTTCCTTTCAGGCGAGGGGCGGCGAATGCGGCCAGGGCGTCGGGCGCGGCGGCTGTTCGCCGGGGCGGTGGTTCAGATCGCCCCGAGCTTGATCGAAAATCCGGGCAGCGCCGCAAAAGTCAGCGGCTCGTCGCGAGTTCGCTCGACGATGGTGCGCCAACCGGCCGCCCCAGGACCGCTATGGACGAAGGTTCGCCGCCGCTCGGCGTCGATCACCCACAGCTCGTTGACGCCATGGCGCGCATAGAGGCGCGCCTTCAAGCCCCGGTCGTAGGCGAGGCTCGTCGCGGCGACTTCGATCGCCAGCAGGATGTCCGGTCCCTTGACCTCCTCGAGCTTGACGCCTCTGGGATAAATGACCAGATCCGGCTCGACGAAGGTGTCGGCGCTTAGATAGATCGTGGTTCCCACCCCAAGCCAGAGACGATCCGGAAGCGCGCGCACGATAGCTATATTGAGCGCCGACTTGATGAGCTCGTCGATGTGGGTTTTCGCCTGCATCGGCACGATCGGGGCTTCGATCAGCTCGAAATTCTCTTCCTCCGAGATGATGCCGGCGTCCTGCATGCGCAGGATTTCGGCGACCGTGAAGGACCGACGGTCGAAACCCTCGGCGGCGCGGGTGACGTGAGTTCGCATGGTCCTCGTTCCGTCCGCGGTCCGTTACAGGGTGCGGCGGATCTCCTCGACGCTGTAGCACTCGATGACGTCGCCGACCCGCATGTCCTGGTAGTTCTCGAACGCCATGCCGCACTCCTGGCCCGCCTGCACCTGGGCGACTTCGTCCTTGAAGCGCTTGAGCGTCGACAGCTTGCCCTCATGCACGACGACGCTGTCGCGGATAAGGCGCACGTGCGCGCCGCGCTGCACGACGCCGTCGGTAACCCGGCAGCCGGCGACTGTCCCGACCTTGGAAATGTGGAACAGCTCGAGAATCTGCGCGTTGCCCAGCATCGTCTCGCGCAGCGTCGGCGCCAGCATCCCCGAGAGCGCGGCCTTCACATCGTCGACGAGATTATAGATGATGTTGTAGTAGCGGATCTCGACGCCGGCCTGCTCGGCGAGATCGCGCGCCTCCTTGTGCGCGCGCACGTTGAACCCGAGGATCACCGCCTTCGAGGCCTCGGCCAGCGTCACGTCAGACTCGGTCACGCCGCCGACGCCGCCGTGAATGACCCGCGCCACGACTTCGTCGTTGCCGAGCTTCTCGAGCGCAGCCGTGATCGCCTCGACCGACCCCTGGACGTCGCCTTTGAGGACGATCGGCAGCTCCTTGTGCCCCGCCGCCTTCAGGTTGCTCATCATGTCGGAGAGCGAGGTCCGTAGCGCGGGTCCGCGCGCCGCCTGCTTCTCTCGCCTCTGACGCTCGCGATATTCGGTGATTTCGCGCGCCCGCGCTTCGGTCTCGACCACGGCGACGCGATCGCCCGCGTCCGGCGCGCCGGAGAATCCGAGCACCTCGACCGGCGTCGAGGGCCCAGCCCACTCGACGGCCTCGCCCTTGCCGTCGATCAGCGCCCTCACGCGGCCCCAGTGCGAGCCCGCGACGACCAGTGCGCCGACCCTGAGCGTACCCCGCTGCACGAGCACCGTCGCCACCGGTCCGCGTCCGCGGTCGAGCCTAGCCTCGATAACCGTGCCTTCGGCGCCCCGTTCGGGGTCTGCGACGAGATCGAGCAGCTCGGCCTGGAGCGCGATCGCCTCGAGCAGCTTGTCGAGATTGGTATTCTTGGTCGCCGAAACCTCGACCGCGAGCGTATCGCCGCCGAACGCCTCGACCTGCACGTCGTGCTGCAGCAACTCCTGCATCACCCGCTGGGGATTGGCCTCGGGCTTGTCGATCTTGTTGATGGCGACGATGATCGGAGCCTTGGCCGCCTTGGCGTGACGAATCGCCTCGATCGTCTGCGGCATGACGCCGTCGTCGGCCGCCACGACCAGCACCACAATGTCGGTGACTTTCGCGCCGCGCGCGCGCATGGCGGTGAAGGCCGCGTGGCCTGGCGTGTCGATGAAGGTGATCGTCTGGCCGCCGGGCGCGACGACCTGGTAGGCGCCGATGTGCTGAGTGATGC
>PLUH01000026.1:0-3950 GCA_003164825.1 Hyphomicrobiales bacterium
GGCGGTGCTGAAACGAGTTCTGACGGACTTCGCGTTGAAAGCGCTGAAGCCGGCGCCGAAGGGCAAGCGGCCTATCCTATGGGATGCCGACGTCCGGGGTCTCGGCGTCCGCTACAACGATCGGAAGCCCCCCGACCGCAGCTTCGTCCTAGTGGCGTGATATCCCGGCTCCAAGAATCCCGCCCCCCGTACGATCGGCGATTTCCCGAGCATGGACCTCGCCGAGGCCCGTAGGATCGCCCGTGAGTGGCGTGAGGACCTCAGGCAGGGGATCGACCCTCGCGACAAAGCCGAGGCCGCCAGACGCGACGCTGAGGCCGCCAAAAGGGTCGCTGAGCGCGAGCAGGCGAACACCTTCGAGAAGGCATGGTCCGCCTACGTCGAAGAGCGCAAGGGCGACAGCAACGGCCGCAATCGCACGCTCGACGTGGTGGACGGCGTGATCAAGAAGCACATCCTCCCCGTTCTCGGCGCGCGTCCTCTGACCGAGATCACGCGAAGGGAAACGAACGACATCCTGAGCGGCAGCGGCCTTGGCAAGAAGCACCAAACGCACGCGAGGCGGATTTCGAGCTATCTGCGGACCTTCGGGCGATGGGCGGAGAACGACGGCAAGATCGACGATGGCAAATCGCCGTTCGACCGCCTCAAGCAGATCGGGACCGAGGCCAAGCGCTCGCGCGTGCTGACCGACGATGAGGTCAGAGCAATCTGGAAAGCGTCGGCGGGCATGGGTCCCTTCGGCCGGGCCGTGCGGCTCATGCTCGCGACCGGCCAGCGCCGATCAGAAGTCGGCGACATGGAATGGCGCGAGGTCAACGTTGCAAAGAAGCTCTGGACCATCCCGCATGAGCGGACGAAGGCCGACCGCGCCCATGTGGTTCCCTTGTCGGCGCGGGCGCTCTCGATCATTGCGGATGCTCCAAAGCTCGGCGCTCACGTGTTCACTACGCGCGGCCGGCGCCGGGCTCAGGAAGGCCAAGGAAGGCCTTCGGCGACCGCGCCGATATCCGGGTGGTCGAAGTTCAAGAAGCGCCTCGACGCGCTTGCGCTGGAGGAACTGAAGCGGCTCGCGGGTGAGGACGCCACTTTTCCGGAGTGGCATCTGCACGATCTTCGTAGGACCGCCGCGACGCGGATGACTGGAATGGGGAAGCTGGGCGTCACCCGACTCCACGTCTCATTCGTTCTCAATCACAGTGTGCCCGGAGTGACGGGGGTCTATGACCTTTACGAGTACCTGGCGGAAAAGACACGCGTGCTCGATCTCTGGGGCGCGCGGCTTACGGCGATCGTCGAGGACAATGTCGTCGTCTCCCTCGAAGCCGCGCGGGGGCTGCGATGACGACCCGCAAGCCGCCGAAGTGGTACGACCAGTTGCTCGCTGAGCAACGCGCCCGGCTGCGCTCGGACCTGGCTGCCATGGTGAATTGATCGGGATGCGCCATGCATCCGTGGCGGCTCTGACCTCCGACCGCGTACCGTTGACCTTCAGATGACGATATCTATCCGATCGAGGAGCCGGCGCATGGCAAAGCGATCCGCACCAACGATCTCACCTCCGCTGACCATGAACGAAGCGGCGGCGGCTCTTCGGGTTATCGCCGGTAGGATATCGCCAATTTGTTAGGCGAGAAGCGCTGGGGCGGCGAAAACTCGATTTTGCCGGAGGCAGCTCGCATTGACCCAGCGAGCACGTCGATCGAAGGCCGCACTACCGGTCCAAGAATTCTCGCAAGACCCTAACAGTCGCCGGCGCTTCTTCCTGCGGGAGATGGCCAATTCCGGGTAGGGCCGCGAGCGTCGCACGTGGCAATGCTCGAAGGTAGTCGGCCGAATTCGCGAACGGGATCATGCCGTCCTTTTCGCCCCACATCAGCAGGGTCGGCGCCTCGATTCGCCTTAACAGCGGCGCCGGGTCGATGAGGACCTGCTGGCTCATCCGGTCAACGATCGCGCCGCGAACTCCCGGCGCCAGCATCATGTCCCGGTAGCGCCGAAACAGCGCGTCGGTCACCGCATTTGGATTAGCATAGGCCGGAGCCAACGAGGCCCGGAGCATGAACGACGGCAGAACATAGGGCAGCGCCCGCATCATCAGCGGCACCTTCGCCTTCACGCCATACTCCAGCCCAGGGCTCGCGAACCCATCCGGGGATATTAACACCAGCTTGTCGGTGCGCTCAGGATTCAAGGCCGCGAAGATCCAGGCGATTCGCCCGCCCATGGAATTGCCGACGACGCTTGGCCGCACCACGCCCAGCCGGTCCATCAACGCGATAAGGACCGCGATGCTGCGTCCATCGGTGTAGTCTCCGGACGGATCCGGTCCTGTCAGTCCGAACCCGGGTATATCGTAGCGGATGACCCGGTGGTCCGGTTCCAGGTCGCGCGCCCACTCCTCCCAGGTCTGCAGGCTCGAGCCGAAGCCGTGTAGGAATATCACAGCAGGAGCCGTCCTCGGCCCCGTGTCACGCACATGCAGGCGTACGCCCGCGACGTCCAGGAATACCGACGGAGGCCCGGCGTATTTAGCCACCAACGCCGCGCGTTGCTCGTCTGGAGTGTAGAGCCACACAAGCGCGCCTCCGACCAAGGCCGCTAGAAGGACGAGCCCGCACCCCAGCATCTTAAGCATCAACCCCGCCCAGTCGCCTGTCGCCAGCATCGGCCGGCCAAGCGCCGACTTTACCGATTGAACCCAATCCGCAAAATCAGTGGCGTGGACGCGTGCTTGAATGGCGCCTCGCAAGGCCTGGTTGGGACATCGCAGCGAATCAACAGACGAAACAATTGCCTTCCCGTGCCCAGTTCATCTCCCGGGCGCGCGGTCATCATAACAACAAGGCGCACGGGCGTATTGGGAAGGCCCAGTTACGCGTCGCGCGCGGGTTCGTAGCGGCTTCCAGATCTTAGATCCCTCGCTCGATCCCGGTCTTCTGATGTCGGCGAATCCCGCTGAGGCGCGGCCGCCAGATACCGAGCACGACGTTGGCTGTCGCGACCGCAAGGAGCGTCCACAACGTGCCTTGTTCGGCTCCAAACGACCCTGTGATCGTGGCTGGGTCCGAGTGGCCCGCAACCTCGTCGGCGCTTCGCTTGGCTTCCGCCTGTATCGGGCCCAGGGCGTGTAAGCTGCCCGCGAAGACCAGAATCCCGGTTGCGAGCTTCACCCAGGCCCAGCCGGCGTCGTGATAGGCGCGGTTCGCGGCGATCGCCAACAGGCCGGCGATAAGCGTCAGCACGAACGAAGGAAAGAAAATCCAGGTTGCGATTTCAGCCATCGCTTCGCGCATCAAGGCGTATCCGGCCAAAGAGGTCGGCGGCGGTGAAAAGCTCATGAGGACAAGTAGGGACGCGATGGCCCCCATGAACCCGACAGCCCCTATCGTGTGGAGAAATTTAATAAGACGTCGCAAGGCGTTCCAAAGATTACGTCAATCAGCAAACCAATTTCTACCGCAGCCGAAGGACTCCGGGCAACGGAACCTCACGCTTCTGGCCGCAAATGAGCGCCATCCCCAAGAAATTCGAAATGAGTCGGCGTTCGCCGCGGCGCTTGATCGGCACGGCCCTTCAAACCGCCCTGCCCATTTTATCCGCGTTGGGCCGCCCGCCGGCCTTGCGTGATGAAAAATCCAAAATTCCAAACTGGGCTGAGGCGAATCAAATTCTTGGAACCCAAGGCGTCCAGCCACGTTTACAACCACTCCGGATCGTCTGGATGGCCTTACACCTGTTGCAATTCCGCCGAGCTGTACTGAGATATACGATGCAGAGGGTCAAAGCCGGCGCCAACGCGGTCGTCGCAATTTTGATGGTATGCGCGGGCGCTGAATTTTCCCGAGCGGCCGACGCACCTGACCCGTCGGATTCCTCTGTTGTGGAACGGGGCGCCTATCTCGCGCGCGCGGGCGATTGCGAAGCCTGCCACACCGCGCCGGGCGGCG
>PLUH01000026.1:4000-4667 GCA_003164825.1 Hyphomicrobiales bacterium
CACGGGGAATATCTCTACCCGGCGTTCCCATATCAGTGGTTCACCAAGGTGACGCGCGACGATGTACTAGCGATTCGAGCGTTTCTCAATACAGTTCCGCCTTCGAGCGTGCCGTCCAAGGCAAACCGCCTTATATTTCCNNTTCAACATTCGGGCGGGTCTCGGGCCTTGGAATAGTCTTTATTTCCACCCGGGCGTGTTTCAGCCGGACGCGACGAAGTCGGACACGTGGAATCGCGGCGCCTATCTGGTCGAGGGGCTCGGTCATTGCGGCGACTGCCACACGCCTAAGGGAATCGCGATGCAGCCGGTCCGATCGAAGGCCTTCTCCGGCGGCGAAATTGACGATTGGTACGCACCGAATATCACCTCCGACCCGGCGGGGGGAATTGGCAGCTGGTCGGAAGACGCCTTGGTCCAGTACCTCAAGACCGGATCGGCTCCCGGCAAGGGCGTTGCCGTCGGGCCGATGTCCCAGGTGGTGCACGACAGTCTCGCTCATCTCACCGACAGCGACGTTCACGCCATTGCCATTTATCTAAAGAGCGCGGCGCCGGTCGCCGATTATCAGGCCGAGCGACCATCAGGTGAGACCGGCCCACGTCCCGCCGGCGAGGACGTCTATCTCGATCACTGCGCTTCGTGTCATCAAATAAACGGCAAGGGC
>PLUH01000232.1 GCA_003164825.1 Hyphomicrobiales bacterium
CGCTTGAGCGCGATCCCCGCCCCGGCGGCAGGCGGGTGAGCCAGGCCGCTCTGGGCCTTGGCGAGGGCGTCGAGCGCGGCCTTGGTCTCATGGCCCCAGGGCGCGGCGCGTGATCCCGCCTCCCGGAGCGCGACCGAGATCAGGAGCTGTTCGGAGGCGGCGAGGACCTCACCGCCCGGAGCAGTCATGTCGAGCCAGACGCGCATCCGCTTGTCGTCGTGCTCGAGCAGATGGCAGGTGACGGCAAGGGCGTCGCCCTCCTTCGCCTCCTTGAAATAATGCAGCATCATCTGCAGCGTGAACAAGGATTGCCCGGTGCGCTTGCGCGCCGCGGCGTCGAGGCCGACGCGGTCCATCAGCGCGTCGATCGAGCGGCTGAACACGATCGCATAAGCCGCATCGTTCATGTGGCCGTTATAGTCGACCCATTCGCTGACCACGGTNNCCCCCGGGTCGCAGCCCGGGGGGAAGCGACGAAGCAATCCAGAAGCCGCTCGGCGTTCCACGCACCCCTGGATTGCTTCGCTTCGCTCGCAATGACATTGCGATTCGAGCCGGTCGGAAGGCGTCTTACAGCCGGCCCGGGCGGCCTTCCGCCTCGGGCCAGTATTTCTGCACCAGAGCGAGGAGTTCGACAAGGAAATCGTCGCGCCGCGCCTCGAGCTCCTTAATCGAACGGCCGGCGGCCTGATCGGCGCAGCCGTCGGCGACCTTGTCGATCAGCGCCTCGGTCAGCTCGGGCGCGACCAGTTTCGTCCACGGCAGTTTCAGCGCCGGGCCGAACTGGTGCAGCATGTGGCGCATGCCTCCCTCTCCTCCCGCGAGATGGAAGGTGAGGAACGTGCCCATCAGCGACCAGCGCAGGCCGCACCCGTAAACCACGGCGGCGTCGACCTCCTCGGTGGTGGCGATATCGTCGTTGATGAGCCACAAAGCCTCGCGCCACAAAGCCTCCATCAGCCGGTCGGCGATGAAGCCGACGATCTCCTTGCGCACCGTGAGCGGCCGCATGCCGAGCGAACGATAAAATCCGGCGGCGCGGTCTATTGTCCCCGGGGCGGTTCTCTCGCCGCCGACCAGCTCGACCAGCGGCAGCAAGTAGACGGGGTTGAACGGATGGCCGACCAGCATCCGCTCCGGCCGCGCCATCTTCGCCGCCAGTAGGGTCGGCAGCAGGCCGGAGGTCGAGGAGGCGACGACGGCCTCAGGATTGGCGGCGTCGATGCGGGCGAGCAGCTCCTGCTTGAGTTCTTCACGCTCCGGCGCATTTTCCTGGACGAAATCGGCGCCGGCCACACAATCCTCAAGCCGCTCGTGAAAGGTCAGCCGCGAGGGGCTCGCGCCGGCGGCCATTCCGCGGCGGGCCATCGCCGGCCACGCGGCGTCGATCGCCGCGAACGCCTTGCTGCGGGCGTCGGGGGCCGGGTCCCATGCGTCGACGTCGAGGCCCGCGCCGAGGAACCGCGCCGCCCATCCCGACCCGATGACGCCCGCGCCGACAACGGCGACCCGTTCGATTTCGGAACCCATGACTCGCCCAACCTCCTTCTGCGCCGCCGACTTGCGTCAGCGCTCTAACTTGCGCGGGATAGCGACCGCGGGCCGGCCCCGGACGCGGCCATCGAGACAACCGCCGCGAGAATGATCGCGCCGCCGATCAGCGTCGCTGAGGCGGGCGTTTCGCCGAACGCCAGCCATACCCAGATCGGGCCGAAAATCGTCTCGGTCTGCGCCAGCACGGTTTGGGCCGCGGCCGGCACATGCGGCGCGCCGCGCAGGAAAAGCGCAAATCCGAGCCCCATCACCAGAAATCCAGCGCTGAACGCCGCCATGACGCCGGACGGCGACGGGAAGAGGGTCGTGCCCCTCGCAAGGCAAACGCCGGTCGACAGAGCGCAGGCGATCAGCCCGTAGGCGAAGACCGAGGGCGAATAGTCGCGACGGGGTCCGTGCCGCATGGCGACGCTGGCGCCGGCGAATCCGAGCGCGGTGAGTACGGCGCTGACATTGCCCGCGAGATGGCCAGCTTCGAGCGCTCCGCCGACGATGACGCCGAGGCCAGCGAGGCCGAGCGCAACCGATCCGGCCTGACGCAGGCTCAACCGCTCGCCGAGGAAGGCATAGCCGAGGAGGGCGGCGAGCAGCGGCGCGCAGGAGGAGAGGAAGAGCGCATTGGCGACAGTCGTGGCCTTCATGGCGAAGATGAACGAGATCGAAGACAGACAAAGCGCGAGCGCGACAATCACCCCGGCTGTGCCGGTCACGATGAAACGCGGCAGGAGCGGCCCGCCGCCTCGGGCTCGCAAGATAATGGCGAAGGCGCAGGCGATGCCGAGGTTACGCCACACCAGGAACTGCCACGAATCGAGATCCGGCGCGAGCCGCAAGAAAATCCCGGTGAAGCTCCATGAAAGTCCCGCGGCAAGCACATATAACGCGCCGACGAGAAATCCGCGCTCCGGCGCCGCTCGAGCCTCAGCGACGGTCATCTCACTTCTGCTTCTTGAGGCCGAGCTTCGCGCGCGCTTCGGCGGGAGTGGCGATGGAAGCGCCCATCCGCTCGACGATCTCCCGCGCCCGCTTGACCAGCGCGCCATTGGTCGCCGGCACGCCGCGGTCGAGCCAGATGTTGTCCTCGAGCCCGACCCGCACATGGCCGCCGAGCAGGACCGCCTGGGCGACGAACGGCATCTGCATCCGGCCGATGGCGAAGCCGGCCCAATTGGCGCCCTCCGGTAGATGCCCGCGCATCGCCAGCATCGCTTCGGTCGTCGCCTCCGCGCCCCACGGAATGCCGAGGCAGAGCTGAAAGAGGGGCGGCGGGTCGATCAGGCCCTCGGCGATGAGCTGCTTGGCGAGCCAGACATGGCCGAGCTCGAAGCACTCGATCTCGGGCTTGACCCCCGCCGCCTGGATGCGCCGCGCCATCTCGCGCAACAGGTCCGCGGTGGCGAGAAACGCGCCATTGCCGAAATTGAGCGAGCCGCAATCGAGGGTGCAGACCTCGGGCCGAAGCTCTTCGACATGGGCGACGCGCTCGGCCGCGCTGGCCATATCAGTTCCCGGCCCGCCCGAGGCCGGATGGGCGGAATCGAAGAAAAAATCGCCGCCCATGCCGGCGGTGAGATTGATGACGACGTCCGCGCCCGATGAGCGGATCAAGCCGACTGTCTCGCGGTAGAGCTCGGGATCGCGCGCCGCCTTGCCGCTTCTGGGGTCGCGCACATGCAGATGCACGATCGCCGCGCCNNCCGGCGCCGGTGACGGCGCAGGAGATGATGACATTGGCGTTCAAGTTTCCCCCTTGCCGGCTTCGACGACTTTGCGCCACGGCGACTGGCCGCGCAAGGCTCCACGGCCGGGGAGCGCCATGTTCAATTGCGATCCGCCGATCTGAAAAAAAAGCTGGCGAAATGCGCCCGCAAAAAATGGAAGACGCGGCCGAGGGGGACCGGCCGCGTCTTCGCTTCACCGAGGCTGATAACGCGCCTCGGGACTACTCTGCGCCGTTGTCGTCGCGTTCGCCCATGTGACGGTGAATCATGTCCATGACGAACCGCGCCCGCTCCGGCATCAGCATGCGTCCAAGCATGCCAAACTTATGTTTCTGCGAATCGTCGAGGCCGGCGTAGAGCGGCTTGGCGGCGTCGGCGATCTTCTTGATGTCGGCTGCGCCTTGCGACAGACGGTCGGCCATCGTCTCAAGACGGTCGATCGGCGACATATGCTCGCCCTGCTCGTGCGTCTGCATCATCTGCTGCATCGCGTCCATGCGCGCCTTCGCGGCGTCCTTGA
>PLUH01000147.1 GCA_003164825.1 Hyphomicrobiales bacterium
GGAGATCGCGCGCCTCCAGGCGATGAAGACCGGCGCGCTTCTCAAGTTCAGCGTCGAGGCAGGGTCGAGGCTTGCCGGCGCGGGCGCGAAGACGAGCGCGGCGCTCGGGACTTATGGGCGGGCGGTCGGGGCGGCGTTTCAGGTCGCCGACGACATTCTCGATGCCGAGGGCGACGCCGCCACGCTCGGCAAACGCGCCCAGAAGGACGCCGGGCGCAACAAGGCCACGCTCGTCGGCGNNGAGGGCGCCCGCCGCGAGCTCGCCCGCCTTGTCGACGAGGCGACATCGGCGGTCGATGCAGCCAGCCTCGGCGCCGCGGGCGACGTGCTGCGCGCGACCGCGCGCTTCGTCGCGGCGCGGAAGAAATGAGCGCGGCGCGCCGTCACCGCCCCGCCGGCGTCTCCTCGTCCGCGCCGACTGCGTAGCCGAGGCCGCGCGCGGTCCTGATGATGTCGACGCCGAGCTTCTTGCGTAAGCGGCCGATGAACACTTCGATGGTGTTCGAGTCGCGGTCGAAATCCTGCTCGTAAAGATGCTCGACGATTTCGCTGCGCGAGATGATGCGCCCGGTGTGGTGCATGAGATAGGACAGGAGGCGATACTCGTGGCTGGTGAGCTTGACCGGCTGGCCGTTGACCGTGACCCGGCCGGCGCGGGCGTCGAGCCTGACCGGGCCGACCGAGAGGTCGCTCGACGCGTGGCCGGCGGCGCGGCGCATCAGCGCCCTCAGGCGCGCCAGCACCTCCTCCATGTGGAACGGCTTGGCGACATAATCGTCGGCGCCGGCGTCGATGCCCTGGACCTTGTCGCTCCACCGGTCGCGGGCGGTCAGGATCAAGACCGGCATCGTGCGTCCGGCCTTGCGCCAGGCTTCCAGGACCGCGACCCCGTCGCGCTTGGGCAGGCCGATGTCGAGCACGACTGCGTCATAGGGCTCGGTATCGCCGCGAAACCAGCCCTCCTCGCCGTCGAAAGCGCGGTCGACCGCATAGCCCGCCGCCTCGAGCGCGGCAGACACCTGGCGATTGAGATCGCGATCGTCTTCGACAACCAAAAGTCGCATGCGCTCTCTTATCTCCCTGACGGTTTGGCCCGCGATCAGTTCTTGACCTGCGGCTCGTGCGTGTCGTGCAAGTCGTGGGTCTCATGCGTCTCATGCGCCGGGCGGACAACCACCTTGCCAGTCGTCGCCTCCATCTCGACATGCACGAGGCGCCCGTCGCGATGCAGGAGAGTGATCTCGTAAAAGAAGTCGTCTCCGGTATGACAGAGCCGCGCCGACAGCGCCTCAGCCTTGCGTTGCGCGCCGGCGAATTTGAGCGCCGCGAACGGCTCGATCAGATGGCGGGACTTGACCTCTTCGCGCGTCTCGGCGGCGCTGAGGCAGACCGGCTTCGCCGCTGCGACGTGCGGGGGCTCCGCCTCGGCGGCGTTGGCCGAGGCGCACCCCATGACGGCGCACCAGGCCGCTGCGCGGCAAACCACGGCGAGCGCGGCCATGACGATGAAAGCCTCTGCTAACGAAACGCTGCCGGACCATGTTCGCATTGCCGGCTGAATGCAATGTGAATGGTCGAGACGCCCTGCGGCGCGGGTGGAGGCCGCCGAGGCGATTGAAGCGCCGCGCGTTTTGGCGCATGAAGCCCCCCGATGACGCCGCCTCTGGCCCGCTCGATCCGATCGCTGGCGATTGTGGCGGCGCTCGCCGCGCCGCTCGCTCCGGCGCGGGCGCTGGTCGGCGCAGCGCCCGACAGCCGCTTCGCCGACCGGGTGGCGATGGTGTTGATCCGCGGCGGCGACAGCGCCGGCTTCTGCTCGGCGCTGGTGCTCGGCCCGCGCATTCTCCTCACCGCCGCCCATTGTCTGCGGCCGCTGCGGGATCTGGCGGTCCATTATCGCGACGCCGCGGGGGCGGCCGTCATCATTCCGGTCGACGCGGCGATCGCTCACCCGCGCTACCGCGCCGACGCCATTCAGGCCCGCGTCGAATCGATCGACCTCGCGCTGATCCGCACCGCACGGCCGCTCGACCCGCGCTTTATCGCTGCGGCGATCGGCGACGGCGAGCCGCCGGCGATCGGCGCCCCGGCGATCGTCTCGGGCTATGGCGCGGCGCGTGAGGGCGACTGGTCGTCGGGCGGGACTTTGCGCAGCGTGACCCTGGCCGTCCGCGAGCCCGCTTCCACCGTCCTGATCTGGGCCGCCGATCCCGGCGGCCGGGAGGCCGGCGCCTGCAGCGGCGATTCCGGCGCGCCGATCTGGTCGGCCGACGGATCGACCGCAATCGCGATCGTCGCCTGGGCCCAGGCGACACATGGCCGCGGCTGCGGCGGCCTCACCCAGGGCCCCCTGCTCGCGCCGGTCAAGGGCTGGATTGAGGCGACCGAGCGCAGCCTCGAAAACGCCCGCTGACTGGCGCGCGGATCAGATCGGCTCACTTTGGGCAGGTTGCCCTTTACGCCTGCTTTTGTCGGGCGTAGGGTGTAGAAAAATACGCTCAAATCCGCCTCGTACGCCGGTAAGAGGGGGGATGCGTGAAGCATGACGGTGAAGCGCCGGACGTGCTGCGATTCTACACTGAATTGCAGCAAAGAAAGTCGGTCGCTGGGTGCTCGGCGCTGTTCAAGGACGCCGTTTCGCGATTTGGCATGGTCGCCTTTGCCTGCGGCGAGCTCGACCTCGTCGATCGCGATCGGAACGTGATGTTCGTCGCGGAATGGCCGCAAGCCTGGCGGCGCTACTATGAGAAGTCCGGCTTCCTCAAACGGGATCCGCTCATCAACGCCTTGGCGTTTTATCGCCAGCCATTCGAATTCGCCGACATCGTCCGCGATTCGCGATTTTCCAATGCCGACCGCGATCTGGTGCGGGCGGCGGCCGAACATGGCTGGAGCCGGGGCCTTGTCGTTCCTGTCGCGCGCGGCGGCGCGCGTTACGGGCTGGTGACGATGATCGGCCACGGCGAGCCGCTCGACGAATTCAAACGCGCCTATCTCTGCTTGATCAGCGAGTGCCTCTTGAGCCGCATCCACGCGCTGTGGCCGAACGTCGAATACGCAATGGCCCCGGCCGGCATGAGCCAGCGCGAAATCGAAGCGGCGCGGTTGGTCGCCCTAGGCTGCTCGGATCTCGAGATTGCGGCCCAAATTGGGATTTCCGAGTCCACCGCGCATAAACACGTCGAAGCTGGACGAAAGCGCCTGAAGGCCAGGAATCGCGCGCATATGGCCGCCCTCAGCGTATCGCTTGGGATCGCTACGCCAGCCTGAGCCGAACCCAATCGATCGACGTCGATGGCCTGAATAGACCAGTCTGAGTAGGCCATTTCCGTTCCGCTCTTCGCATGCAACTATACGATCGCGACAAGTTATTGGCTCGCCTGCCCGAAGGGGCGGCGATGTTATCGATGGGATGGATGCGCGACACGCGGGTTTAGGCGCGCACATACGATAAATGATCAAGTTTGGCGCAAAGAGGGGAGCAGACACCGTGAGACGGATTACAGCTCTTTCCGCAGTGGCAGCAACGATTGGCTTGGTCGGTTTCCCGGGCGGGGCCGTAGCGGACACGGCGGTTGGCGGCGCCCTCGCAGGAGATCAGGTTTACGGTCAGTGGGAAGATCCTGTTTTTGTCGGGACCCTGCTCGACGGGGCGACCGGACTTGTTTATCCGCCCGGAACCGTAGACACATCGACCTCGGCCTCCTATAGCTTGGGTAGCGCAACGCCCGGGTCCCCGACGACAATAACCTGGGGCGCCAATACCTGCTCCCCCTGCACCGCTCCAATATCGAGCTCTGTAGCGTTCACCGGCGATGTTATTCCCGCGGGCTATGACTCGGAAGTATTTCCGATCGGAAGCTTTAACTACACGAATGGCAGCAGCGTCAATGGGAGCGAAATTTTTGGGGCGACTTTGGTATTGTACGCCGTTGATCCGACCCTCGGCAATATTCCCATTGGATCCGTCGATTTCAAGTTCACCGCGACCGTCAATGACGGCACCGCGGCGCAGAATGCCGACTATCTCAATGTCGAGGGCATATCGACGTCTTTCAATGTTCTCGAAGGCGCTTCGGCGAGCGCTTCCCTATACGGGATCATCGACGGCTTTGAGCCAGCATATTTCCAGCTCGATCCCGGCCAGACGGGCGGGTTCATAGGAGACAGTTTGCCTGCGCCGAGCTCTGTTCCGGAGCCCTCGACCTGGGTGATGATGATCGCCGGCTTCGCAGGGCTCGGCTTCCTCGCGGTCCGGCGCCGGCGGCAGGGCGCGATCGCCGCCTGAGCTGACAGCGGTCCGCGCCCGATCGTCGCGCATAGGGCCGGACTTTGCCTGTTTAGCGGCGAAGATCAGGAGAGGGCGGATGTTCGGCCGAATTGCCGCCAAGTCAGCCCTATTTCTGCTGGCCGCAAGCGTTGGGCCGGCGCCGGCGAGCGCAACGGAATATTTGACGACGAGCGTTGTTGGCGTCTTTTACGGCGTCGAAACGGTCCTGTCTCCGACGGGCGCCGTCGTCTCCGTCACCGACGTGGAAACGGCCGAGACGGGGTTGGGCTCCTTCGTGGCGCCTACTCCTGCGGGATATATCGCCGAGTTCCCAACCCTCGTGCCGCAGATTGAGAGCGATCCGCAGTCCACCTATGCTAACTTTCCATCCTACGTGCTCCCGACCCTTGGCGCTCTGGCAAACTCCAACGGCTTTGGCTCTGTCAGCAACGGCGTTGTCGTAGACCCGACCGTCGCTAACTTCTACACGCAGCCTGGCGTTGCGGCTTTCGAATCGCAACTCGCCGCCAACGCCGGACGACCCTTCGTCACGGTGGCGAATACGGGCTTTTTTGCTCCGCCCACGCCAGCAGCCTTTTGCGTTTATGTGGAGTCGCTGATTCCTGGCTCCCCCTGCGCAGCCCAGACGACTCCAACGACGTTTGATTATTTCGAATTTACGTACCAACTCGGCCCCTATAGCTCCGGCGGCAACAGCTATACGTCGCTCGTCAATTTTGAGTTCTTCGAGGACGATGTCACCGTGCAGCAGGATGTACCCGAGCCCCCGACGCTGGCGCTGCTTGGCATCGGCATGGCCGTAGTTTGAACTGGAATGGTCAGACGCCGCGGAGCCAAGGGCGGCTACCGCGGCCGCCCGCAAGGCGGTCGCCGCCTGAAGTCGGGGCAAACTTCCTTGAACAGTATTGATCGATCGCGTTTGAAAAACTCGGAAATTGAGCGCCGGATTATAAGCAGTCCATCTGCGCCGTTATCGCCACGTGAGACACACGATTCTCTCAGCAGGCGCGAGGAGAAGCTCATGAGCTCGGTCTTTCGACTGATATTCGGCGCCCTGGTCTGCGCTTTGTTTGCCCTAGCAAACGCTCCCGTCAGCGCACAGGGAAATCCATGCTCGGGTGGCACAGGCGGCCCCGGACACTGCATCGATGCGTATGTCGCCGTGAACATTTGGGTCGGGACTGTGCAGCTCTATTCGGCTGGCGGGGAGTTGCTCTCGACAACCAGTTACATCACCGTTGAGTCGTCAGACCAAGGGTCGGACCCCGTCAATTCCTTCCTCGCACCCCTGCAAGCCCAAAGCGATGCGACATACATCGAAGACAATACGGCGCTTCCCGCAATCGTGCGCGACAATATAGCCTCTTTCGTCGGGACCAACGGGCTCGGAACCGCCTGGGACGGCGTCACCTATCCCTCTCCTGCCGAACAGGCGCTTTACAGCCTGCTCACTTCGCAGGTTCCCCCGTTCCAGATCACGGCAGACACCGGAGATGTTTTGCTTGGGACCCAATTTGAGTTTGTGAACGCTTGGGGCCCATTCGGCCCAGTGCCGGACGGCAACAACGATTACATTGCGGGCGCCAGTAATATCGATGTTTACGAGCGCACTATCGAAGAGAAGCTGATGTCCACCGTCCCCGAGCCCTCGACCTGGGCGATGATGNNGATGGCCAGGACAAGCCCGGCCAAAACCCTGGACGACCTCATTGCGCGCTCGGCCTTTATTACATTTGCATAACGTGAAAACTGGCGCCAGCCGCCAAGCTTCGAGCGGGCAAGCCATGCTGGAACGAAAAGGCGCCGCAACTCATTGGAATCAGCCGAACGCGGAACAAAATGGCAGGCCTTGCCGCGCGCTCTCGATCTGCGGCGACGGAGCTGCGCCTGACTCAACGGAACTCTCCCAGCAATAGGAAAACGATTGGATTCGGGAACAATGAAGCGGCTTGCCCAAGCGGCGGCGGCGAGGGGGAGCGAGCGGTGCAGGCGCGTCTGGGCGAGCGAGACGAGCAAGGTTGGAACGTGAAGATAGTCGCCCCCGAGCCCATTTACGAAGCTCGCAAGGGCGAGAAAGCCGAGAGGATGGCGGACCTGAACCTCGAGACGCGCCGCAATGGACGAATGCCGCGCGCGCGATTCCGGCGAGTGAGACTATAGGCGGCCCATGAGCAAGAGGACAATGACGACAATCAGGATGATACCGACCACGCCTATTCCGCCGTGGCCAAATCCATAGCCGTATCCCCAATAGGGGACGACGCTGCCTCCCCCCAGTCCGCCGAAGAGCAGGAGGATCAAGACGACGACCAGGATGATTCCTAAAAGAGACACGGCGCACTCCAGCGGCCAGAGTAACTCGAGTACAATATAACTATACGTCGATCGGCGCGCAATTGGCGCCCCGGGTAGTGTCCTAATTTGAATTATCGTCCATTTGTTTCGCGCACCTGGCGCAAAGTTTTCTGCGCCGCTCGGCGGACTCTAAAAGCGCCGATCCGCAAATATCGCATACATAGCCCTCTTGGCGTGCGCGGGCGCGTTCCCGCTCGTCGCGCACGATTTGTTCTTCCTTTTCCCTACCCATGCCACTCACCCTTCAGCTGGAAGTTCGCTCAACCAGTTCATCAAGCGACACAGACGCGGACTGACGTTCGCCGCCATTGCTAGGACAGTACCGTGCCCCGTACCGGCTTGCAAAAGGAGCGACGTGCGACCGGCGATTCTCTCGTTGATTGTCGCGCGGGGCTGTTGTCGCGCTCCGTGTATACGGCGCGCCTCTTTTCGCGGTCGCTGATCTCGACGCCTGGGCCTATTCTTTTGGGGATGACGACCTTTGGCTTGCAGCCGATGCGCCCAAGGCCCTCGGCAGCGGGCGGCAGCCACACGAGCGGACTTGGCCAGCCGCCGTTCGACCCGCAGATGATGACGGGGCTGCTTTTGCATTCTTACGCGAGCGGCCTCTATTCGTCGCGGCGGATCGCCAGGGCGACGGTGGAGCGGGCGGACTTCATGATGATCGTGGCGGGCGATCCACCGGACTTCCGTGCGATCTCGGACTTCCGCAAGCGGCATCTGAAGGCGCTGGCTGCTTTATTTGTGCAGGTATTGAAGCTTGCGGAAAAGGCGGGCCTGGTGAAGCTCGGGCGCGTGGCGCTCGACGGCACAAAGATCAAAGCGAACGCCTCGAAACACAAGGCGATGAGCTATGAGCGCATGAAGAAGCGGGAAGCGGAGCTTCAGGCCGAGGTCGACCGCTGGCTGGTCGCGGCCGAAGCCGCCGATGCAGAGGAGGACAAGCTCTACGGCCAGAAGCGCGGCGATGAGATGACCGATTGGATGGCCGACAACCAGAGGCGGCTTGAGAAAATACGCGAGGCCAAAGCCGAGCTGGAGGCGGAAGCCAGAGCCGCCGCCGCGGAGGAGACACGGCGCCGGGAAGAGGCGGAAAAGAAGCGCATCGCCGAGGGACGCAAGAACAACGGCAAGACGCCCACGCCGCCCAAACAGGAGCCCGAGGGCAAGACGCAGCGAAACTTCACCGATCCCGAGAGCCGCGTGCTTTTGACCAAGGACGGCTACATCCAGGGCTACAACGCGCAGGCCGCCGTCGATGCAGAAGCCCAGATCATCGTGGCGCACGGCCTGACGCAGAGCATGAGCGATCAGGACCAGCTCGTTGCGCTGGTGGACGGGATCAAAAAGAACCTCGGCCGTAAGCGCAAGGAGGCTTCCGCCGATGCCGGTTACTGCAGTGAGGCCAACCTCGGCGCCCCGGCCGATCGCGGGATCGGCGCTTACATCGCAACTGGTCGAGCCAAACACCCCGCCCAGGCC
>PLUH01000134.1 GCA_003164825.1 Hyphomicrobiales bacterium
TCGCCGCTCCGGCCGCGATCGCGCCTCCGGCCGGCCAACCATACCAGCCTGGACGTCCGACCCAAGCGCCGCCGCGATAGCCGTAGCCGCGATTGACGTGGACGTTTCGATTGACGTTGACGTTGCGATTCACGTTCCGGTTGACGTTACGATTCACGTTCCGGCTCACGTTGTGATTGAAGTTGCGGTTGACGTTGTGGTTGAAATTGTGACCGCCGCCCCGGTGCATGCCGCCGCCGCCGCGATGACCGCCTCCGCCGCCGTGGTGATGACCGCCACCGCCCATGACCTGGGTCAAAACGTCGTCGTTCATGTGGGCGGCGGGGCTCGGTCCGGCGAAAATCTCGATCGCCTCGGCCTGCGGCGACCCAAAGGCGCAGAGCGTCGCGATGACCACGGCCTGTTTGATGAGACCGAACCCCTTCATGGTCCTTCCTTCCGGTTGCGGTATTCTGAACCCGGCCGACGCTATCCCAATCGGCGGCCCGCTTATGATGCGCCGATGCTAGTCTCTTTCGCCCGACCGTGGGAGTCCGGGCTGAATGTCGGACACGGGGGGAGAAACGTGATCCATCGCCGGCTCCGCCGCGTAACGGATATCGACGCGCGAGCGTAGTGGACGCAATCCAAGGGCAAGTCCGGGAGCGGAGAATGTGGAGCAGGAGATCATTTCTAGCCCTCATCGGCGCGGCGCCGGCGGCGTTCGCCGTTCCCGCCCGGGCGTTCGAGTTTCAGCCCTACGACCCCGCCGCAGTTGAGAAGGCGATTGCGTCCGGCAAGCCGGTCATCGTCCATGTCCGCGCGTGGTGGTGTCTGCAGTGCCACGCCCAGGCCGCCATCCTCGATAGCCTGAAAAACGACCCGGCCTATGACGGGACGAGCTTCTTCCTGGTCGACTACGACAAGCAGAAGGACGTGGTGTCGAAGCTCAATTGCCCGCGCGCGACTCTCATCGCCTATAAGGGCGGAAAGGAGGTCAAGCGCATGTCCTGGGAGACCTCCCGCGACGCGGTCATCGGCGTCCTCAAGGCGGCAATGTGAACCTGCTTCTGACCTTGCCGCTCGCCTTTGCCGCGGGCATGCTGACGATCTTCAGCCCCTGCGTGCTGCCGCTGGCGCCGATCGTGGTCGCAGCCGCCCGCGCCCGCGACCCACGGGGTCCGATCGCGCTCGGCTTCGGGCTGGCGGCGACGTTCGGAATCGTCGGCGGGGTTCTCGCCTCGTTCGGGGTCGAGTTCGGCGACTCGGACCTGGCGCGGGCGGCGTCCGCGGTCGTCATGGTCGCGATCGGGGCGGCGTTGCTCGTGCCGGCGATTGGCGAACGGATCGAACGCCGGCTTGGCTTTGTCGGCCGCGCCGCCGACGTCATGAGCGAGCGGCTGCCGAACGCCGGCCTCGCCGGCCAGGCGGCGGCCGGCGTCGTGCTGGCCTTCGCCTGGGCGCCCTGCGCCGGCCCCATTCTCGGCGCGGCGTTGCTGCTCGCCGCCAAGGGCGGTTCGCTTGCGGCGGCGATCGCGACCATGACCGCCTACGCGGTCGGGGCTGCGAGCGCGCTGATCGGCGCCGGCTATGCGGCCGGCCGGGTCGCCTCGAAGGCGCGCTTCGTCTGGGCGGGAGCCGGCGGCAGGCTCGCGCTCGGCGCGGCGTTCGTGCTTATCGGCGCCGCCGTCCTGACCGGCTTCGATCATCACATCGAAGCGGTCCTCGTCGCCGCGATGCCCGATTGGCTCACCGCTTTCGCGACTTCGCTGTGACGAACGGCGGGGGCCGTGTCCGTCCCCGTCATCCTTCGTCGCGGGCGCGCCTCGTCGCGAGCTTCATCACCAGATTGTCGCCGACGCCGGGCCGGCTGAACGGGCAGACCGCGAGGCAGATGGCGCAGCTCATCGCCTCGTTGAAATAGGGCAGGCACTTGTCGAAATCGACGTACCAGCGCTGTTCGCCGCGCACCAGCGTCTTCTCCGGCAGAATGGCCGCGGGAGGACAGGCGTCCGAGCACACGCGGCAATGGAGACAGAAGTCGTCGGCGCCGAATGTCTGGCGCGCGTCGGCGATCAGGGGCGCGTCGGTGAGCACGCAGGCGAGGCGGAAATTCGAGCCGAACTTGCGATGGATCATCGACCCGTGCTTGCCGAGTTCGCCGAGCCCCGCCTCGATCGCTGGCGGGATCAGCACGAACGAGCCCGCCATCGGGCCGCCATAGGGAAAAGCGTCGTAGCCCTGGCCGCGCAGCCAATTGGCAAGGCCCTTGGCGGCCCGGATTCCTCGCCCGTATTGGCGCGTAATCTCCACCAGCGAGCGCATCGACGGCGCCTGCTTCATCGCCTCGTAGTCCTGCTCGACCGCAATCACGATCATCCACGGATAGTTCGGCGGGTCATCGCCTTGGAACACGTAGTCGGCGCGCATGGCGGTGACGCCGACATCGTCGGCGCCGCACTCCGCCGCCGCGCGCTTGACCGCGCCAGTCAGGGATTCGGCGGCCATATCGGCTTTGTCCGCGGCTACGGGAATGAGCGGCTCGTCGATCGCCCGTTGCCGTTCCTGTCTCGCCTCGGCGAGCGTCGGGTCATCGCCGGTGCGCTGATAGAACCAGCGCTGCAGCGGCCCGTGCGGGATCGTCTCGGGCGGGCGCCAATAGATCGGCGATGGGCGGCGCGGCGCGTGTTCGCCAACGCCGTTGATCGCGTTCCCCGAAAGGGCGGGCCAATGGCCCATCTGGTCGTCGCTCGGCGTCCAGACAGGCGTGCGTCGGCGGCTCATACTGTCTCCGCGGAACGAGTCGAGCTTCGTGTCCGCCGGAATCGGCGGGGACGCGGCTCTCGCACCGGACTTGGAAAAGGAATTAGCGACATTCGACTGGCGCCGGTCAAGTCTCCAAGCACGGGCCGAGCCAGCTCCGACGCCGCCAGCCCGCGGGTCTTTGACATTGCCGCTTGCCCTTCCTAGCCTCGCCTGCGCGCTCCATCCTGTCGCCGCCTCAGCGCCTTGGACGAACGTCGCGCCGCTCAACCAAAGGACGCCCAATGGCTGACCTGAGGCCGAACACCATCGTGATCACCGGCGCCAGCAGCGGCATCGGCAAGGCGACAGCCCGGCTCTTCGTCGACAAGGGTTGGAACGTCGTCGCGACGATGCGCAACCCGGCGGCGGAAAAGGACCTGAAAGAGTCGGCGCGGCTCAAGCTTGTCGCGCTCGACGTGCAGGACCCGGCGGGTCCGAAGGCCGCGGTCGCCGAGGCGATCAAGGCCTTCGGGCGGATCGACGTGTGGCTCAACAATGCCGGCTACGGGGCCTTCGGCCCGGTCGAGGCGGGTACGCTGGAGCAAATCCGCCGCCAGTTCGACGTCAACGTCTTCGGCCTCATCGCCTGCGTCCAGGCGGTCGCGCCGCATTTCCGGGCGAACAAGGCCGGCGTCCTCATCAACGTCTCGTCGATCGGCGGCATCATGACTGTTCCGGCCTTCAGCGTCTACAATGCGACCAAATTCGCGGTCGAAGGACTGTCGGAGGGACTGTGGTACGAGCTCGGCTCTTTCGGCATTAGGGTCAAGGTGATCGAGCCCGGCGCGATCAAGACGGAGTTTGGCGGTCGCTCGGCGGACGTTTGGGACCTCTCCCGCGTGCCCGAATATGCGCCGTTCATGGACAAGGTGAACGCCTCGCGCGCCAGGTACACCCGGAATTCGAGCTCGCCCGAACTTGTCGCCGAGGTCATCTACAAGGCGGCCACCGACCCAAGCGACCGCATGCGCTATCCCGCCGGTCCCGACGCACGTCAGTTTATTCCGCTGCGGCGCCTGCTTGGCGCGCGCCGCATGATGAGAATGATCAAGCAGCGGTTCCACCTCTAGACGGGCGCCCATGCAGGACCGAGAGGTTGGGAGCGGCGCCCATGCTTGAGCATTTTTCGTCCCGTGGCGTCGACATCGCGTTCATCGACGTTGCGCCTCAGGCCAACGACCTCGGCGAGCCGATCCTTTTGATCCACGGCTTCGCCTCCAACCATCGCGTCAACTGGGTCGAGCCGCGCTGGATCGAGACGCTCGCCGGGGCGGGGCGGCGCGTTGTCGCGTTCGACAATCGCGGCCATGGGCAAAGCGAAAAACTCTACTTGCCCGCCGACTACCGCGCCGATCTGATGACCCAGGACGCGGCCAACCTGCTCGCGCATTTGAGGATCGGGCGCGCCGACGTGATGGGCTATTCAATGGGCGCGCGGCTCGCGAGCTTTCTGGCGCTCTACCAGCCGAGCCTGGTCCGCGCGCTGATCCTAGGCGGGATGGGCGACCGGCTGGTCCGCGACGCCGGGCTGCCGGAGGCAATCGCCGAGGCGATGGAGGCGCCGTCGCTCGACAGCCTCGCCGATCCGACGCAGCGCATGTTCCGCGCCTTCGCCGACCGGACGAAGAGCGACCGGGCCGCGCTCGCCGCTTGCGTCCGCGGCTCGCGGCGGAGTCTCTCGCCGGGGGATCTGGCGCACATCGCCCAGCCCGCGCTGGTCGCGGTCGGCGCCCGCGACGCCGTCGCCGGCGATCCGCGCGTGCTCGCCGCCATGCTGCCGCGGGGAACGACGCTCGAGATTCCCGGCCGCGATCACAATCTCACGGTCGGCGACCGCGCGTTCAAGGCCGGAGCGCTCGATTTTCTCGCCCGCCGAGAATGAGCCTCCGCCGCTCTTTGTCATCTACTAAAGTCCTAATAACAAAGCAGGTGACAAGCCTGCGGGAAACGTCAAGACTGCGATCGACGGCCGCTTTGACCGGCCGGGCGACGCCGGGAGCGGAAAGTCCATGGAGCTGGCCGAGGCGAAAGCCGGAGGCGCGGACGAAGGCGTAGACCTGCTTGCCCCGGCCCTGCTTGCGGTCAGCGGGCTCACCATCCGGTTCGGCGGCGTGACCGCGCTCCAGGATGTCTCCTTCGAGGTCGCGCGGGGCGCCATCTGCGGCTTGATCGGGCCGAACGGGGCCGGCAAGACGACGCTCTTCAACTGCATCTCGCGCCTCTACGATCCCGGCGCCGGGTCGATCCTGTTCGACGGCCGCCCGCTCGCCAGCTTCGCCAGACATGAGCTCGCCTCGCTCGGCATCGCCCGAACCTTCCAGAACGTCGCCCTGTTCTCGACCATGACCGTGCGCGAGAACGTGTGCGTCGGCGCGCACGCGATCGCGCGCGGCGGCTTCCTGGCCAATGCGCTGGCGACGCCGCTAGCGCGGCGCGAGGAGCTCAGGATCGCCGAGCGCGCCGACGCGCTGATCGAGGAATTCGGCCTGAAAGGGGTCGCGGACCGTCCGGCGGGGGCGCTTTCGTTCGGCGTGCGCAAGCGGGTGGAGCTCGCGCGCGCGCTCGCCAAGGGTCCGAAGCTCCTGCTCCTGGACGAACCGGCCGGCGGCCTCAACCACTCGGAGGTCGACGGGCTGGCCGACGAGATCCGCGCCATCCGCGACCGGCGCGGCGTCGCGGTGCTCTTGGTCGAGCATCACATGAATCTGGTCATGCGGGTCAGCGACCAGGTGGTCGCGCTCGACTTCGGCCGGGTCATCGCCAACGGGCGGCCCGACGAGGTGAGGGCCAATCGCGAGGTGGTGCGAGCCTATCTAGGGAGCGCCGGTTGAGCGCGCCGATTCTTGACGTCAAGGGCCTCGAGGCCTGGTACGGCCCGGCGCGGGCGCTGCGCGGAGTCGATTTCGAGGTCGAGGACGGCGGGGTCACGGCGGTGCTCGGCGCCAACGGCGCCGGCAAGACCACGATCCTCAGGGCGCTGAGCGGCCTCATCCGCCGCTCGGGCGACATCCGCTTCCGCGGCCGTCCGATCGGCGCGCTGGCGACGGAGGACGTCGCCCGTCTCGGCGTCGCCCATGTGCCTGACGGGCGCGGCACGTTCACCGATCTTACGGTCGAGGAGAACCTGCGCCTCGGCGCCTATGTGCGCAGCGACCGGCAAGGCGTCCGCGAGGATTTCGACCGCGTATTCGGCTTCTTTCCGCGGCTCAAGGAGCGGCGCCGCCAGCAGGCGGGAACGCTCAGCGGCGGCGAGCAGCAGATGCTCGCGATCGCGCGGGCGCTCCTGATGCGGCCTCACCTTCTGATGCTCGATGAGCCGTCGTTCGGGCTCGCGCCGTTGGTGGTGGCGGAAATCTTTCGCGTCCTCGGCGAGATCAATCGCAACGAGGGCGTGAGTCTCCTGATCGTCGAGCAGAACGCTTCGCTGGCGCTCGATCTCGCCGACCGGGCGGTGCTGATCGAGACCGGGCGGGTCGCGCTCAGCGGCCCCTCGCAGGCGATCCGCGCCGACGATGCGGTGCGGCGCGCCTATCTCGGTTACTAGCGGCTGGAGCTTTCGAAACTTGGGCGAGTTCCTCCATCAACTGGCTTCCGGAGTGGCGCTCGGCGGCGTCTACGCGATCATGGCGCTCGCCCTGGTGATGATCTACCAGGCGACGCAACTCATCAATTTCGCCCAGGGCGAAATGGCGATGTTCTCGACCTATTTCGCCTGGAAGCTGATCGATCTCGGCGAGCCTTACTGGTTGGCGTTCTTCGCCACCGTCCTCGTTTCGTTCATCGGCGGGGTGGTGATCGAGCGACTGATCGTCAGGCCGTTCGCCAACGCGCCGGTTCTCGCTTCGGTGATCGTGTTCATCGGCTTGAGCCTCATCTTCAACGCGCTCGCCGGATGGCTCTACGGCTATTCGGTGCAATCGTTCGATAGCCCATTCACGGGCAAGCCATGGTTCGGCGCCGGTTATATGTCGGCCCATGAATCCGGATCCATCGTCGTCACCCTGGCGGTGCTCGCGCTGGTCTATGCGTTTTTCCGCTTCACTCCGCTTGGCCTCGCCATGCGCGCGGCGGCGCAGAATCCGGTGTCGAGCCGTCTGGTCGGCGTCCGGGTCGGCTGGATGCTGGCGATCGGCTGGGGCTTGGCGGCGGCGATCGGGTCGATCGCCGGCATGATGGCGGCGCCGATCGTCTATCTCGATCCCAATATGATGGGTGGCGTTCTCCTCTACGCCTTCGCCGGAGCGGTCCTGGGCGGCATCGACAATCCGTTCGGCGCCGCGGTTGGCGGCTTCGCCGTCGGCGTGCTCGGCAATCTCATCGGCGCCTATCTCGTCGGCGACGAGGTCAAGCTCTCGGTGGCGCTCGCGATCATCATCGCCGTCCTGGTCTGGCGGCCGTCCGGACTGTTCGGGCGCCGTCTCGTGGCGCGGGTCTGACGATGGCCGACGCCGAAAACGCGCTGAGCCTCCTCGTCACGCTTGCGGTCGCGGTCATTGCGCTCGCCTTCCCGTTCGTCGCTTCGGGCTACCACATCTATCAGGGCGCGCAGGTGCTCATCTTCGCCATCGCGATGCTCGGACTGAACCTGCTGACCGGCTTCAACGGCCAGATCTCGCTCGGCCACGGCGCTTTCTTCGCCATCGGCTGCTATGGCGCGGCGATCCTGATGACCAAGTTCGGCCTGCCGTATTGGGCGGCTATTCCGGCGGCGAGCGCGGTCTGCTTCGTCGCGGGCTTCCTGTTCGGATTTCCGGCGCTCAGGTTCGGCGGCCTTTACCTCGCGCTCGCCACCTTCGCGCTCGCCGTCGCCGCCCCGCAGATCCTGAGCTACACCGGCTTCGACGCGATCACCGGCGGCTCGCAGGGCATCACGCTCGCCAAGCCGCAGGCTCCCATCGGCCTCAAGCTCACCTCCGACCAGTGGCTCTACCTCGTCTGCCTGGCGTCCGGGGCGGCCCTTTACTGGGCGGCGCGAAACTTGGCGCGCGGGCGGATCGGACGGGCGCTGATCGCCATCCGCGATCAGCCGATCGCCGCCGAGACGATGGGCGTCAACGCGGCGCTCTACAAGACGACGTGTTTCGGCGTCAGCGCCCTTTACGCAGGCGTAGCGGGGGGGTTGAGCGCGATCGCCGTCGGCTTCGTCTCGCCGGAAAGCTTCGGACTCTCGCTCTCGCTCGCCTTTCTGGTCGGAATCGTGGTCGGCGGGCTGGCGTCGCTCGGCGGCGTCCTGTTTGGCGCTCTCTTCATCGAATTCGTGCCCAATATCGCCGACCAGCTTTCCGTCAATTTCGGCGAGAGCGCGAAGGCCCTGCCGGGGGCGATTTACGGGGCCCTGCTCATTCTGGTAATGGCCGCGATGCCAACGGGAGTAGCGGGGGGCGCACGGGCGGCGACGAACGCCGTCATGCGCTGGCTTGCTTCGTCCCGACCAATCGAAGTTGCAAACGACGGCGGCGCCGATGTCGCCGCGAAATATGAAGGAAAGGGAGAATCGCCATGATCAATCGACGCATATTCCTGCAATCGAGCGCCGCCGCGGCGGCGTTGGCCGCGAGCGCCGGTACGGCTCGCGCCGACGACACGCCCGGCATCACCGATACGGAAATCAAGATCGGCAACACCATGCCATACAGCGGCCCGGCCTCGGCTTACGGCGTGATCGGCCGCACTGAGGCCGCCTACTTCAAGATGATCAACGAGCAGGGCGGCGTGAACGGGCGCAAGATCAATTACATCAGTCTCGACGACGCCTACAGCCCGCCGAAAACGGTCGAGCAGGTGCGGCGCCTGGTCGAGGACGAGAAGGTGGCGTTCCTG
Organism: Hyphomicrobiales bacterium; assembly: GCA_003164825.1. Classification (GTDB taxonomy): domain Bacteria; phylum Pseudomonadota; class Alphaproteobacteria; order Rhizobiales; family Beijerinckiaceae; genus Roseiarcus. Next base: position 8,605 of record PLUH01000134.1, read on the forward strand.
TTCCAGACGCTTGGCACTCCGCCGAACCTCGCGATTCGCCCCTATTGCAACGCCAACAAGGTGCCGCAGCTGTTCGTCTCGACCGGCGCCAGCACGTTCGCCGATCCCGAGCATTTCCCCTGGACGATTGGCTTCAACCCCAATTACCAAACGGAGGCGCGCATCTACGGCAAGCACATTCTGGCGACCAAGCCGGACGGCAAGATCGCTGTGCTCTATCAGAACGACGGTTTCGGAAAGGACTATCTGATCGGGCTCAAGGACGCTCTCGGCGCGGACCATGCCGGCATGATCGTGAAAGAGGCTTCGTACGAGACCTCGGAACCGACAGTCGACTCGCAGGTCGTGACGCTCCAAGGCTCCGGAGCCGACGTTTTACTCATCGCCGCGACGCCGAAATTCGCGGCGCAGGCGATTCGCAAGTCAGCCGACCTCGGCTGGAACGGGGTGCGCTACGTCACCAACGTGTCGGTCTCGGTCACCACCGTGCTCAAGCCCGCGGGCCTTGACAAGTCCAAGGGCCTGATCACCGCCTATTACGGCAAGGACCCGACCGACCCCCGCTGGAACGACGACCCGGGCATGAAGGAATGGGCGGCCTTTGTCGGCAAATACATGTCGCCGACCGAACTCAAGGACGCCAACGCCACATACGCCTTCGGCGCGGCGGCTACGATGATACAGGTGCTCAAGCAGTGCGGGAATGATCTCTCGCGCGAGAGCGTGATGAAACAGGCGGCCAACCTCAAGGACCTCGAACTTCCGCTGTTGCTGCCTGGGATGAAGATCAATACCTCGCCGACCAATTTCAGCCCGATCCGCCAGATGCAGCTCGCGAGCTTCGACGGCGCGAGCTGGCAGCTGTTCGGAGAGCTGTTGATGGGCTAAGCGCACAAGAACCCGCGCGCAGTCTCACGCGCGCGGCCGCTCATCGAGCTTGGCGACGCTCTTGAGCCGCCACGCGACGCATCACCAGATGCGCGCGACGGCCGCGTCAAAGGTCGCGTCGGCCGAGACGATCGGGATCCGGCGGCGAAGCGCGGATGCGGCCAGAAATCGGTCGAACGGGTCTCGATGGGGCCAATCCATCATTCCCGCCATCAAGCAATCCGCGACTTCGAGCGAAGTGGCGACGCCCCGCTGGCTCGCGAGGAGAGCCGGCAACCGATCCACATAGGCCGCCATTTGCGGCCATTTGCCGAGGCGCGCTTTCTGCGCGATTTCGAAGAACGAAATTGCGCTGACAAGGATCGTTTGCGCTTCGGCCATTTGCTCGCGCGCCCGATCGGAAATTCGCCGGTCGTCGGTCAGAGACCATGCCCAGACATGGGTGTCGAGCAGGAGCGTCGTCAGGAGCGCCCTTCCCAGTCCGCCAGTTCGTCCTCGCCCATCGGGGAAAAAAAGTCCGGACCGGCGCCAAGCGCGTCGGGTTCCAGAACGCCGAGCTTGAATTGGCCTTGGGGAATGGCGACGAGGCGAACGACCGGCTTGTCGCCCTTCGAGATCACCACCTCTTCCCCCGCGAGCGCGGCTTCGATCAGCCGGGAAAGCTGCGTCTTTGCGACGTGAATGGTGACTTTCCGCATGGCAAGACGCTTCGAGAGGTTAGATTAGCTAAGTTAGCTAACGATACCGGAGCCGCGCTGTCAAGCGCCCGCTCAGGCCCACTCCTTCAGCGACGCGAAGCGGGCGAATTTCTTGCTCCGGCGGCGGTCCATGCGCGCGAGCACGTCGCGCAGGAATGCGACGCCCTCAGCGAGATAGGGGCCCTTGTTGAGCATCACGCATTCGGCGCCCTGCGCCATCGCCGCGTCGGTCATTTCGGCGCGGCTCGCCACGCCGTCGCGCACGTAACTGTCGAGCACTTGCGTCGCCCAAACCACCGGCGTGTGCGCCGACTCGCACAGCCACAGGATTTCCTCCTGCATTTCGGTCAGCCGGGCGAAGCCGAGCTCGACCGCGAGGTCGCCGCGCGCGATCATCACGGCGGTCGGGTTGTGCGCCGCGGCTTGCAGGATCAGCGCCGGCAGATTGCGCACCGCGAGCGGGGTCTCGATTTTCAGCACCAGCCCGTGCGGCTCGCGCTTGGGCGCACGGGCCACCAGATGGTCCTGCAGGAGCTCGACATCGTCGACCCGCTGCACGAACGAATAGCCGATGAGGTCGGCGTGCTCGGCGATGAAATCGAGGTCGCGGAAATCCTTGGAAGTCAACGGCGGCAGATCGAGCTCGGTCGAAGGGAAATTGACGCCCTTGCCCGGCTTCAGCCGCACCCCCTTCTCGCGCGCGGCGTAAACCTCGATCTCCGCCCGGCCCGCAGCCTTCGAGACCACTCGCGCCGCCGCCTTGCCGTCGTCGATGAATACTTCCGAGCCGACCACGAGCTGGTCGACGAGCTCAGGAAAATTGAGCGAGAAAGCGATCGGCTCCTTGGTCTTCTCGCGCAGTTCGTCGACCAGCACGACCCGGTCGCCGCGCAAAAGGCGCGTCTTCGGCGGCGCCTTCACTCTGAGGATCCGGCACTTCGGGCCGGCGATGTCCATCAGCACCCGGCAGGGACGATCGAGCCGCGCCGCCGCCTCGCGCACATTCTCGATCATCTGGCCCCAAATTTCGGCGTCGTCGTGGGCGCAATTGATGCGGGCGCAGTCCATGCCGGCGGCCACCAGATTGTCGACGAGCTCGGGCTCCGCGGCCGCTTCCGGCGGCAGGGTCGCCATCACCCGGGCGTGCCGGCCGCCCCTCTGCCGCCTGCCGAACAGCCGGTTGGCCTCCGCCTCCAGTTCCGCTGCGCCCGCTGTCGCCGACGGCGTCGCGGGATAGGCGGCGCCCGGCTCGCCGGTCAGGCGCCTGAGGGTCGCGATGAGCGTATCGAGCGCCAGCGCGACCTGGCCTTCGCTGCGGCCGAGCGAAGACAGGCCGCGGGCCGCGAGGCGATATTGGAGATCGGCGAGGTCGTGCTCGCGCAGGGCGAGATAATGGGAGAGATTGAGCATTCGTGGGGATGTCTGGTCGGCGCCCACCCCCCATGAGGTTCTCAGTTCGGCTCCCTGGCGCTCGACGTCCTCGCGCAGCGCCTTCACCTCGGCGAGAAGGCCGCGGAGGTCTTCGAGGTCGCTTCCGGTTGTTCCAGCCATGGGGGCCGCTTCGCGTGAGCGAATCGTCGACGGGCGGCACGCATTCCCCCGTCAGGCCGGTCTTTGACGCGCGAATGTGACGCCTGTGTAACAAGGCGCGAACGTTTCGCGACCGCTTCGAGAGGGCCGCCACGCTACGAGGCTGGATTTTTGCATGAAGCCGGCCAATCTCTCCTTGCGAGATTGAAACCATTCGTGGGCCCTGCGCGTATCAATAGCGGCGGCAGACCAGAGACGAGGCGGCGATGGGAATAATGATGAAAACGATCGAGGCCGTGGCCCTCGCGGCGACCCTGTGGGTCGCCACCGCGTCTGCGGAGGAATCGGCGGCCGCCCGCTCGCAAGCCATCATCGAGCGGCAATTCGAGGCGTTCGCGCGCGACGACGCGGAGGCGGCTTATGCTCTCGCGGACCCGACGATCAAAGAGATGTTCGTCGACCCCGACCGCTTCTTGGCGATGGTTCGGGACCGCTATGCCCCGGTCTACAGACATCGCAGCGTCGAGTTTGGCGACTTCGCCGAATCCGGCGACGACGCGAGCCTTACAGCGACCATCGTCGACGCCAACAATGTCGTATGGACCGCGCTCTACAGCCTGAGGCGGGAGGCGAACGGCGACTGGCTCATTTCAGGCTGCGTCCTCGTGCAATCGGAGGCGAGCGCGATCTGATCCGGCTGCTCGCTCGCCCGTGCGAGGGGCGAACGGAAGTTCGTGCTCCTAGGCCTTCGCCGCCGCCTTCTTCCGCCGCTTGGCTAGCGTCCTGAGGCGCAGCGCGTTGAGCTTGATGAAGCCGGCGGCGTCGTGATGATCGTAGGCGACGGCGCCTTCCTCGAAAGTGACGAGGTCCTGATCGTAGAGCGAATGGGGGCTGTCGCGGCCGATTGTCTGGACGCCGCCCTTGTAGAGCTTGAGCCGCACCCGGCCGGCGACCATCTCCTGGCTCTTGTCGATGAGGACCTGCAGCAGCTCGCGCTCGGGTGAAAACCAGAAGCCGTTATAGATGAGCTCGGCGTACTTGGGCATCAGCTCGTCCTTGAGATGGGCCGCGCCGCGGTCGAGGGTGATCGATTCGATGGCGCGGTGAGCCGCGAGCAGGATCGTGCCCCCCGGCGTCTCGTACATGCCGCGCGACTTCATGCCGACGTAGCGGTTCTCGACCAGATCGAGGCGGCCGATCCCGTTGTCATGGCCGAGCGCATTGAGCGCCGCGAGCAGGGTCGCCGGGCTCATCGCCTTGCCGTCGACGGCGACCGGATCGCCGTTCTCGAACGCGATCTCGACCACGGTCGGCTTGTCCGGCGCAGCTTCCGGATCGACGGTGCGCGAATAGACGTAAGCGGGCGTCTCCTGCGCCGGGTCCTCGAGCACCTTGCCCTCGGAGGAGACGTGCAGGAGGTTGGCGTCGACCGAGAACGGCGCCTCCCCTCGCTTGTCCTTGGCGATCGGGATCTGGTGCCGCTCGGCGAACGTCAGGAGGTCAGTTCTCGAGGCGAAGCTCCATTCGCGCCAGGGGGCGATGATCTTGATGTCCGGCTCGAGGGCGTAAGCCGAGAGTTCGAAGCGCACCTGGTCGTTGCCCTTGCCGGTCGCGCCGTGGGCGATCGCATCGGCTCCGACCTTGCGGGCGATGTCGACCAGGTGCTTGGCGATCAGGGGCCGCGCGATCGAGGTGCCGAGCAGATATTGGCCCTCGTACTGGGCGTTGGCGCGGAACATCGGGAACACGTAGTCGCGGACGAATTCCTCGCGCACATCCTCAATGAAGATATGTTCGGGTTTGACGCCGAGCAGCTCGGCCTTCCGTCGCGCCGGCTCGAGCTCCTCGCCCTGGCCGAGGTCGGCGGTGAAGGTGANNAGGTGTCGAGCCCGCCCGAATAGGAGAGCACGACCCGTTTGATTTGTGGTTTCTTTGGGCTTGGCATGGACTGCGGCGCTTTCTTCAGGAAACAGTCCCGTCATGGTCGCGTGTGACCCGGCCATCCACGCCGCTCCGCCTCGAAATCGGAACTCGTCCGCCGAGAGGACCAAAGGCCGCGTGGCCCGCCCTTGGCCGAGATCGCCCCGGATGGAGACGCGTGGATGGCCGGGTCAAGCCCGGCCATGACGATGACAGGCCAAAAGAAGAGCGCGACAAAAGATTGCAAAAGTCAGAAATTCTGGTTACTGTTTCTCTTTACCAGAAGTAGCGAGCGAACCCATGGACGAGCAGAGGCGACGGAAGCCGCACACGCAATTCAGCCGGGCGACGCGGGGAAAGCGCATTCTCGACCGGCTTCGCGAAGGCTGGGCCTATGACGAGGTCGCGCGCGAGGAGGGGCTGACGGAACGGCGCGTCCGCCAGATCGTCGCCGAATATTTGAAGGATCGCGACGCGGTCGAAGGCGTGACCCACGCGCATATGCAGATCGACCGGCTCGGCTGGGCGATGCGGGTTGCGGCGGAGGCGATGGCTGAGGGCGACGTCAGGGCGATCGGGCCGTTCATCAAGGCGATCGACCGGCTGGACCGCTATCAGGAGCTCGCGCGTCGGACCGGCACGCAGCCGAACACTTCAGAAGCAGACCTTGCGGTCATCCGGGCGCTCGTCGCGCGGTTCCAAGGCGCAGCCGCGCCCGGCCACGCGGCTTCGGCGGACGAGCCCAAATCCGGCGGGGCAGGCGCCGATCCCGCCGCCGAACGTGAAGCCCCGGCGCCTCTCCCGGCGGCCGACGGGCTTCCTTCCGAGACTGGCGCGCAGCCGGTTTTTTCCGGCTCGGTCTCGCCGTAAGCCATTGACAGGGCTAGAATCCGGGCAGCGGATTGAAACGCCCGGAAAGGGTTCGAAGGCGATCGACAAAGATCGATGCGCTACTCGGAAGCGCCCGGATGGCGCCCGGAAAGAAAAGGCGTGCGCGACCGCGCGACGCGCGAGCGGCCTCGCGGAGCGCCCGAAGAACCGCGCCTTGGAATCTCGGCTGGGGCGCGATTTGCGCGCCCGCTTGCGTTGCAGGCCGCCCCGACCTAACTCATGGGCCTGCGCGCGAAGAGCGCTTGTCGAGGCTCCATGCTGCAAACCCTTCTGGCCGAAGGCCGGCCGCTGCTCGCCGACGGCGCGACCGGCACCAATCTCTTCGCCATGGGCCTGACCTCCGGCGACAGCCCGGAGCTTTGGAACGCGGTCCATCCCGACCGGACCCAGGCCCTGCATCGGGCTTTCGTCGACGCCGGCTCCGACATCATTCTGACCAACAGCTTCGGCGCCAATCGCCGCCGCCTGATGCTGCATGGCCTCGAGGCCCGGACCCGCGAGCTCAACCGCCTCGCCGCCCAAAACGCGCGCAAGGTCGCCGACAGCGCCGGGCGACCCGTCGTCGTCGCCGGATCGGTCGGGCCGACGGGCGACCTCATCGCCCCGCTCGGACCGTTGAGCGAAGACGAGGCGGTCGAGGTCTTCATCGAGCAGATCGAGGGCCTGCGCGAAGGCGGCGCGGACGTCGCCTGGATCGAAACCATGTCCGCGGCCGAGGAAATCCGCGCCGCGGCCTTGGCGGCGGCGAAATGCGGCATGCCGTACACGATCACCGCCAGCTTCGACACCGCCGGCCGTACGATGATGGGCGTCGCCCCCGCCGCGTTCGGCGCCCTGGTCGAAGCCTTCGATCCCGCGCCAATCGCCTATGGCGCGAATTGCGGCGTCGGCGCCTCCGATCTTTTGGCCGCGATCCTCGCGATGAGCCCTGCGCGCCCGGGCGCGCCGCTGATCGCCAAGGCCAACGCCGGCGTGCCGCAATGGCATGGGACGCACATCCACTATTCCGGCGCCCCGGAGCTGATGGCGACCTACGCCGGGCTTGCCGTCGATTGTGGCGCGCGCATCATCGGCGGCTGTTGCGGCAACACGCCGGCCCATGTGGCGGCGATGCGGCGCGGCCTCGACGCCCACGAACCCAGTGCGCGTCCGGACGTGGAGGCGATCGTCGCCGCGCTTGGGGCGCTCGTCGCCCCGCCCGCCGTGGAGGCCACGGTGCGGACCCGCCGGCGCGAGCGGGCATGAACGCCAAGGCCAAACGCCGCACCTGGAGCGGCGCAGGCGAGCCCGAACCCGTCCCGTCTCCCGAACTCGCCCGCCAGCCCTTGGCCGCCCCATCAGGGCCGCAGGTGTTCGAGGTCGATGCGGCCGGCGCGGGCGAGCGGCTCGACCGTTTCCTGGGCGGCGCGGCGGCCGCGCGCCGAATTGCGCTGTCGCGCACCCGGCTCAAGGCGCTGATCGAGGCCGGCGAAGTGAGCGTCGACGGCAGCGTCGCGCGCGATCCCTCGACGCGGCTCGCCGAGGGCGCTCGGATCGCCTTCGAGGCGCCGCCGGCGGAAGATTCGCCGCTCGTCGGCGAGGACCTACCCCTTGCCGTCGTTTTCGAGGACGAGCATCTGATCGTGATCGACAAGCCGGCCGGGCTTGTCGTCCATCCAGCGCCGGGCCATGCGGCGGGCACGCTCGTCAACGCGCTGATCCGCCACTGCGGGGCGAGCCTCTCGGGCGTCGGCGGCGTCAGGCGGCCGGGAATCGTGCACCGGCTCGACAAGGACACTTCAGGGCTTCTGGTCGCCGCCAAGACGGACGCCGCCCATCGGGGCCTGGCCGAGCTGTTCGCCGATCACGGCCGAACCGGCTCGCTTGAGCGCGAATATCTCGCGCTCGTCTGGGGCCGCTTCGACGCCGCCGCCGGCAAGATCGCGGCGCCGCTCGGCCGCGATCCGCGCCATCGGGAAAAGATGGCGGTCGCCAGCGAGGAGCGCGGCCGCCACGCTACGACCCATTGGCGGCTAATGGAGGCTTTCGGTCCGGCGAGCCTCGTCGCCTGCCGGCTCGAGACCGGGCGGACCCATCAGATCCGCGTCCACATGGCCTCGATCGGTCATCCGCTGCTGGGCGATTCGGTTTATGGAGCGGGGTTCAACACCAAGGCAGCGCGGCTCAGCGAGGCCGCGAGGGCCGCGCTCGCAGGGCTCGGGCGCCAGGCTTTGCACGCATCGATACTGGGCTTCGAGCATCCGGCGACTGGCGCGCCGCTTCGCTTCGAGAGTCCTCCACCGGAAGATTTCTCTCATCTGCTCATTGCATTACGAGCCGCGCGGGCGGCCTGACGTCTTTCTTCGGCCGCAGCGACGCTGAAACAATTTCGTATTGGCGACGAATACCTTCGTAGCGGCGGCCCTTTTTCGGCCACGCTTGCTCGACCACAATATGTCCATCCGGCCATAGCGCCGACGGAGACGGCCAGGAACCGGGCTCCGATCCAGAGGAAAACATGGCTGCGTCGCTTCCCATCATTGCGGGCGAATCCGGACTTGCCCGCTACCTGCAAGAGATCAAGCGGTTCCCGATGCTGGAGCCGCAAGAGGAATACATGCTCGCCAAGCGCTGGCGCGAGCACGGCGACCGCGAGGCCGCGCACAAGCTCGTCACCTCGCATTTGCGGCTGGTGGCCAAGATCGCCATGGGTTATCGCGGCTACGGACTGCCGATCGGCGAGGTGATTTCGGAGGGCAACGTCGGCCTGATGCAGGCGGTCAAGCGTTTCGAGCCGGACAAGGGCTTCAAGCTGGCGACTTACGCCATGTGGTGGATTCGGGCGTCGATCCAGGAATACATCCTGCGGTCATGGTCGCTGGTGAAGATGGGCACGACGGCGAGCCAGAAGAAGCTGTTCTTCAATCTGCGCAAGGCCAAGAGCCGGATTTCGGCCCTCGACGACGGCGACCTGCGCGACGATCAGGTCGAATCGATCTCGAAGCGGCTCGGCGTCGGCAAGCAGGACGTCATTGACATGAACCGGCGCCTCGGCGGCGACGCCTCGCTCAATGCGCCGCTGCGCGACGGCGGCGAAGGCGAGTGGCAGGACTGGCTGGTTGACGACAGCGCAGATCAGGAAACGCTGCTCGCCGACCGCGAGGAATCGGACGTGCGCATGGACGCGCTGCGCAGCGCGCTCTCCGTTCTCAATCCGCGCGAGCGAAGGATTTTTGAGGCCCGCCGGCTCGCCGACGAGCCGATCACGCTCGAGGAGCTGTCGGCTGAATTCGGCGTATCGCGCGAGCGCGTTCGGCAGATCGAAGTGCGCGCGTTCGAGAAGGTGCAGGAGGCGGTGAAGGCCGGCGTGGCCAGGGCGCAAGCGCCGAAAAATCGCTCGCCCGCCGCACTGCCGGCTCGGTGAGGAGCGAGGCTGACGAGCCGCAGCCGGGCGTCGCCGGAGGCGGAATTTGTCGCGCAGCGGCGCAGAATCTGGAATAGGCTGGCGCACACTCGGGTATATCCTCGCTGAACCGAAAAGGTCGCCCTATGCCTCCCAACCGCTTCTGTCGGAGCCGATCGCGTCGGCGTTTCGCGCTCGCGTCGTTGGCCGCGGCGGCGCTATGCGCGTTTCCCGCGCTCGCCGCCGACCGGCCCGCCACGCCCGAGGGCGCGGATGCGCTCAGAGCCCTGATCGCCAAATATTTGCCTGCGGCGCAGGCCGGCGCGTCCCCTCTCGTGACGGTGACGCCGCAGGGATCCGACTATCTCATCTCGGGCGACCTGAGCGCGCTGAACGATCTTCTCAGGGAGACGGGCGCGTCCTACGATCCAGCGACCATCGTCTCCAAGGCGATCGAACAGGATGACGGGAATTGGCGGGTCATGATGGACTCGCTTCCCAGCATCGTCTTTCATTCCAAAGAGGCGAACGGCAGCCTCGAACTGACGAATTTCCGCTCGACGGCGCTGATCAGTCCCGCCATCGCCTGGCTTCTCAGCGGCGCCGCGAGCATGGACAAAGGGGCCCTTCAGATTCAGACGCCAAAGCTTGAGGAGGCGGTCGATTTCGGCCCCGTTCAGGAGAATGTCACAACCACCGTCGGCGGCGACGGCTCGGTTTCGACCGTGGTGAAGGAGGACATTTCCGATATCGGCTTCAAAGCGACCGGGGTCGGGAGGAATGACGCTCCGGTCAATATCAGCGGCCGGTCGGACAAGGCGCTGATCGATGTCGGCGTCGACGGGTTCAGAAGCCGCAGGGCGTTCGACCTTTGGGGCCTGTTGGCTTCCCACCCGGCGCGCGCCGATCTTGCCACCCACGAACCGGAGCTGAAGGGCATCCTCCGAGAGCTGGCGGCCCCTGGCCTCAAGTTCGCCGAAGGGATCGAGGCGCAGAAAACCCTCGTCACCTCGTCGATCGGCGCGATTACGCTGGCCGACGCGAAATATCGGCTTGGGGCGGCGAATGCGGGGCCGCAGAGCGCGATCAGCTTGGGCGTTTCGGCCGAGGGCCTGAGTCTGCCGGTCGGGCTGCTCCCGGCCGGCGCGGGCGACCTGACGCCCTCGAAGATCGACGTGGCGGCGACGCTCAAGGGCGTCGATCTTGCCGCGGCGGCGAACGAATGGATCTCCGACCTCAGCCTTCAAGGCGATGGACCCGTCATTTCCGATCAGGACGCCGACAAGGTCGAGGCGGCTCTTTTGAGCGCCGGTCCGGTCCGGATCGAATTCGCGCCCTCGCATGTCGTCGCGCCGGCGATCGACGCCGACTTTACCGGCGTCATTCGCTTCGATCACGGCAAGCCGGCGAGCGCCTCGATGACCGTCCACATGCGCGGGTTCGACAAGACGATGGCGGCGGTCAAGGCGCTGGGTCCCGACGTCGCGGGCAAGGCCATGCCCGCTCTTGCCCTGGCCAAGGGGCTGGGAAAGAGCGAAAGCGACGGCAGCCTCAGCTGGCTGGTCGAACTGACCCCTGACCGGTCGATGATGGTCAACGGCATCCCGTTCGGCAAGGCGCCGGACTGAAAAACCCGTCCGGACAAGGAGTTAAGCGGCGACCAGAACAGCGAGCTTTGTTGCGCGAACAGGGGCTTTTGTTCGCTCGAACAGGGAGTTTTTTTCGCGTTGACGGGGAAAGAATTCGCCCCTCTTCGCGCTCACGTCGACGGCGCCGAATTTACTGGCCTTCGCCCTAAAGCCGCGCCGCAAGCGCCGCGTAGACCGCGAGCGCAGCGCTGGCCAGAACGTTCCAGCCGGCCAGCGACAGTCCGGCAATCCGCAACTGGACCTCGTCGCAGCGGACGACCTTGACCGAATCGAGCGACTTCACCAGGTCGTTCACGTCGAGCGATCCGGTCAGGCCGCCGGTGCAGGCGGTCGGTCCCGCCCACCAGTGGTATTCGACCCCGGCGTGGTAGGCGGCGAGCGCGGCGCTGGCGACAAAGGCCGCCGCCAGCAACGCGAACCCGGCCCGCGCCAGCCCATGGGCCGAGCGGCTGGCGGCGAATGCGGTCAACACGGCGAGCGGCGCGGCGGCATAGAAGGCGTAGCGCTGGGTAAGGCAGAGCTCGCAGGGCTCATAGCCGAGCGCCTGAAAGATCCAGACCGCGGCGAGGATGGCGAGCGACGCCGCGGCGATCATGAGCGCCCTCGCCGCTTGCGAGGGCGGCAGGACGATCTCGGCCGGCGTCATCCGAAGAACCGCGTGGGCGCCCCCGTGAGGCCGCTGTCACCCCCGCCAACCCGGGGGTCCACAGGCGCGAGGGAGAAAGAGTTCTCGACAACATGCCGAATCGCAGCGGCGGTTTCTCTCGATGCCCGCCTGCGCGGGCATGACAAGGATAGGGCGGCTCGGTGATCTCTCATCAGAAGACCTTGATCGCGATCACGAAACCGGCGACGACCAGCGCCGCGAATCCGCCGAGAACCGCGGCGAAATTGCGCTCCATCGCCGCGCGCAGCGGTTCGCCGAACCAGTGGAGGGCGCCCGCGACCATGAAGAACCGCGCCCCCCGCGTCACGATCGAAAGAGCGACGAACAGCGGAAAATTATAGCCGAGCAGGCCGCTCACGATCGTGACCAGTTTGTAGGGGATCGGCGTTAAGCCCTTGATCAGGATCACCAGCCACCCCCATTGGGCGTAGGTCTGTTTCAGCGCCTCCACTTTCGCGCCGTAGCCGTAGAGGTTGACGAGCCACTGGCCGACCGTGTCGAAGAGCATGGCCCCGATGGCGTAGCCGAGCATCCCGCCGATGACCGAGGCGACCGTGGCGATGAGCGCGTAGCGCCAGGCGCGCGCCGGTTTGGCGAGCGCCATCGGGGCGAGCAGCACGTCGGGCGGAATGGGAAAGAACGAACTCTCGGCGAAGGCGACCGCGGCAAGGGCGGCTTCCGCACGCGGACCCTCGGCAAGGGCTTTCAGTCGAGGGTAGAGCGAGTCGAACATTGCGGAGCCCGGGTGTTGCGGCGCAACATATAAGCGAGTGCGATGATGGCGTCCATGCGGCGCATCGGTTTCGATTCCCTCGCCGGCCTCGCGGCTTTTGGCTGGATCAATACGGCGCCGGCGCGCATTGACCCTGCGCCGCCTCGCGTTCTATATCCCGCCGGCCGCATTGGCGCGGGCCCCTATGGCGGAACTGGTAGACGCGTCCGACTCAAAATCGGATTCCGCAAGGAGTGCTGGTTCGATTCCGGCTAGGGGCACCAAGCTATGGCAGTTTTGTAAATTTTTTCTGAGGCTTATGAGTTCGTGTTAGTTCCCGGTCCCACATTTGGTCCCACATCACGACAGGGGGCCACGACGGGCGCGACCCCGTAGCGGACCTCGCGGGCTCTTTGGAGACCGCTCTTTTGAGACTGGCCGGCGCTCGTCTGCGCAAGCGCTCACCATGCCATCCCGGCACGCCCTTGTC
>PLUH01000390.1:0-1825 GCA_003164825.1 Hyphomicrobiales bacterium
CTTAGCGTTAAGCACCCTTGTTTCGAGTCGCTACGCGTGTCAATCGACACTTCGGTTCCCGCACATGCGCTCGCTTCAACTTGCCGAGAGGTATGTCCGCCCGCTGTCTGATGGCGATCGGCTGCCGGGAAAAACTTTTGCGACCACCTCCTCATTGCCCAAGCCGCGCATGGAGAAAGTTGCGCACTTCCGCCCAGGCGCGCTCCGCCGCGTTGCGGTCGTAGGCGAGCGTCATTCCCATGACCTGCCGCCCGGCGCCGAACTCCGGCAGGTCGAATGCGTGGGCCGCGCCCGGATAGACGACCAGCTTGACCATGCCCGGCGCTTGCCGCTTGGCCAGCGCCGCGCAATCGGCGGCGGGCGTCACGTCGTCCTTGGCGCCGACGAGGATCAGAGTCGGGATGGCGAGCGTCGCGTCCGCTTCGTTGGCGCATGGAGGATAGAAGGCCGCGGCCGCCTTGAACGCGCCCGCGCCCGACGCGGGGGCGGCGGCGATCTTGAGCGCCGTGTCGGCGCCCTGGGAGAAGCCGACCGCCGCGATTCGCCCGGCGTCGACCATGGGCTGGCCAGCGAGAAAGCCGAGCGCGCCATAGGCGTCGGCGACGCCTTGAGGGAAGTCGACCGCGCAGGTTTCCTTCAAGCCCCGGGCGCCGAAGTCGTCGACGAAAAGCGCGACATAGCCCCACGCCGCGAGCGAATCGCCGATCGAGCGGCGGTTCGCGGGCAGGCCGAGGCAGGTGTGCAGGAGCACGACCGCCGGAAAGGGTCCGGCGCCCTTCGGCTTGGTCAGGTACCCTTGGATCGGGTCGGGGCGGCCGGCGCTCGTGAACGTGACCAGTTCATCGGCCGAAGCGGGAGCGCCCGGGATCATGAGCCCGGCCAGCGCCAGCGCCGCGGCGACCAGCCATCGATAAGCGAAACCGCGCAAGGGCTCCTCTCCGGGGCCGAAGGGAGGCGCAAATGGCGGCGCCGGCGAGTTGTCGTCAAGCGCTCAAATCCCGGCGCCGGAAAAAGCAACAAACCTTTGCGATAATCAGAAGGCCGTGCTATCGTGCTTCCTCGCTTCGGATCAGGAATTGACGTCGGGGCGGGCGAGGAGGCGCTGAAGGACTCGATCTGTTGGTGGTTGGGCGGGCATCGAGAACCACATTCCTTTGATCCGGGTTTAACCCCTTGGAAAGTCTAGATTTGCGGAAGAAAATTTCTTGGATTTTTCTTCCCACCGTTTGGATTTTCCTTCCTCGCGATTTGGGTTTTTCTTCCCTCGGCTTGGAAAATCCTTCCAAGGCGCGGGCGCTGAGCCGCTGGCCAAGACGCAGCATGATGCATGGGAGGATGGCGATGAGCGACAAGGCGAAGGACGACAAGACCGCCCGGATCGGCGAGATCCTGGACGTCATGAAAAGCGCCTGGGACTTGCCCGCCGATTGCAACGAGGGCGAACTCTTCGCCTACGCCGAGACGCTTTATGACCGGATCGTTGGCGGCGACGGCAAGGACGCGCTTTACGCCTATCTGGCCGGCGTTCAGGTCGACAATCTCGAGATGGCGCCGTCGGACATCTTCAAGGCGATCGTCGACCGCGCGCTCGCGCTGGCTGACGATTGGCGCGAATGAAGCGCCGGCCGCCGCCTTGCCATGGGCCCCCGCCTATGGCAGGAACCCCGACGTTCGGNNCGCGCGCTCGAGATGCTGCAGTAGCTCAGTGGTAGAGCACTCCCTTGGTAAGGGAGAGGTCGAGAGTTCAATCCTCTCTTGCAGCACCATTCCCAATTATCCGCTAACCACCTGATAAAGCTTAGGTTTTCTCCACTGCTCAAGCGTC
>PLUH01000390.1:1891-20701 GCA_003164825.1 Hyphomicrobiales bacterium
GCGCAATACGCGACCCCCAGCTGGTTGGGGATGGTCAGAAGCAGCGTGTCGGACTCCGCGATGGCCTCGTCCTTTCTGAGCTCCTCAATGAGGCGGTCCGGTTCAGCGGCGTAGCCGCGGCCGAAGATCGCCCGAGTCTTCTGGTCGATAAAGCCGATCTGGTCCTCTTCCTGGCCGTCACGCCCGAAATAGGCATGGTCCCGATCATCGATCAGCGGGAAGATACTGCGGCTTACCGAGACCCGTGGCTCGCGCCCGCGGCCAATCTCTTTCCAGGCGGCGCGGAAGGTCCGGATCTGGGCAGCCTGTTGGACGTGGAATGGCTCACCGGTCTCGTCGTCCTTGAGCGTCGAGCTTTGCAAATTCATGCCGAGCTTCGCCGCCCAGGTCGCGGTGGCGTTGGAGCCGGCGCCCCACCAGATCCGGTCGCGCAGGCCCTCCGAATAGGGCTCGAGGCGCAGCAGGCCCGGCGGGTTGGCGAACATCGGGCGAGGGTTCGGCTGGGCGAATCCCTGGCCGCGCAAGAGCTCGAGCAGGACCTCGGCGTGGCGCCGGCCCATATCGGCGTCGCTCTGGCCCTCCGGCGGACTGTAGCCGAAGTGGCGCCACCCCTCGATCACTTGCTCGGGTGAGCCCCGGCTGATGCCGAGCTGCAGGCGGCCGCCGGCGATCAGGTCGGCCGCGCCTGCGTCCTCGGCCATATAGAGCGGGTTCTCGTAGCGCATGTCGATGACCGCCGTGCCGATCTCGATGCGGCGGGTCTTCGCGCCCACGGCGGCCAGGAGCGGGAAGGGCGAGGCGAGCTGGCGGGCGAAGTGGTGGACGCGAAAATAGGCCCCGTCCGCGCCCAGTTCCTCAGCCGCGACGGCGAGATCTATGGATTGCAGAAGGGCGTCGGAGGCTGAGCGGGTCTTCGACTGAGGCGAAGGCGTCCAGTGCCCAAAAGAGAGGAAGCCGATCTTTTTCATTGTCATGCCTCGCGCCGATGATCCGGATGCAGGTTAGCTGAGGAAGCGCCCCGGCATCGACTTCTCTACCGGTCTTATGTAGGTATCCTTCATATGAGTTGGCGCAAAGATGATCCCGGCGAGCGCGACGCTATCATCACGGCAATCTGCGCGCGGCGCTGATCCGCGCGGCGCCGGAATTGATCGCCAGAAAAGGGGACGGCGGGATTTACCTTCGCCGAGGCCGCGCGCTTTGCCGGCGTCACCCCGGCGGCGCCGTATCGGCATTTCCGCGACCGCGACGAACTGATGGCCAATGTGGCGCTACGCGACTCTGAGCAGTTCGCGGCGGCGCTGGCGCGGGCCTGGGACGACGGACGCTCCGATGAATTCATCGCGTTGCCGGTCTCGCCTTTCGCCAAGTCGATCCAAGCCGACAGTTCGACAGTTTGAGGATAGGGAGTGAGCGAAATGGTTCGAACCCATCAGTCGGGTGAATCCGTTTTCAGGTCGATCCTGCCCGAGGACATCGACTGGAAGCCGTTCCCGGCGTTTCCGCCTTCCGCCCGGCTTGCCGTCGTCGTCGGCGAACCCTCAAAGCCAGGTCCCTACCTGATCCGGGTCAAGGCGGCCTCCGGCGCGAAGCTGATGCCGCACCGACACCCGGAGGATCGAATCTACACCGTGATGTCCGGCGTTTTCTACATCGGCCTCGGCGAGCAGTTCGACGGCGATAAGGTGAAGGCGTATCCCCCCGGCGCCGTGATTGTTCTGCCCGGCGATACTTGGCACTTCCACTGGGCGAAGTCCGGCGAATACGTCACCCAGGTAACGGGCATCGGTCCGTTGGGGCTCGAATACCGGAATATTTGAAGGACGATCCACGGAGCTCATAGAAGGTGGGAGATGGTGGCCTGCTTCTCCACCCGCATGGTTAGTCGCGATAAACGAAGCCACGCTACGTTTGCGCCTCTCCCCGGGCCAATTCCGCGACGGCCTCGTCGAGCAGGCGGGCCAGGGTCTCTGGCTCCCCAGGAAAGCCCGCCCGGATCCAAAGCGACTGAAGGGCGCGCAGCGTCTGGCCGATGCGCGGCCCGCCGGGGACGCCGCGGGCGATCAGGTCCGCGCCGCTGAACGGCAGCTTCGGCTCGGGCGCCTCGGCCAGAAACCGATCGGCTGCGTCGAAGGCCGCATCCGGTCCCAGCGCACCGGACTCGGCCTCCGCCAACGCGAGGGCGTCCCGCGCCGCCTCGCGGCCGGCGGTGAACAGGAGCGCGCGTAAGGCCTCGGGCGACGGCGGCGCCGCGATCCCGTGCAAGCCGATGAGCGCTGCGGCGGCGGAGTTGATCCGGTCGTATTCGGCGTTGGCGAGCCGCAGGCGATCGCGCAACCGCTCCGCGTCTTCCGGGATCGCGACGCCAAGCGCGGCGAGCCGCAGGATCGCGTCGGGCTCGCGACCGCGATCCGCCTCGATCGCGATGAGGCGGCTGAGGCGGCCGGGGTAGGCGAGGCCGCCGAGGATCGGCTCGAGAAAGCCGCACTCGCCCATCGTCTGGACGACCTCGCCGGCGCGCCGCGCCGTGATGAGCTTCAAGAGTTCGGCCCGCACGCGCTCCCGCGACAGGCGGGCGAGGCCTTCGCGGGCGCGGATCGCAGCGGCTAGACCCTCGGCGTCGAGGCCGCTGGCGGCGAAGCGGGCCGAGAAGCGGAAGAACCGAAGAATGCGCAGATAATCCTCGCGGATGCGCTGATTGGCGTCGCCGATGAAGCGCACGCGTCCGGCGGCGAGATCGTCCAGTCCGCCGACAGGATCGTGGACCGTGCCGTCGGGCCCAAGCGACAGCGCGTTGATGGTGAAGTCGCGCCGCTCGGCATCGGCGACGAAGTCTCGTCCGAACGCCACCTTGGCCCGGCGTCCATCGGTCTCGACGTCCTGGCGCAGCGTCGTCGTCTCGATCGGGCGTCCGTCGACGATGATCGTTACCGTGCCGTGGGCGACGCCGGTGAGCGCGACCTTGAATCCCGCCGCCCGTGCGCGGCGGATCACTTCGTCAGTCGATGCGGTGGTCGCGAGGTCGAAATCGAACGCCGGCTCGCCGAGCGCGAGGTCGCGCACCGCGCCGCCGACGAGGCGCGTCTCCTCGCCCTCGCCGTTGAGGGCTTCAAGCGTCCGCGCCAACGGGCCTTGCGTCAGCGGCGTCAGATCCTTGAGCCTTCCGCCCGCCAAACCGCTGAGGACCGTCATTCGATCCGTCCCGGGACCAGGATTCCGTTTTCGACATGCGCCGGAACGTAGACGCCGCGGCCTCGGGGCGCGAAGGCGTTGACGGCGACGAGCCCGAGAACAGCGGCCGCCAGACCGAGGAGCGTCATGATCGACACCCGCCCGCGCGTCCAGTGCTCGACCTCGAGCGGGTAGCGGGCGCGCACGAGGAGATAGAGCGCATAGACGGCGAACGGGCTCAGGAACAGCGCCAGCGGTTCGAAAAGGATTCGTCCCATCAGGTGAACAGCTTCTCGTACAGGTTGCGCAGGATGCCGGCGGTCGCCCCCCAGATATATCGCCCGTTGTGCGGCATGGCGTAGAATCGTCGCACGCGTCCCTGCCATTCGCGCTCGTCGAGGCGATGATTGGCCGGGTCCATCAGGAACGCGAAAGGGGTCTCGAAAACCTCGTCGACTTCCAGTTTGTTGACTTTGAGCGCAAACGCCGGTTCGACGAGCGCGACGAGGGGCGCGATGCGAAATCCGGTGCCCGTGAGGCACGGATCAAGCCAACCGAGCGGGTCGATGTAGCGCTCTTCGAGCCCGATTTCCTCGCGCGCCTCGCGCAGCGCGGCGTCACGCGGCGTCTCGCCGGAGTCGATCTTGCCGCCGGGAAAGGCGACCTGGCCCGAATGGGCGCGCAAGTCCGACGAGCGCAACGTCAAGAGAACGGTCAGTCCTTGCGGCCGTTTGACGATCGGCAAAAGGACCGCGGCGGGGCGCGCGAGGGCCGCCAGGCTGGCCAGGTCTAGCGGTCGTCCGCCGGGAGCGTCGTCGCTCGCGCCCTTCGGCACGGCCAGTTCGAGCTCCCCATTGCTGAGCGACGGTCTGAGCTTCGCCTGCGCCAACTCGCGCAACGAGGCGGGATTCAGTTCGGAGACAATGTTGGCGCTCAAAGCCCCTCGATTTCGCTCGCCCGGCACATGGGGAAGAACAGTCCGCCCGAGCGCACGCCGAACCAGTCCTCGTTCTCGACCCGCTCCGTCCGACCGAGGGCGACAAGGTCATAGAACAGCGCCCGCTTGACCAGCGCCCAAAGGTCGCCCCTGACCCGCACATAGGGCTTCAGGCCCTCCGAGGCGCCGCGCTCGAAGCGAAGCGGGTGCTCGCCGTCGACAGTCACAAGGTCCTCGACATTGGTGCGGAACGTCAGTTGCGGCTCGTTCGTCTCATCGCCGACGCGCATCTCGACCGCCAGAAACGGCGCATCGTCGACCCTGATCCCGACCTTTTCGACCGGCGTCACCAGGACGTAGCGGTCGCCCTCCTTGCGCATGATCGAGGCGAACAGCTGCGCCAGCGGCGCCCGGCCGATCGGTGAGCCACAATAAAACCATGTTCCGTCGGCAGCGATGCGCATGTCGATATCGCCGCAGTCGGGCGGATTCCAAGAAGGTGCCGGCGCCAGGCCGCGTAGTCGCCCCATCGCCGCCTCGCCGAGTCCTCGCAGAGCCCCTTCCGGCGCGCGCGCCGGCTCTGCGTCATTCTCGCGCTTATTTGTGGGCGAATCCGACATCTGCGTGCTTAGGGCTTGCGCCGCATGGGCGCGCGTTCAATCTAGTGCGCTTGAAGATAAAACAAAACCGTAAGCCATTCGCTGGGGGCAAAGGACGAGCCGATGAACGTGACCAATATCGCCGATCCAGGCCAGTTGACCCGCGACGCCGACGTGGCGCTGGAGCGCATCTCCGCCGCGCGGGCGGAGATCGGCGGCGTCATATTCGGCCAGGAGCGCGTCGTCGACCTCGCGCTCACGACGCTGCTTGCGGGCGGACACGGATTGTTGATCGGCGTGCCTGGACTCGCCAAGACCAAACTGGTCGAGACGCTGGGGATCGTCGTTGGCCTCGACGCGCTCAGGGTGCAGTTCACCCCCGATCTGATGCCGACCGACATTCTCGGCTCCGAGGTGATGGAGGAAGGTCAGGACGGCAAGCGCGGCTTCCGCTTCATCAGGGGGCCGATCTTCGCGCAGCTGCTGATGGCCGACGAGATCAACCGCGCCAGTCCCCGCACCCAGTCGGCGCTGCTGCAGGCGATGCAGGAGCATCATGTCACGGTCGCCGGGGCGCGCCATGATCTCCCGCGACCGTTTCACGTGCTGGCGACGCAGAATCCGCTGGAGCAGGAAGGCGCTTATCCGCTGCCCGAGGCGCAACTCGATCGCTTCCTGTTGCAGATCGACGTCGGCTATCCCGATCGGGCCGCCGAACGCCGGATCCTGATCGAGACGACAGGCGAGCGCGACGCGCGGCCGAAGCCCGTCATGACGGCGGAGGACCTGATGGCGGCGCAACGGGTCGTCCGCCGCGCGCCGATCGGCGATCGTGTAGTTGAGGCGATCCTCGACTTGGTGCGCGCCGGACGCCCAGGCGAGGGCGATCCCGAGTTGACCAAGGGGATCGGTTGGGGCCCGGGTCCGCGCGCGGCGCAGGCGCTGATGCTGGCCGCCCGCGCCCGCGCGCTGGTCGACGGACGGCTGTCGCCGTCGCTCGACGATGTCGCGACGCTGGCTGAGCCCGCGCTCAAGCACCGGATGGCGCTGAGCTTCGCCGCCCGCGCCGAGGGCGAGACGATTTCGGCGGTGATCGCGCGGCTCGTCGCCAAGACGATCCAATGACGCGGCGGCCTTCCGCGCAATGACGCTCCCCGCCTCGATCCGCCGGGACGCGGTAACTCTCTCGGCCCGTCTGCCGAGCCTCATCATCGCGGCCCGTCGCGTCGCGCAGACGGTGCGGCATGGCGTTCATGGCCGGCGGCGTGCGGGTTCGGGCGAAACCTTCTGGCAATTCCGGCCTTTCCTGTCTGGCGAGCCGTCGTCGCGAGTCGACTGGCGCCGCTCGGCGCGTGAAGAGCGCGCTTTCGTGCGCGAGCGCGAATGGGAGGCGGCGCACACCGTCTGGATCTGGTTCGACCGTTCGGCCTCGATGCAGTTCGGTTCGAGTCTGGCGCCGGTGACGAAGATCGACCGCGCCACCTTGCTGGCGCTGGCTTTCGCCGATCTTTGTGTTCGCGGCGGCGAGCGCGCGGGACTTCTCGGCCTCACTCGGCCGTTGGCGACGCCAGGCGTCGTTGAGCGCTTCGCCGAGGCGATCGCGACCGACGAGCGGCTCCGCGGCGCTTCTCAAGCCCCATTGCCGCCGGCGCTGCCCGCCGCGACGCGTTCGATGGTTCTGATGCTCGGCGATTTTCTCTCGGAGCCGGAAGACGTGGCGCGGGCGATCCAGGCCGTAAGCGCAGAGGGCGCGATCGGCGAACTCGTGATGATCGTCGATCCGATCGAGGAGACATACCCGTTCTCGGGCAACACCGAGTTCCTTGATCCCGCCGGGGCGCTGACCGTGCTCACGCCGCGGGCGCAGAATTTGCGCGACGCCTATCTCGCGCGCCTCGCCGCCCATCGCGAAACGATCCGGGCCATCTGCGCCCGCTCGGGCTGGGGCATGAGCATTCATCGCACCGACGCGTCGCCCGCGGAGATTCTGCTGGCGCTGCGCATGCGCCTTTCCGCGCCCGAACCCGGCGCCGGCTTGAGGAGCGCCTGAACGATGTTCGGCCTGCCGCTCGCCTTCGCCGCTCCCGCCGTCCTGGCGGCGCTCGTCGGTCTCGTCGGGCTCTATTTCCTGTTGCGGGTTACACCGCCCAGTCCGCGTCGAGCAATATTCCCGCCGCTGAGGCTGCTCATCGGGCTTGATCCAACCGAGACGACGCCGGCGCGCACGCCATGGCCGATCCTGGCGTTGCGCCTCGCCATCGGCGCGCTCATCATCCTCGCCATGGCCGAGCCACTGTGGAACAGCTTCGCAGCGCTTTCGGGGTCGGGTCCGCTCCTGGTTGTGATCGACGACGGGTTTGCGGCGGCGCCGGCATGGGACAAGCGGATGGACTTCGCCCGCGAACGGGCGCAGGCGGCGGCGCGGGGCGGTCGAATCGTGGCGATCCAAACCATGTCGCAGGGCGGACAGGATGTCGCGCCGCTCGACAGAGCCGGCATCGAGGGCCGGTTGCGCTCGCTCTCGCCAGTTCCCTACGCACCGGACCGCGCAGCGGCGTTGCCGGCGGTCGAGCGTTTTCTTGCGCGCGAGCCGAATACCGACATTCTGTGGATCGCCGACGGAGTCGAGGTCGGCGGCGCGCGGGCCTTTTCGGCCAGGCTCGCGTCCATCGCTCGCTCGGTAGAGGTGGTGACCGACAACCGGGGCGCGCTCGCGCTGGCGGGCGCCGACAATGAAGCGGGCGCCCTGACTGCGCAGATCACCCGCTCGGACGCGCGCGCTCCGGCAACCGGCTCGGTCAGGGCGCTGGACGTCCAGGGGCGGGAAGTCGGCCGGGCGGCCTTCGACTTCGGCGCCAATATGACAGTCGACGCCCGCTTCGACCTACCCGTAGAGTTGCGCAACGACGTCACGGAGCTCGTCATCGACGCGGAGCGCTCGGCGGGCGCGACTTGGCTCATCGACGAGCGTTCGCGCCGGCGCCGCGTCGCCATCGCCTCGGGCGCGAGCGCCGACGTCGCTCAGCCGCTGCTCGCGCCGAGCTATTACCTCAAACGCGCGTTGCAGCCGTTCGCCGATATCAGCGAGTGGCATGACTCTTCGAGCGACCCGATCGTGTCGCTGCTCGACCAAAAGCCCTCCGTTCTGGTGCTCGCCGATATGAGCGTGGCCCCGGGGCCGGAGCTCGACGCGATCACCCAATTTCTTGACAACGGCGGGGTGCTGCTGCGTTTCGCCGGCACCCGGCTCGCCGCCGGCGACGACACGTTGACCCCGACCGCGCTTCGCCGCGGCGGACGCCTGCTCGGCGGCGCGTTGTCCTGGGAATCGCCGAAGCATATCGCGCCGTTCGAGGCCGGCAGCCCATTCTTTGGCCTTGCCGCGCCGGACGAGGTCACCGTTTCGCGGCAGGTGCTCGCCGAGCCGGAGACCGGACTGGCCGAGAAGACCTGGGCGCGCCTGGCCGACGGCACCCCGCTTGTCACCGCCGAGCGGCGGGGCAAAGGTCTCATCGTGCTGTTCCACGTCACTGCCGACACGACCTGGTCGAATCTGCCGTTGTCGGGCCTGTTCGTCGACATGCTGCGCCGAATCGTGGCCGAAGCCGATGCGCCGGGTCAGGGCGCCGCGAAGGCCAAGGTCGGCGCGCATGGGACGGTCCGGCCGCCCTTGCGCACGCTGACCGGTTTCGGCGTTCTCGGCCCGCCGCCGGCGCAGGCCGAACCGATCGGCGATGATTTTTCCGGCGTCGGCGATCCGTTCCACCCGCCCGGCTTCTACGGATCTCGCGACTCCTCGCGGGCTGTCAATGCGCTGGCTGAAGGCCAAGCCTTGGCCCGCGCCGATTATGGGCCGCTCACCGTGCATGAGGGCGCGCTTGCGATCACGCCGCCAATCGATCTTCGCCGCTGGCTCCTGCCGGCGGCTCTGGTCGGCCTGATGATCGATGCGCTGGTTTCGATCTGGCTGATGGGCGGTGCGCCGCTGCGCCGGCCGAAGGCGCTCGCCGCCCTGGCCGTCGCCGCCGCGCTCGGTCTCGTTTCCGTCCCCCATCAGCTTCGCGCCGCCGAAGCTGCGCCGATCTCCGATCGCGACATGGATGCGGCGTTGTCGACCCGCCTCGCCTATGTCATGACCGGCGACGCGACAGTCGACGAAACCTCCAAGCTTGGGCTGACGACGCTGACGCGGGTGCTCGCTTCCCGCACCTCGGCCGAGCTGGCCGAGCCGGTCGGACTCGATCCGGCGCGCGATGAGCTCGCCTTCTATCCGCTCATCTATTGGCCGATCGTCGCCGGGCTGCCGCAGCCGAAGCCCGAGGCGCGAACGCGCATCGCGGCGTTCATGAAAAACGGCGGCACGCTGGTCTTTGACACCCGCGACGCGCTGACCGCGCGTCCGGGCGGCTCGCCGACGTCCGAGGCGCTCTGGTTGCGCACGCTCCTGGAAGGGGTCGACGTGCCGGAGCTGGAACCGGTTCCGCACGACCACGTGCTGACCAAAACCTTCTATCTGCTCGACCGCATGGTCGGCCGAACCGCAATCGGTCAAACCTGGATCGAGGCGCTCCCGCCGGCCGATCCGAATGACCGCGTCCAGCGTCCAGCGCGCGCGGGCGACAGCGTGTCGCCGATCATCATCGCCTCCGACGATCTTGCGGCGGCATGGGCCGAAGACATCGACGGGCGGCCGCTCTTCCCGCTGATTCCTGGTGGGGCGCGGCAGCGCGAGCTGGCCCTGCGCAGCGGCATCAATCTGGTCATGTATACGCTCACCGGCAACTACAAGGCCGACCAGGTGCACGCCAAGGACATTCTGGAAAGGCTGACCCGTTGAGCGCCTGGTCGATCGCCTTTTCTCCCTTTCTTCCCTGGCCGGCGCTCTACGCGCTGGCGGCGGCGGCGCTCGTCGTCTCGGTCGCGCTCGTCTGGCGGGGCGTCCGCGGCGCGTGGTTGCGCGCGCTCAGCATGGCGCTATTGCTGCTTGGCCTGTGCGATCCCAATCTCGTCCAAGAGAACCGGCGCCCGCTCAAGGACATTGTCGCCGTGGTGGTCGACCGTTCCGAAAGCCAGGACATTGGCGAGCGGCCGCGGCAAACCGACAAAGCGCGCGACGAGGTCGAGGCGAGGCTGAAAGCGCTCGGAGACGTTGATTTGCGCGTCGTCGAAACGTCGCGCGAGGAATCCGAAACCGAGGGAACCAAGCTGTTCGCCGCGCTGCGCAGCGCGCTCGCCGACGCGCCGCCCGAGCGGGTCGGCGGCGCCGTCATGATCACCGATGGCGATGTGCACGACATTCCCCAGTCTCCGGCTGCGCTCGGCTTCAACGCCCCGCTGCACGCGCTCATCACCGGCCGTGAGGGCGAGCGGCAGCGGCGCATCGAACTGGTCGAGGCCCCGCGGTACGGCATCGTCGGCAAGGATCAGGTCATCGTCGCCCGCGTCCTCGACAGCGCCGACCACGGCGAGCCGGTGAAGCTCACGGTGCGGCGCGACGGCGAGACGATCGCCGAGATGGACGCCAAGGTGGGCGAGCGGATCGATGTCAGGGCGCCGATCGACCATCCCGGGCCGAACGTGATCGAGCTGGAAGTCGCGCCGGTCGAAAACGAGCTCGCCGCCGACAGCAATCGCGCCGTCGTCAACATCGAGGGCGTGCGCGACAAGCTCAGGGTGTTGCTGGTCTCTGGCAAGCCGCATCCGGGAGAGCGCATGTGGCGCAATCTCTTGAAGTCCGACGCCAATGTGGATCTGGTGCATTTCACCATCCTGCGTCCGCCGGAGAAGGGCTCCGACGGCACGCCGATCAACGAACTGTCGCTGATCGCCTTTCCGGTCGCTGATCTGTTCGGACGCCGGATCAAGGACTTCGACCTCATCATCTTTGATCGCTACGCCCAGCAGTCGATTCTGCCCTATGTCTATCTCGAGAACATCGCCAATTACGTGCGCGACGGCGGCGCGCTCCTGATGGCGGAAGGGCCAGAATTCTCGACCCCCGATGGCCTCTATTATTCGCCGCTCGGGGCAATTTCGCCCGCCGAGCCGAGCGGCGACGACGTCGAGGGCCCGTATCGCGCGAAGGTGTCCGAAGATGGACTTCGCCATCCGGTGACCCGGGGTCTGAGCGGCCTCGACGCCAACAACGGCGAGCCGAGTTGGGGGCGATGGTTCCGGATCGTCGGCGCGCGGCCGACGACCGGGGTCGCGGTGATGAGCGGGCCGGACGACAAGCCGCTGCTCGTGCTGTCGCGGGTCGAAAAGGGGCGTGTGGCGTTGCTGCTGAGCGACCAGATGTGGCTTTGGGCGCGCGGCTATGACGGCGGCGGGCCTTACCTCGATCTCCTGCGCCGTCTCGCGCATTGGCTGATGAAGGAGCCTGACCTGGAAGAGGAGGCTTTGCGCGCGAGCGCCAAGGGACGCGAAGTGACGGTGGAGCGCCAGAGCGTGACCGGCGCGGCGCGGGAGACCTATCTCGTCGCGCCGAACGGCAACAAGACCAAGCTCGATTTGACGCCCTATGCGCCCGGCCTCAGCCGCGCCCATGTGACGGTCGACCGCTTCGGCCTCTATCGCGCCGAGGACGGCGAGCATGTCGCGCTGGTCAACGTCGGCCAGGAGAATCCGCTCGAGATGCAGGATGTCGTCTCGACCACCGAAAAGCTTAAGCCGCTCGCCGAGGCGACCGGCGGAACGGTGCGCCGAATCGCCGCCGGCCCTGGCGACGCGATCGTCATGCCGCGTGTTGTCGGCTTGAACCCTTCCCCGAGCTACGGCGGCGGCGACTACATCGGGATCAAGCGGACGGGGTCGAGCGAACTGATCGGCGCGCGGTCGACGTCGCTTGCCTCGGGCTTCTTCGGCCTGGCGCTGCTGCTCGGCATGGTGACCCTCGCGTGGGTGAGCGAGAGCGGCGGCTTGCGACGCCGGGGCCCGCCCGCCGAAGGCTAAGGCCCTTGCGGGGGCGTCTCGGCCAGCGCCGCCGATCCGTCTGCCGGGGGGCGCGGCACCAGCGCGGCGCTGTCCAGCGGCTCGGCCAGATAGCCTGCGACCCTGCCCCGCGCCGTTTCGGGCGAGGTCGTCGCTTCGTCCGCCGTCACGCGGCCAACGGCGGAAATAAGCATCGCCGCCGTCAGCGCGAGGCCGCCAGCGACAAACCGCGCGGATTGATTGATCATGTACGGTCCTCCGACTGGGGCCCTCGCCATCTTCTACCGCATCGCCTGGATCGTGATCGCGCTCGGCTTGCGTGCAATGTGAACTTGAGCCGCGTCTCCACTGTCGCCTTGCGGCGGGTCCGCGAGACGGCTAGGAAGTCGCGGCCGTTTCAACCGGAACCCATCATCCCATGAGAAAAGTGTACGCCAACGCGGACGAGGCGCTCGCCGGCGAGATCAAGGACGGAATGATCTTGATGGCGGGCGGCTTCGGCCTCTGCGGGGTCCCCGAGGTCCTGATCGAGGCGGTGCGCAAATCGGGGGCGAAGGATCTGACCTTCGTTTCCAACAACGCCGGCGTCGACGGGCTCGGCCTTGGGATCCTGCTCGAAACCGGCCAGATCAAGAAGATGATCTCGAGTTACGTCGGCGAGAACAAGATCTTCGCCAATCTCTATCTCGCGGGCAAGCTCGAACTCGAATTCAATCCGCAGGGCACGCTGGCCGAGCGCATCCGCGCCGGGGGCGCCGGCATCCCCGCCTTCTTCACCCGCACCGGCGTCGGCACGATCGTCGCCGAGGGCAAGGAGATCTGCGACTTCGAGAACGAGGCCTACGTGATGGAGACTGGGCTGATCGCCGACATCGCCCTCGTCCATGCCTGGAAGGGCGACACCGAAGGCAACCTCGTCTACCGCAAGACGGCGCGCAACTTCAATCCGATGATGGCGACGGCCGGCCGGCTCACCGTGGCCGAGGTCGAGCATCTGGTCGAGCCGGGCGAGATCGACGGCGACCACATCGTCACCCCGGGCGTTTACGTTCAGCGCATCGTTCACGTCCCAAACGCCCTGAAGCGGATCGAGCAGCGCACGACCCGCAAGCGCGACGCGGCCTGAATTTTCTGGAGGCATTTCTCATGGCTTGGACCCGCGACGAAATGGCGGCCCGCGCCGCCAAGGAGCTCAAGGACGGCTTCTACGTCAATCTCGGCATCGGCATTCCGACGCTGGTCTCGAACTATATCCCTCAGGGGATCAGCGTGCAGCTGCAGAGCGAGAACGGCATGCTNNTTCGCCATGATCCGCGGCGGCCACATCGACCTTGCGATCCTCGGCGCGATGCAGGTCGCCGAGAACGGCGACCTCGCCAACTGGATGATTCCCGGCAAGATGGTGAAGGGCATGGGCGGGGCGATGGACCTCGTCGCCGGGGTGAAGAAGATCGTCGTCGTGATGGAGCATTCCGCCAAGGACGGCCCGAAGCTCCTGCATCATTGCAATCTGCCGCTGACCGGCGCCAAGGTCGTCGACCTCGTGATCACCGACCTTGGGGTGTTCTCGATCGACAAGCATGGGCTTCGCGGCATGGCGCTGATCGAACTCGCGCCCGGTGCGACTCTGGACGAAATCGCCGAAAAGACCGAGGCGAGCTATCGGGTCGCCCTGAACCAGCTGAGCGAGGCCGCGGCCGCGAGTTAGAGCGGGGCGGGCGCCGTTCAGCCAGACCGAGGCAGCGGCACGTCAACTCGACTGCACGCTGAATGGGCCGTCTTGGCCAAGACCGAGGCGACCTATCGGGCGGCGCTGAACTGATCCGCCGCCTCCTTGTTAGGCGACGAGCGCCTTCATCGGCGCTACGCCAGCGCTATCGGGGAAGATGACCTCGGAGAGCGTCTTTGATGACAGCCCGAATTGGTCGGCCAACAGGCCCTTGAGCACGCCGCGCAGATCGGCGGTGGGATAGAGGTCGCGGCCCTCGTAAAGGCGCTCGGCCTTGAGGCTCGGCCAGTCCGCGATCACCCGGCCGCCGGCGAGCGCGCCGCCGGCAAGGAGCGCGGCCGTCGCCGTGCCATGGTCGGTGCCGTGGGTGCCGTTGACGCGAACGGTGCGGCCGAATTCGGTGATCGCGACGACGACCGTGTCCGCCCAGGCGTCGCCGAGGTCGGTCTCGAAAGCGTCGAAGGCGGCGTCGAGCCCCTGGAGGCGCTGGGCGAGCACGCCTTGCGCCGCGCCCTCGTTCTGATGGGTGTCGAAACCGTCGAAGGCCAGCGCCGCGATCCGCGGCCCGTCGGGCGCCGCAAGGAGGCGGGCGGCGCCCTCCGCCGCGAGGCGCATTTGTTCGACCGCGCCGCCATAGTGAGGCTTCCTCGCGGGATCGCCCGACGAACTTTCTGAGGCGACTTTCTCCGCCGCGAGCGCGGCGCTGAGCTGCTGGCCAAGCGGGGGATCGCGATGGGCGTAGAGATCGAGCACTCGCTCTGTGAGATCGCTGTTCGCCGGCCCGACGCCGCCTGGCGGGGCCCAGCCGAGCGCCGGGGCCGGTCCGCGGATGATGAGCGGCGCCGTCGCGCCGACCCCGAGCGCGCGGCGCGAGGCGGAGGCGGGGAGCGCGCCCAAGGTCCGGTTGAGCCAGCCGCTCTCGGTGCGCCCCGGCTTCGGATTGCCGCTCTCCAGCACGTCCTGGCCGTCGAAATGCGAGCGGTCGCGGTAGCCCGTCGCCACCGCATGGACGACCGCCGCATGCTTCTGATCATACATGCGCCTGAAGGCGACAAGTGAGGGGTGGGCGGCGAAGAAGCCGTCGAGCGGCAGGGCGGCGCGTTCGCCGGACGCGGCGAAGGCGAGATCGCCGTGGAGCGCCGCATAGTCCGGATCGCCGACCGGCGGAATGGCGGACAAGCCGTCGACCGCGCCGCGCAGGATCACGACCACGAGCCGCGGATCGCGCGCTCCCGCCGCGCTCGCCGGCGCGCTCCAGAACCCGGCCCCGCACAGGGCGCTCGCGCCAAGCGCGCCCGCGGCGCGGACCAGGGCTCGGCGGGAGATCGCAAGTTCCGATCGGTTTCGGATCATCGTCATCTCCGTTGGAATTCGGGCGCCATGAACAGAAGCGCCAGCGCCTGCTCGCGCGATTCGGCGCGCGTAATCGCCTCGCTCGTCTCCCCAGAAGCCGTGTCGCCGAGGACCGCCTTCATGGCCGCCAGCGGATCGGCTGGGGCATGCATCCGCTGTCCCATGAACCAGGCGAGATCGAGCCGGGACTTCATGCCTTCCGGCGAGGACCAGGCGTCGCTCAGATCGGAAAAACCGTTGGGGCCCGCGGGCCGCCATAGGGGCATGCCGAGCAGGTTGAGCGCCTGGAGGTAGAGCCCCGGGTCGGACGGGACGTAATCAGTCGCGCGCGCCGCGCCGACCACGAATTCGAGCGGGCTTCGTATCTTGGTCGGCTTCGCGCGCCACGCGCGATCGTCCGCGACCAAAGCGGAAACGACCACGGCAAGGTCGCCGTCGCTGTCGCGGAATTTGACCGCCAGCGCGTCGACGAGATCGGCAGGGGGGTCGTCGGCGACGAAATGGCGCACGAGCTTGGTCGCGATATGCCCCGCCGTCGCCCGATGGCGGGCGAGATCGTCGAGCGCCGCGCGCCCCTGCTCGGCGCCGGCCTCCGCATAGGTCTTGCCAAGGAGCGTGCGCTGGCCCGGCTCATGCCAATTGGGTTTGAACAGGAACGAGCCGATCGCGCCCGCCTCGCTCTCGGGGCCGGCAACGCTCCAGCCGGTCAGGATGCGCGCGAACTCGGTGACGTCGGCCTGCGTATAGCCGGAGCCGACGCCGAGCGTATGAAGCTCCAGAATTTCGCGAGCCAGATTCTCGTTCAGCCCCTTACCGGCAAATAGTCCGGGCGGCGCATTGGGACCGACCGAGTTTTGGTTGTCGAGGTAAAGGATCATCGCCGGGTGGGACTCGGCGGCGCGCAACAGCGCGGCGAACTTGCCAAGGACATTCGGGCGGATCGCCTCGCGCTCGAACGGCCCGGCGGCGGCGCGCAACTCCGCACTCTTGGCGACCGACACGGCGAAATGGTTCGACCAGAAGGCGACGAGCCGCTCGACCAAGCCCAGGCGCGCTTGCAACTGCTTTTGAAGCCGCGCGACGGCCTCCGCCCGAAACAAAGCCTGCTCGACCTGAGGCTGCGGCTTTGGCGATTCTGGCGCGGCCTCCCGCGGCGCCCCGGACTGGCCGGCCGCCATGGGTGTCATCGAGGCTCCTTCGGGCGGCGCCGGCCCCAGCGGCGCCATGGACGGGACGACCGGCGGCGGCGCTTTGGGGGGCGCCATCGCCATACTCATGCGTTCGGCGCGCTTCCGCTGCTGATCGAGGTAATAGGCTTGCAGGGCCGCCGGTCCGGACGGCGGCGGGCGATCGCGAATCAACGCGACATTGGCGGTCCACAATTCCTCAAGCAGAAACCCGCGCGGATCACCCGCGGCGGCGGCGAGGTCGCCCGGACGCGCGCCGAACCCGAAACGATTGAAGGCTGTCACCGCCCCAGCGAGATCAGGGCCGATCGTCATTGTCGCCTCGTCGCGCGCCAGAACGCGCTCGTTCCGCTAGCATCGAAGCATGCAAACGCTGAGCGGAACGTGAACCGAAAGTGACGATTTGGCGATTTCTGACTGGGATCGCGACCTTGTGAAGCTTCGTGGACCGCCCGGCCGTGCGACGCCTCGGACCGAGACGTCGCACGGACCCCTTAGCGGAAGGTTAGTTCTTGAACAGCGGGCAGGTCGAGTCGGCGAGCTTGCCGAACGCCTCCTCGCCCTTCATCGTCTTGAGGATCTTGTAGAAGTCCCAGTCGCCCTTCGACTCCGCGGGCGTCTTCACCTGAACGATGTACATGTCGTGCTCGAGCAGGCCGTCGGCGCGGATGGGGGCGTCCTTGACGAACATGTCGTTGACCCTGGTCTTGTGCAGTTGCTCCATGACCTTGTCGGCGTCGGTCGTGCCGACCGCCTTGACGGCGTTGAGATAGGTGGTGGTGGCGGAATAGTAGGCCGCCTGGGAGAAGGTCGGCATCTTCTTCGTCTTTTCGAAGAAACGGTTGGCGAAGGCCCGCGTATCGTCGTTCATGTTCCAGTACCAGGCGGTTGTCAGCACGAGGCCTTGCGCGATGTCGAGACCGACGGCGTGAACGTCGGTAATGAACACGAGCAGCGCCGCCGGCCGCATGCTCTTGGTGAGGCCGAATTCGGCCGCCGCCTTGAGCGAGTTGGACGTATCGGCGCCGGCGTTGGCGAGCGCAAGCACCTGCGCGCCGGAGCCCTGCGCCTGAAGCAGGTAGGATGCAAAGTCCGATGTGCCGAGCGGCACGCGCACGTCGCCGACCACGGTTCCGCCGTTCGCCTTGACGACGCTGGCCGCCGCATTCTCGAGCTGCGTTCCGAAGGCGTAATCCGCAGTGAGGAAGAACCAGCTCTTGCCGCCCTCCTCGACAATGGTCTTGGCGGTTCCGTTGGCGAGCGCGGTCGTGTCGTAGCCGTAATGGATCATGTAGGGCGTGCAGTCCTTACCGGTCAGCGACGCGCCCGCCGCGCCGATTGCTATGAACGGGATCTTCTTCTCCTTGGAGGCGGCGGCCATGGCGAGGCTGACGCCGGTGTTGGAGCCGCCGAGCTGCATCGTCAGCCCGCTGGTGTCGGCCCATTCGCGCAGTTTCTGCCCGGCGATGTCCGGCTTGTTTTGATGGTCGAACGTCAGGACCTCGATCGGTTGCCCGAGCACGGACCCGCCAAAATCCGCGACCGCCATCTTGAGCGCCTCGACGCCGTTGGGGCCGATGACGTCGGCGTAGGGTCCGGACATGTCGTCGATGTCGCCGATCACGACCTTATTGTCGGCGGCCCATGCCGCGCCGGCGGCAAGCGAGGCGCAAAGCGCCCCCGCCAGCATCAAAGTCCGTCTAAGTGATTTCATTCCATTCCTCCCGATTTCACGGTTCGTCAGGCGGCGCGCCGCCAAAGCCCAAGCCCGAGCGGGCATAATGCTTGGCGCCGCGGCGCATGGCAACCCGCGCTTTAGTCGCACTCGCGCTTGGCGGGTCGGCTGCGGGCGCCTATAAATCGCCCATGGCGCGAAAGGAGTCCCGGCAGGCGAGGGCGGCGAGGACCGAGAAGATCTTCGAGCGGTTGGCTGCCGCCAATCCGGCGCCGAAGGGCGAGCTCAAATACATCAATCCATTCACGCTCCTGGTGGCGGTGGTGCTGTCGGCGCAAACGACCGACGCCGGCGTCAACAAGGTCACGCCAGCGCTGTTCGCCACCGCCGACACGCCGGAGAAGATGGCGGCGCTTGGCGTCGAGCGGCTTGCCGAGCGAATCAAGACCATCGGGCTTTATCGGACCAAGGCGAAAAACGTCATCGCGCTTTCGCGGGCGATCGTCGAGCGGCACGGCGGTCAGACGCCGCGCGATCGAGAGGCGCTCGAGGCGCTGCCCGGCGTCGGGCGCAAGACCGCGAGCATCATTCTCAACATGGTGTTCGACCAGGTGGAGATCGCGGTCGACACCCACATCTTCAGGGTCGCCAACCGCACCGGACTTGCGCCCGGGCGCACACCGCGCGAGGTGGAAGATGCGCTCACGGCCAACACGCCGCCGGAGTACAGGAAGGATGCGCACCACTGGCTGCTGCTGCACGGGCGCTACGTGTGTAAGGCGCGCTCGCCGGCGTGCCCGAAGTGCATCATCCGCGATCTGTGCGAGTATCCGCACAAGACACCCGCGCGCGCCTCACCCGCAAAACCGATGCGTCCGGTGCGCCGCCGCCGCGCGCCGCGCTGACGCGCGAGCTGCGCCGAGTGTCGGCGCACCGCAGCGTCACTTCTTCGGCAGGTACAGATCCGTGAGCGTCCCTTCGAATGCCTCTGCCGCGCCTGCGATGGTCTCGGTGAGCGTCGGATGCGGGTGTATCGTGAGGGCGATGTCGGCGGCGTCGCAGCCGTTCTCGATCGCCAGCGCGATCTCGCTTATGAGCTCCCCGGCGTTGCTGCCGACGATCCCGCCCCCCAGCACGCGGTGGCTCTCCGGATCGAACAGCAGCTTCGTGAGGCCCTCCTCGCGGCCGAGTGACAGCGAGCGGCCGTTGGCCACCCACGGGAACGCGCC
>PLUH01000298.1 GCA_003164825.1 Hyphomicrobiales bacterium
TAGCGCCGGTCGGCCCGCGCCTTACCCTCGATCACGATCGCGCTGGTGTCTTCCGATCCATCGTCGACGACGATCACTTCGCCCGGCGCGTCGAGCGAATCGAGCAGGGCGTCGAGGCGTCTGAGCAGAATCGGGATCACGGCTTCCTCGTTGTAGATCGGCACGACGAGGGAATAGGTCGGCGGCATCGCGGGGCGGTCCTGGCTCATGAGGACTGACAGTTTCGCCGAATGCCTCAACAAAGGCTTTGCGCGCGCTCCATGCCGCAGCGCTACTCAGGGGACACGGGTTCTGCTAGGATGAACAAGCCATTAACCGGCGTTCGACCGCGGAGCTCGTCATGGAATACGACAACATGCCGCAATCCTCGAACATCGAGGATCGCCGCGGCCAGGGCGGAGGCGGCGGGGGGATGGGCGCCGGCGGGCTCGGCATCGGCGCGATCATCGTCATTTTCGCCATCAGCTATTTCACCGGCATCTCGCCGCAGGTGCTGATGAGCGGCGCCGAAATGGTCGGCGTCGGCACGCAGAACCAGGCGCCGACGCAATCCGCCCCCGTCGATCCGAACGACCCGACGCGGGTATTTCTCGCCAAGGTCGTCGGCGGGACTGAGGGAGTCTGGACGGAAGTGCTGCCTGCGCAGACCGGCGTGCAATACCAGCCCGCGACGCTGGTCATCTACGACGGCGCGACACGATCGGGATGCGGGGGCGCGCGGTCGGCGATGGGGCCGTTCTACTGCCCGATCGACAAGAAGGTCTATCTTGACACGTCGTTCTTCCGCGACATGAAGACCAAATACGGCGGCGGCGGCGAGTTTGCTTACGCCTATGTGGTCGCCCACGAGATCGGCCATCACGTCCAGGACCTGCTTGGCATCCTCGACAAGGTCGACGACATGAAGCAGCAGGTGAGCCAGACCCAGGCCAACGCGCTTTCGGTCAGGGTCGAGCTGCAGGCCGACTGCCTCGCCGGNNTCGGCGATCGGCGACGACCGGTTGCAGACCGCCGCGCGCGGCTACGCCGTGCCCGACAGCTTCACCCACGGCTCCTCGGCAATGCGCCAGCAATGGCTGACCGCGGGCTTGAAGAGCGGCGACATCAAATCTTGCAACACGTTCTCGAATTGACCGGGGCAAGCCCGCGCCGGGCGTTTTAAGGCGACGGGCAGGCGCTTTTTCCCCCGCGCAACGCCGTCAACGCCGCTTTTCCTCTGTCATCGAGCTTCATACGATCGTTCCACGGCCTGGCCTTGACGTGGCCATGATCCGCGGCTATGTGCTTTGTTCATGATTTGTTCCAACTGCGCCATTATGGTCCATCGCCATGAACCCGAGCCTCGCCCGATCCTCCGCCCCTGACCCGCGTCATCGCCCCGATGCGATCGCCGAACGCATCCTGCCCGGCGAGCTTCGGCGCGGGCGCGGCGCGGCGACCAACGCATCCGGCCGTTTCGAATCCGAGCGGCGCGAGGCGTTCGACGACGGCTGGACGCAGGACGAAGCGCCGGAGCCGCTTCGGACCGAGGTGACGTGGGAGAAGCCCAAGGCGATCATCGCCCGCAACGACTCCCCCGACATCCCGTTCGACCGCTCGATCAACCCCTACCGCGGCTGCGAGCACGGCTGCTTCTATTGCTACGCGAGGCCCACCCACGCCTATATGGGGCTCTCGGCCGGGCTCGATTTCGAGACCCGCCTGTTCGCCAAGGAGGGCGCGGCCGAGCTGCTCGAGCGGGAGCTGGCGTCGCCGAAGTACAAGCCGGCGCCGATCGCCTTCGGCGCCAACACCGATCCCTATCAGCCGATCGAGCGCCAGTATCGCATCACCCGGTCGCTGATCGAGGTCCTGAAGCGCGCCCGCCACCCGCTCACCATTGTCACCAAATCGAACCTCATCCTGCGCGACCTCGACCTCCTGGCGCCGATGGCCCGCGATGGCCTGGTCAAGGTGTTCGTCTCAGTGACCACGCTCGATCGGGCGCTCGCGCGGCAAATGGAGCCGCGCGCCCCAACGCCGCAGAAGCGGCTCGAGGCGATCGAGGCGCTCAACGACGCGGGCGTGCCCGCGGGCGTGATGGCCGCCCCGGTCATTCCGGCGATCAACGACGAGGAGCTCGAGACGATCCTGACCCGCGCCTATTCGGCCGGCGCGCGCGAGGGGAGCTATGTCGTCTTGAGACTGCCGGGCGAGTTGCGCGACATGTTCCGCGAATGGCTGCAGGTCCATTATCCCGACCGGCTCAAGCGCGCCGTCTCGCTCATGCAGTCGATGCGCGAGGGCAAGGACTACGAGGCCCAATGGGGCCGTCGCATGGCGGGCTCTGGCCCCTACGCCTGGATGATCGGGCGCCGGTTCGAGATGGCCGCCCGCCGCCTCGGCTACCGCGAGACCTCGCGGGCGCTGCGCACCGACCTCTTCCAGAAGCCCGCGCGCGAAGCGAGCGACGCCGACGCCCAGCTCAGCCTGTTCTGACGAGGCGGGCTCCCTGCCCGGCCGGCTTCGGTTCCAGCGGCGCCGGCTGCCTGTGCCCAGGCAGATTATCCCGATCGTCCGGCGGCCGAAGACATTGCGGAGGCCCGAAAGCGTCCCGGCGGCGCTCGCGCGCGCGTCGCGCGAGGAGCGCGGTCGGATCGCGGTCAAGCGGCAGCGCCGAGGCGTCGCGCACGTCGCTCAGGTTGAGGCCGATATCAGCCAGCTCGCGACGATCCATATTGGACAGCGTCCTTAGAGTCGCTCGCGCGGCGGCGACGCGGAACGGCCAAGCCGCCGCTCGTCTCGCTCCGGCGCCGACTGTGCCCCACATGCGGTTCGCGGAAATCATGGGCTCGCATCCTTTCTAAGGCCAAGATCGGTCAGCAGCGCTTGTCATGCCAGAGACACTTCAGTACAGTTGTCCCAAACTGTACCAATCCAACGGCTGTACAGTTCAACCGGAGCGCCCATGGATGATCGGCCCGCCTCTCGCGTCGAAACGACAGCGGCCTTCATCCGCGGCCGCATAGGCAGCCGTTCGCTGGCCCGCGGCTCGCGGCTCCCCTCGGTGCGGGAGCTGGCCGCGAAGCTTGAAGTCTCGAAATCCACGGTGGTCGAGGCTTACGACCGGCTCGCGGCCGAGGGAGCGGTTGTCGCCAGGCGCGGTTCGGGATTCTTCGTCGCGAGCGCCGCCCGCCCGCTCGCGGTCTCAGCCGCCGAACCGCCGCCTGAGCCTGCCATTGATCCATCCTGGATCAATCGGCACGCGATGACCGGCGCGCCCGATTTCCTCTGCCCAGGCGCCGGTTGGCTACCCGATTCCTGGGTGCTCGATCTTGGCGTCCAACGGGCGTTGCGCCTTGCCGCGCGTGAGGGTCCTAACCAGCGGCGCCAGTATGACGAGCCGCTCGGCTATGCCCCGTTGCGGCGGTTGTTCTCGGTGCGCCTCGCCGAACGCGCAGTGGCCGCGGACGCCGACCAGATTGTCGTGACCGATTCCTGCTCGCAGGCGCTCGATCTTGTCTGTCGCTTCCTCCTCAGTCCAAACGACACGGTGGTTCTCGACGATCCCTGCTATTTCAACTTTCATTCGCTCCTGCGCGCCAATCGCGCCCGAAGCCTCACGGTCCCGATGACCTCCGACGGCCCCGACGTCGCGGAGCTTGAGCGCCTGTTCGCCGAGCATCGTCCGCGTCTCTATCTCACCAGCGGAGGCTTGCAGAACCCAACAGGCGTGACGCCCTCGGCGGCGACCGTCCATCGGGTGCTGAGACTGGCGGAGGAGCATGACGTCCTCGTCCTCGAGGACGACACGTTCGCCGATTTCGAGGCCGAGCCTTCGACGAGGCTCGCCGCGCTCGACGGCCTGCGCCGGGTCGTGCAGGTCGGCAGCGCGACCAAGGCTGTCGGCGCCGCGATGCGGTGCGGCTATATCGCCGCGCGCGAGGACTGGATCGCGCCGCTCGTCGATCTCAAGCTGGCGACGACCATGGGCAATAGCGCGACTGGGGCTCACATTCTGCACCGGGTGCTAACGGAAAGCGGATATCGGCGCCATCTGGACGGTTTGCGCCGGAAGCTCGCCGACGCCATGGGGCGAACGTTGCAGAATCTCCGCCGCCACGGCCTCGTCCCCTGGATCGAGCCGCGCGCCGGCATCTATTTGTGGGCTCGCCTGCCCGAAGGCGTCAGCGCCGCCGACATCGCCCGGCACGCCCTGACGAGGAAAGTGATGTTCGCCCCGGGCCCAGCCTTCAGCGCCTCCGACGAGGCGCGCGGCTGTCTGCGCTTCAATGTCGCGCGCTCCGGCGATCCGCGCGTTTACGAGGTTCTCGACGAAGCCATCGCCTCCGCTCCCCGCCGCGAGTCCGCCCCGACTTCGAATGCCGCGCTTTAAGCTCATCATCGAATATGACGGCGCGCCGTTCGTCGGCTGGCAGCGGCAGGAGAACGGCCTTTCGATCCAGGAGGCGCTGGAGGAGGCGCTCGCCGCGATGACGGCTGAGCGCGCGATCGTCCATGGCGCAGGGCGCACCGACGCCGGCGTGCATGCGCTGGGCCAGGTCGCCCACGTCGACCTCGAGCGCGAATGGGAGCCGTTCCGGCTCGGCGAGGGGCTCAACGCGCTGCTTCATCCCCATCCGATTGCAGTTCTCAAGTCCGAGCGCGTTGATTCCGGTTTCGACGCCAGGCGGAGCGCCCGCACCCGCCATTATCTCTATCGCATCCTCAACCGCCGGGCGCCGCTGGCGCTCGAGCGCGGCCGCGCCTGGCGGGTGAAGCCTCCCCTCGACGCTCGCGCGATGCACGACGCCGCCCAGGCCTTGGTCGGCCGGCACGATTTCTCCACCTTTCGCGACGCCCAATGCCAGGCGAAATCGCCGATCCGCACCCTCGACCGGCTCGACGTCATGCGCGACGGCGACGAGGTTCAAATCGAAGCGAGCGCGCTGTCGTTCCTGCATCGGCAGGTGCGCTCGATGGTCGGCTCGCTGGTCGAGGTCGGCGTGGGCCGGTCGACCGCCGGCGACCTCAAAGCCGCGCTCGAAGCCGCCGACCGCAGCCGCTGCGGCCCGGTCGCGCCAGCCTCCGGCCTCTACCTCGCCCGCGTCGACTACCCCGAAGCGCACGGCGGGGAGTTCGGCACGCTCCCGTCCTCCCCCGCGAATGCGGGGGAGGGGGACCGCGCGAAGCGCGGTGGTGGGGGTTCGTCAATCGATCAAGCCGCGAACTCGGCGAAATAGCGGTCGAGCGCGCGCTCGTAGATCTGCGACAACGCTTCGAGATCGTCGAGCGGGACCCGCTCGTCGACCGCGTGGATGGTGGCGTTGACGAGGCCGAGCTCGACCACCGGACAGGCGTTCTTGATGAACCGCGCGTCGGAGGCGCCCCCGCCGGTCGAAAGCTCAGGCCGCCGCCCGGTCACGTCTTGAACCGCGGCGGCGACCAGATCGGTGAACGGTCCCGGTTTGGTGAGAAATGCGACCGCGTTGGTCGGCTCGAAGGCGAGCGTCGTGCGCGCGCCCCCGGCCGCCGCCGCGACCCGCCGCGCGATCTCCGCCTTAAGCGATTCGGGCGTCCAGAGATCGTTGAAGCGCACATTGAAGGCAAGCCGGACCTCGCCCGGAATGACGTTGTGCGCGGCGTTTCCGACGTCGACGGTGGTGACTTCGAGGTTCGAGGGCTCGAAATCGGCGTTGCCCCGATCGAGCGGCGGCGAAAAGAGCGCCGTCAGCACCGGCGCGAGCGCACGGATCGGATTCTCCGCGATCTGCGGATAGGCGACATGGCCCTGGCGGCCGTGGATTGTGAGCCGTCCATTCAGCGAGCCGCGCCGGCCGTGCTTGATCGTGTCGCCGAGCGCGCTGACGCATGTCGGCTCGCCGACGATGCAATGGTCGAGAAGCTCACCCCTCGCTAGCGCCCAGTCGAGGAGCTTGACCGTGCCGTTAACCGCCGGGCCTTCCTCGTCGCCGGTGATGAGAAAGCTGAGCGATCCGGCAAACGACCCCTTGGCGATGAAGCGCAAGGCGGCGGCCACAGCTGCGGCGACGCCGCCTTTCATGTCGCACGCGCCGCGGCCCCAGAGCTCGCCGTCGGCGATCTCGGCCGCGAACGGATCGAACCGCCAGCTTTTAACATCGCCGGGCGGCACGACGTCGGTGTGGCCGGCGAAGGCGAGATTGGGACGCCCGCTCCCGTACCGAGCATGCAGGTTCAGGACCGCGGGCGTCCCCGGCGCCTCGAACGTGATCAGCTCGGCCGCGAATCCGGCCTGAGTCAGGAGATCGCTGAGATAAGGCAACGCCCCGCCGTCCTCCGGCGTCACCGAGCGACAACGGATGAGCGCGCGCGCAATCTCGAGCGCCGAGGGCGTGGCGGGCATGCGGCGCCTTAGACCTCACCCCAGCCCTCTCCCGCGCCGCGGGAGAGGGGGCGCTCCCTTCTCCCGCTCGCGGGAGAAGGTGGCCCGAAGGGCCGGATGAGGGNNAGGTGGCCCGAAGGGCCGGATGGGGGGCCTTCGCACCCCTTACCTCGGCCGCATTTCGCGCACCGGCGCGGCCCAGTCGAGGCCCACGTCGTAGATCGGCGGCTCGGTGTTGGAAAGAAGGTGCCAGAGGCCGGCGTTCTGGCTGTGCTTGAGCGCCTTGATCAGGACGCGCCCATCGCTGACGCCGCAGACGCACATCCGCCCGACGAGGCTGTCATCCGGCGGATTGCGGATGTCGTCGTAGAAGACCAGCCAGTTATCGAACAGCGCGCCGAGCGAATGGCCGCGGATCTGGACCGCGACCGTGGCCGGCTTGGCGTCGATCGGCGCATCGACCTCGTCGAACGGCCCCTGGCCGTCGGCGTAGAAATGGGCGATCGCGCCGGCGCCGACATAGCCGATCAGCGGCGCCTTGGGCGGCCGCAGCGGTCCGCCGCCGATGAGCCGCGGCGGCTCGATGCCGAGATAGTCGGACACGATCGCGATCTCGTCGGCGCGCAGGCGGCGGTGGCCATTGAGGAGATCGGTGACGGCGGAAGGCGAGCGGCCAAGCGCTTTGGCGAGGCCGCTGCGGGTTTTGCCGGTCCTCTTGAGCCCGGCGCGGATCCAATCGACGGTCAAAGTTCAAACTCCAAATTCTTGTGCCCCATGCAACGGCTTGGGCCGCGCGCTTTCCGCTCGCGCCCCGGCCCCGGAAGGCCTGCCGACTCACGGGATTAACTCTTTTTCCGAAAAACCGCAATTCAAAAAAACAGAATCTTGACAGGAGGTTCGGTTTTACCAAATAATGAACAAAACAAGAACAACCGATGACGGCCGCTGGGGCCGCCGCAATCCAGGAAGGGCAACCTCGTGAAAGCTTCCAAGACCCGCCGTCGCCCGCCGAAAGTCGACACCGAGCATATGGCGGCCAAGCGCGCCAGCGCCCGCCATCTCAAGGATTTGCGCCGCTGGCACGCCGAGCCGCCGCCCGACGTCAAGGTCAACATGCGCGGCATCCCAAAATTGGTCCCCCCGATCCTCGAGCAATCCTACTGTACGTCGCCCGCGGCGCTCTGCGCGGACCTGGCGGACCCGATGGGCGCCGAGTT
Organism: Hyphomicrobiales bacterium; assembly: GCA_003164825.1. Taxonomy (GTDB): domain Bacteria; phylum Pseudomonadota; class Alphaproteobacteria; order Rhizobiales; family Beijerinckiaceae; genus Roseiarcus. The sequence goes on from PLUH01000298.1 coordinate 7,561, forward strand.
GGCGGAGCATCTCGCGTGGGCGGAACTTGGGGAGTCGTTCAATTGAGCGGCGCCCGGAAGCCGGCAAAGCGGACGCGCAAATCGCCGCAGGAACTGCTCGACGCCGTCCAGGAGCGGCTCGATGCGACGCCCGAGCGGCTCGCCCGGGCCAGGGAATCGGGCCAGACGCCGACCCGCGACGCCGACCGCACCCGCCGGATCATCGATCCGTTCGACGCCATGCGCGCCAACCGGGTCTTGGCGCCGCACGATCCGAAGCTCAACGACATCCGCTGGCTGGTCGGCGAATCTTTGCGCCGCACCCATCAGCGCGCCAGGCTCGATCAATTGCGCGCGGTCGCGCCCGACCGCTTCGGTTCGACCGGCTTCGGCCCCCGCCCCGGCCTGCCGCAATCCGAGACGGCGCTCTTCGCCCGCGACAAGCTGCGCGAGGCCGAAGACCGGGTCGGCCCCCACGCCTGGCCGATCGTGACGAGGATCGTCATCGAAGGGGCGGGCGTGCGCGACTGCCGCGGCTTCATTCCCGAACTCGCCACCCCCTGGCGCGCCGACGCGGTGGTGAGCGACCGGCTGCGGGTCGCGCTCGACATCCTCGGCGGCCTGATGGGCGTCACGGCGAGGCGGGGGAAGTGAGGGGGCGCAGGGGAGACGGCTTTTCCCAACCTAGCCCTCGTCCTGTGGCGCGCCCTGGCTCGAGAAACGAGAGCCCTCGCGATGGCGAGGAATCGTAACCGGGGCAAATTGC
>PLUH01000236.1:0-137 GCA_003164825.1 Hyphomicrobiales bacterium
CGCCGCCGGTGAAGTCGCGTCCAGGTTCGCTGAGCAGGATCGCAACCTGAAGCGGAAACAGATGCTCGCCGTAGACGTCCTGATGCAGGCAATTGTAGTCGCCCGGCCCATAGCGCAGCAGAAGCGGCGTCGGCCGC
>PLUH01000236.1:221-366 GCA_003164825.1 Hyphomicrobiales bacterium
CGGCCAAAACCGTGGCTCGCCATCACGATGCGCGAGCGGAAACGGCCGTCGTCCGCATAGAGCGCCGCAAGCTCGCGGCACGTCTCGGGCGAAATCAGCTTCGGCGCGACGGCGCAGCCGTATGCGTCGAGCTCGCGCTCGATCG
>PLUH01000236.1:388-2531 GCA_003164825.1 Hyphomicrobiales bacterium
ACGCCCGTCTCTCGACGGGCTTCGCGGGAGAGGGTTGGGGTGAGGGCCTTCATCACGCCGCCTCGCGGGCGATGAGCTCGCGCTTGCGTTCGACGCCCCACCGATAGCCGGAAAGATCGCCGTCCGTCCGCACCACACGATGGCAAGGGATCGCGATCGCCAGCGGATTTGCGGCGCAGGCCTGAGCGACCGCGCGCGCGGCCTTCGGGCGGCCGACCGCCTTGGCGATCTCGGCGTAAGTCGTCGTCCTGCCCGGAGGAATGGCGCGGAGCGCCTGCCAGACCCGCTCCTGGAACGCGGTGCCGCGGATGTCGAACGGAAGGTCCAGGCCCTGACCGGGCGCCTCCACCAGCCCGACCACTTGTGCGACCATGCGCTCGAACGCCGGGTCGCCGCCAACGAGCTCGGCGCGAGGGAAGCGATCCTGAAGCTCGCGCGCCAGGACGTCGGGATCGTCGCCGAGCATGATCGCGCACACGCCCTTGTCGGTCGCGGCCACCAGCACCACGCCAAGCGACGCCTGGCCGATGGCGAAGCGGATCGCCGCGCCTTTCCCCCCGCGCCGGACCGCGCTCGGCGTCATGCCGAGCCGCGCCGCAGCGTTCTCGTAGAAGCGGCTCGAAGAGTTGAACCCGGCGTCGTAGATCGCTTCGGTGATCGTCTCCGCCGTGCGCAAGCCATCGGCTGCGCGGCGCGCCTGCGTCTGCGCGGCATAGGCCTTCGGCGTCACGCCGGTGACTTTCTTGAACACGCGATGGAAGTGGAACGGGCTCATGGCCGCGCTCGCCGCAAGGTCGCCGAGCGACGGCGCCTCCTCCGCAGCCGCGATCTGTTCGCACGCCCGCTTGACCGCCTCGACCTTTGGATCGGGCGCGCCAAGCTTGTCGGGCCGGCAGCGCTTGCAGGCGCGGTACCCCGCCCGCTCCGCCGCCTCGGCGGACGAATAGAACGAGACGTTCTCGCGCTTGGCCGCCCGCGACGCGCAGCTCGGCCGGCAATAGACGCCGGTCGTGCGGACGGCGAAAAAGAACCTTCCGTCGAAGGCCGGGTCGCGGCGGCGCACGGCGTTCCACCACGCCTCCTCTCGGCGAGCGGCTGCGCTCGGAATGCTTGAAGGCTTCGTTTCGATCATGGGGTTGAACATAGGAACTGCTCCGGCTTCTGCCTGCCTTCCCTCTTTTAGGCAGGACGTCCGGCCGCCGAACTCCACTCCTTGCTCTTCAATTCGAAACGCCGACTCAACGTCGTCCGCCGCGTCGCCCCATTTGCGGCGTCGACGATCGACCGGGCGTCGAACCGGATGAAGATGACGCCCGCGAGCCGCGTCACCGGGGCCCCACAGGTGAGAAAGAACAGAGCGCTCCCGGGAGGCCGGCGGCGAAGATCAGGATGACATCGGCGAGCAAAAAGCCGAGAAAAGCGCCCCGGCAGGCCGTCGATCAACCAGCCGCCGTCATTGCGAGAAGCGGAGCGACGAAGCAATCCCGGGGCCGAAGGGCGCCCGACGTCCCGATGGATTGCTTTCCCGGGTCAAGCCCGGGGTCGCAATGACGGGCGCGAGCCGAACTGCAAAAAATCAGCTTCGCATCTCAAAAGTAAGCTCCGTGCGCGATCCAGTAGGCCAGCGCCTGCGAGAGCTGCGCGACGCGATCGCGATTTGACTGCTCGATCATCGTTTGCGCGATCGGGTTGGTGTAAAAGCTCGTCGTCGCCCGGATCGGCGTCTCATGCCCGTTGATCACCGCAACGCCAAGAATATTGTCCAGAGTCGCGCTGGCGTGCAGCATTTCGCCGGTTGGCGGCCCCAGCGTCAGATAGTCGATCCTGACGGTGAGCGGAGCGCCGTCGCGCGTGATGCGCCCCGCCAAGGCTTGAGCGAGTTGGCCGGGTAGGTCCTGTTGAACCCAGGTCGCGGTCGGATCGCCGGCGTTGGCGCGCAACGGCTGCACGTCAACGTGAATGTCGCGGAACGTCGCCGCCGACTGGGCGAGCGCGCCCTGACCGAACGCACCGACAGAAAGAGCAAGCGCCAGCGAAGCCGCAAGCGCGAGGCGATTGAATATTCGGGACGTGGACATGACCCAACCTCCTGGAGTGGGCGACCGGCTGATTATACGTCGCGCCGCCCGTTTTGGTTTGCGGG
>PLUH01000256.1:0-6782 GCA_003164825.1 Hyphomicrobiales bacterium
GGAAGCATCGAGATGCAGCCCGAGACGTGGAAGCCGCCGATCACGACGGGCACGTCTAACGCCCGGAAGGCGCGCGCGAGATCAACGGCGCGCGGAAACTGATTCGACTGGACGCCGACAAGGCCGACGAACCCGCCGCCCCCGGCCTTGATCCGCTTGGCCATCGCCTTGACGTCGATGATCTTGTTGCACTCGTCGTAGGCCTCGAGCTCGATATCGACGTCGGGGCCGAGCGTTTTTTCCTGGGCGCAAGCGGCGAGAAGTCCGTACACGCTGGCGAGGCTGTTCGAAGGGATGGTGGAGAGCCACCACTGGATGACGTAGCCGTCGTCGTCATAGTGCGACGGCTTGACGAGAATGATCCTGAAGGTCCGTTTGTCCATGGCGCGCCCCAGTTTCAGCGCGCGGAGCGGCGCCGACCCGTTCGGCCCCCCCAACGCGCGCACACAAAAAGCAATCCCGTGGCTGCTCCCGGCCCCCGGGAGCCCAACCGGCATACTACCTCATTTGGTCAGGGTCCAGCCGAGAAGGGTCCGGAACGCACATCCGTCCAGCCCTGGGCGACGAGCCGGCCAAAAGCTTCGCGGATCTCGACGCGCGAACAGGCGTCGCGCCTCTCGGGTTTGTAGACGTCGAGCTCGCTCGGCATCACGTTATCGTCGCCGGCGAGAGCGACCGGCGCGCCGCTCGCAAGAAGCTCGGCGGCGTGGGCGATCAGCCGCTCGAACCACCCTCATAGCGGCTCATTGCGCACAGCCGCTGCTCACGAAGCGACAGCATGCTGCCGTTTCGGGGCCCCGTAGGTGTCCGGGATCTTGTCCGCGAAGGCCGCGACCAGCTCGTCGTTCTCCGCCTCCTCGATCGTAACCGGCCGCGTCGCGTCGTCGACATAGGTCTTGTTCGCGGGATCGGCGAGCACGCGCTTCTTGATGCTGTGAAAGCGCCACCCGACGGTCAGCCATTGCGCCACCACCGAGACGAATTCGACCGCCCGGACGGGATAGAAGATCAGCGGATTGACGATCGGCATGCCGTGCCGGCGGCTCGTCCTGATCTTGCGGCGGACGATGCCGCACTGGAGCGGGTGAACGCCCTCGATGCGCGCGGCGGACGAGAAGGCCGTCATCACGTCGGCGATCTTGTTCATCCTGAGCCCGGTGGCGGCGGCGCGCTTGAGCACCGTCTCGACATGCTCGTCGGTGTAGTACTGCTTCCAGGCGTCGCGATAGGTCTTGTTCCATTGCTCGCCCGACATGAGAGGATGTCCGGTGCAGACATGCTCGACGTCGTATTTGTTCATGTCCGGGTCCATCGGGACCCCTTTGAGGTAAAGGATCTTGTGATCCTCGGAGCCGGGAAGCGGGGTCAGGCAAAAGAATTCGAGAATGTCGAGCGGCAGCTCCTTCTTGATGATGTCGATATCGCGAGCGACCGATTCGGGCGTGTCGGTCGGAAAACCGATGATGAAGCCCGCCCAGGTCATCACCTTCTGCTTTCGCCAGGCCTGCAACATGACCCGGTACTCCCAGATCTTGTTCTGCCGCTTCTTCGCCCCCTGGAGCGATTCCGGATTGATGCTCTCGAGCCCGATGAAGACCTGGTTGCAGCCGGCCCGCGCCGCCTTCTCGATGAAGCCCGGAATCTTGTGGCAGAGGGTGTCGACCTGAAGGATCAGCTTGATCGGAATGCCCTTGTTGGTTCTCAGGTCGATCAGGCGATCGAGGATCGACTCCCAGTTGCGGTTGCGGGCGAAATTGTCGTCGGTCACGAAGTAGTGGGTGATGCCCTGGGCGTAGTTGGCNNTGATGATCGTGCAGAAGCTGCATTGGAAGGGACAGCCGCGACCGGCGTCGAAGCACGCGTGATGGCCGACGATCCGCCCCACGACTTCTTTCGGCAACACCGGGATCGCCGCCGCCTCCATGCCGGGCATGTCATTCAGGTAGTTGTAGACCGGCTTCGCCCGATTGGCGGCGATGTCGCGGATGAAGTCGGCCATCCGCCCCTCGCCCTCGCCGGCGTAAAGAATCACGCCCAGAGCCTCAGCCTCTTTCAAATCCGGCGGCAGTTCGGGAAGCATCGATATGCAGCCCGAGACATGGAAGCCGCCGATCACCACCGGCACGCCTTCTGCCCGGAAAGAGCGCGCAAGATCGAGCGCGCGGGGAAACTGGTTCGACTGAACCCCGACCAGCCCGACAAATCCCTGGCCGTCAGCCTTTATCCGTCGCGACATCGCCTTGACGTCGATGATCTTGTTACACTCGTCATAGGCTTCGAGCTCGATCGCGACGTCCGGACCGAGCGCCTGCTCCTCGGCGCAAGCGGCCAAAAGTCCGTAGACGCTGGCGAGGCTGTTCGAAGGAATGGTGGAGAGCCACCACTGGATCACGTAGCCGTCGTCGTCATAGTGCGACGGCTTGATGAGGATGACCCTGAACGTCCGCTTTCCCATTACCCGCCCTGTTCCGCCGCGCGAGACGTCCCACCCGTTCGGCCCGGGCATGCGCCCACTCAAAACCGATCCGAATCTACTCCCGGCCCTCGGGAGCCCGACCGCCATACTACCCGTTTTGATCCGGCGGTCCAAGGAGAGATCCGAAGGCGCGCACAGAGTTCATGCGCCGCGCTTGTCAGCTTTGGGGCGAGCTAAGCTCGCAGGAGCTCGGCGCAGGCCTCCGCGAGCTCTTCAAAGTGGGAAATCACCCGGTCCGGGCCGAGTTCGGCGACCGGCACGTCGCTATAGCCGAAGTCGACCGCGATGACGGGCAGGCCGGCGGCGCGGGCGGTCTTGATGTCGGTGGCGGAATCGCCGACCATGATCGCGCGATCGCTGGCGCCGCCGGAGGCCGCGATCGTTTTCAACAGCGGCGTCGGGTCCGGTTTGCCGATTCCGAACGTGTCCTGGCCGCAGATGAAGGCGAAGCGATCGGCGATCCCGAGCTTGGCGATCAGCAGCTTGGCCAAGCTTTCGATCTTGTTGGTGCAGACCGCCTGCCGCCAGCCGGCGCGCGCAAACGCCGTGAGCGCATTGTCGACGCCGGGATAAAGCCGGGTGCGATCGGCGATATGGACCGTGTAATACTCGAGATAATCGGCAAACAGCGTCTCAAGCGTTTGCGGGTCGAGGGTTCTGCCCGAAGCGGCGAAGCCACGCACAATCAACGCCCGGGCGCCGGCCCCAAGCAGCGAACCGGCGCTTTCGACCTTGAGCGGCGCCAGACCATCTCGTCCTAACAGCCAATTGAGGGTAGCGACCAGGTCTTCGGCGGTGTCGGCGAGCGTGCCGTCGAGATCGTAGACGATGGTCGGGGCGATCATCCCTGGGTCAATTCCAGAAATCGGGGGCAGCGGGGCTGAGAAGGCCGCCGATCCGGACCGGCGCAATGGCTTTGGTCAGGCCGTCGGGGCCGATCTCGGCGGCGACGGCGCACAACGTCGCCGGCCCCTGCGCCGGTTCGAAGCGGCCGGAGGGAATGCGGAGGGTGAAACGGCGCAGGGGCTCGTCCTTTTCCATGCCGATCACCGAATCATAGTCGCCGGTCATACCGACGTCGGTCATGAACCCCGTGCCTCTGGCCAGGATTCGATGATCGGCGCTCGGCACATGGGTATGGGTGCCCACGATCAGGCTCGCCTTGCCATCGGCGAAATGGCCGAGCGCCCCCTTCTCGCTCGATGCTTCGGCGTGGATGTCGATGATCGAGGCCTCGCACCCCTCGCCGAGCGGGCAGGCTCCGAGCTCGCGCTTGACGACGGCGAAAGGATCGTCGAGCGCGTCCATGAAGATGCGCCCGAGGACATTGACGACCAGGAGCCGCGCGCCCTTCGCGCTTTCGATCACCGAGGCGCCCCGGCCCGGCGTGCCGGAGGGGTAATTGGCTGGCCGGATCAGGCGGGGCTGGCGCTCGATGAACACAAGCGCCTCGCGCTGGTCGAAGGCATGATTGCCGAGCGTCACCGCATCGACGCCGACGGCGCGGAATTCCTCAAAAATGGCTTCGGTGAGGCCAAAGCCGCCGGCGGCGTTCTCGCCGTTGACGATGACGAAATCGAGCCCCCAGCGGGAGCGCAAGACGGGAACCTGCTCGAAAATGGCGGCGCGGCCCGACCGCCCGACGACGTCGCCGATGAAGAGCAGGCGAATCATCGGGCGGGGAAGAGAAGGGTTTCCTGATCGGTCACGATGGCGTCCAGGCTCTGGTCATGGGCCTCATACGGCACCGCGACGACTTCGCAAACCCCATAGGCGACGCCGACCGCATGAATGGGCTTGATCGCGCGTAATCCGGCCAGCGTGCGGTCGTAATAGCCGGCGCCGTAGCCGATGCGGTGGCCGCGGCGGTCGAAGCAGGCGAGCGGCACGAACAAGAGGTCCGGATCGACGGCGGGCGCCGCTTCGAGGGGCTCGGCGATCGACATCGCGCCTAAGCGGGTTGGGTCGCCCGGCCGCCACAAACGAAAAGTGAGCGGCGACTCCCGGCCAACGACGACCGGAAGGGCGGTTGCAAATCCTTCCGCGGCGAGCGCCGACAAGAGTTGGAGCGTGTCCGGCTCGTCGCGAAGCGTGTGAAAGGCGGAGACGGCCCGAGGACGCCAGTGACGCGCCAGGCGCAGCCCCTCGTTGGCGAGGCGCCGGCTGAAAACGACGCGGGCGCCGGGCGCCACCGCCCCGCGCCGGGCGAGAGCCTCGCGGCGCAGGGTCGCCTTGGGATCGGTCTTGGGATCGGCGTTGGTCGGGGGCAAAGGCGATGTCGCCGATCCAGAACTGCATCAAGAAATAAGCGCGGAGCCGAGACGGCCGTTGGACGGTGATCCCGGGCGCCTACGTAAGTAGGTGGGAACCATGTGCCGAAGCCCACGAGCCTCGACAGGGACAGCCCCCATGGGGATCGTACGGCCCCGAGGAATGTTGTCCTGACGCGCCACCCAGCTCCGCAAGCTCCTCATGTAGGCGCTCTGCCGGCAAATTTCCAGCGCGCGGGAGAGGCGCTGCAAATTGCGCTGCCTGGAAAGGTTCTATGGCCCGAACCTCGCCAGCCCCTATTATCCGCCGATTGATCCTCAAGATCGACACGGACGAACGTAACCCGACGATGACAGAGCTTGCTCGACCTGCGGCCGCCGAAGCCGCCCCCCTCGTATATTCGGACCTCATCAAGACCCAGGCGGAGCAGCGGGCCGAACTGCGGCGCATGCGAACGATCGCCACGATGCTGCTCGTTCTCATGGCGGCGATTTATCTCCTGATGCGGCGGGCGCCGCCAAGCTGGGCCTGGGCGCCCTATCTCGGCGCGTTCGCGGAAGCCGGCATGGTCGGGGCTTGCGCCGACTGGTTCGCGGTCGTCGCGCTCTTTCGCCGTCCGCTCGGCCTGCCGATTCCCCATACCGCGGTCGTGCCGGAGAACAAGCGCCGCATCGGGCCGGCGCTTGGGCGGTTCATCACCAACAATTTCCTTTCCCCGCGCGTCGCCATTGCGCGGCTCTCGTCGGTCGATGCGGTCGGGCTCGCGGCGCGATGGCTCGAAAACGAGCGCAACGCACGGGCGATCGCGGCCGCAGCCGGACGGATCATCCCGTATGCGCTCGACCTGGCGCCGAAAGCGGCGATCGAGGAGTGGGTCGCTTTTGCCGCGCGGCGCGGGATCGAGGCGGTCCCCGCTGCGCCGCTCGCCTCGCGGGGGTTGGCGATCCTCTGGGCTCAGGGAGCCGGCCAGACGCTGCTCGATCAGGGCCTCGATTTCGTCGAGGCGGCGCTCGAGCGCAACAAGGCGACGATCGTCAGGAACGTGTCGCAGAAGTCCTCGCGCTGGATCCCCAAATGGGTCGACGACATGATCGCCGCCAAGGTGATCAACGGCCTTGCGGGGACGTTGAAAGAAATGCGCGACCCCGACCATCCGTGGCGCGATGAGGCCAATGCGTTGATCGAAAAATGGATCCACGACCTCGCGCACGACCCCGAAATGCGCGCGCGAGGCGAAGCGTTGAAACAGGAAATCCTCGCCAATCCGGTGTTCGCCGAGCAGGCGCGGGGGCTGTGGGAGCAACTCGAAGCGGCGCTTAGAGACGATCTGCCTCGGCGCGCCGAAGCGATCGTCGCGTGGCTCGCGGCCTCCGCCGGCGCACTCGGCCGGTGGCTCGAAGAGGACGAAGCGCGCCGCGCGAGGATCAACCGGCGGCTGAGACTCCTGGCGCTGCGCGCCATTCTGCCCCGCCGGGCGGAAATCGGCGCCTATATCGCCGCTGTGGTCGACCATTGGGACACCGCCACGCTCGTCAACCGCCTCGAGCTGCAGGTCGGCAAGGACCTGCAATATATCCGCATCAACGGCACTCTGGTCGGCGGACTGGTCGGGCTCCTGATCTTCACCCTCTCGCGGGCGTTCGGCGGCTGAGGCCGCCGCTTCCCTTCCCCAGCTTTGCTGGGGAAGGTGGCCCGTAGGGCCGGATGGGGTGCGGAAAGCAGGTCTGGACAGGCGCACGCTCGCGCTGTCGTTTTTGCAACCAAACTTGCGTCGCGGCGGTGGGCGACACCCCATCCGGCCCTACGGGCCACCTTCCCCGCTGCGCGGAGAAGGGGGGCGCGCGACCGCCAGAACGGCGTAGCCGCGGAACCGGGTCTCGATCTTGCACGTCAGGCCGCGCTCGGCCGAGAGCGCCTCGAGCGCGGCGCCGAGATCGTCGCGCGGGGTCACATCGAAGGCGGCGAGCCAGCGGCGCAATCCGGTCCTGAACGGCCCGGGCAGCCCGGCGCCGGGGCCGAAATCGACCAGATGCAG
>PLUH01000256.1:6807-26131 GCA_003164825.1 Hyphomicrobiales bacterium
AATCGAACGCCGTGGCGTCCCCCTGGCCCAGCGCAACGCGCGCGGAAAGTCCGGCGCGCGCCATCGCGGCCGCCGCGCTCGCCAGCATCTCCCGCGATACGTCGAGACCGAACAGATGGGCCCCAGGATAGGCCCGCGCCAGTTTGACCACGTTGCGTCCGGTGCCGCAGCCGATCTCGAGCACGCTCACGCCCGGCCCGGCGTGAAGGCCGGCGATCGCCTCGTCCCGGCCGAGGAGATAGAATTTGCGGCTCAGGTCATAGATGTGGCGCTGGCGGCGATACATCCGGTCCATGAGCTGAGCGGCGTCGCTCATGCTTCAGGAGCCTTCAAGCGTGTAGAGGTGGAAGGCGCCGTAGATCGACGAGCGGTCGCGCCGGCCGAGCTCCCGGCTCCGCTCTTCTTCGTAACGCCACGCGGCGAGCACGTCCTCGGGCGCCCGGCCCGGCAACAGCCTCTCGTCGGCGGCGGTGCGGAAGATCACCCGTGCGCCCGGCCGCGCGGTGCGGGTGATCTCGGTCCACAACGCGGCGAGTTCGGCGTCATTCATCCAGTCCTGGGCGTCAAGCAGGGCGTAGCGATCGAAGCTCGCCGGCGGCGAATCGCGCAATATGTCGGTGAACGAGCGCTGGACATAGCGCACGCGGCCAGCGCGGCTGCGGACGGCGTCGAAGCTCCGCCGCTGCAGATAGGGCGGAAGCGCGGGGTTCGGCCCTGGTGCGTAGCGGCGGCCGAACGCCTGCCAGGCGAAATAATTGTCGGCGATGTCGAAGCCGCAGGCGAGCCGTTCGAGCCGCTCGCTCAAGACGGCGGCTATCCCCAAGGGCGAATCCGCGGCCAGCGCCTTGTACTGCGCCGGCGGGATGCCAAGGCCATAGAGGGACGCGGGCTGTTTCAGGATCCAGCGGATGAGCGGCTTGTCGAAGATCGGCGCGAGGCGCTTCTCATAGAGCGCTCGCTGTTCGTCGAGCGTCCGGGCCTTGAGCACGATCGACGGGTCGAGGCCATGCAGGCGCGCGAGCGTATGGCCGGCGCCGAGGACGTGGCCGAGCAGGCCATGATGATAGAAATTGTGGGCGAAGATACCGATGCGGCGGCGGCCGAACACGGTCCGCTTGTCCCAGTAGGCGCGGGTCGCGGGATCGAGCCTTGGCCGCAGCCGCCGGTCATAGGCGGCGATGTTGGCGCGCGCGTCGGCGCGGCCGAAGAAGCGGAAGAAGGTGTCGTAGTCCGGCAGATTCTCAAGCGCGCAGATCTTTAGCCGCCCGAGCGCGATATGGGCGCCGTTGAGATCGACCGCGGTGACGCCGGCCGGATCGGCCGTGAGGTAGGAGAGGACGTTGCAGCCGCCCGAGGCGATGGCGATCACCTCATGCCCTGGCCCGATGTCGAGGGCGGCCATGTCGACCACCGGGTCCTCCCAGATCTGCGGATAGACGAGGCGCTCGAACGCCAGCGTGAACAGGCGCTCGAGGACGCCGGCGCGCGACAGCGGCTTCGAGCGATGGACCGCAGCTTTGAGCCCCGCGCTGGTCGCGCGACGCATCGCGTTCGTGGCTTGCCGCACCTGATCTCCGTCCGTCGAACGTCGGTCGAAGCGCGCTAGATGAGTCGCGTGACGGGGCCATGACGACGGGCGCGCTAGGGTCCGAACAGCCGAGGATCAAGAGCGACGCGCGTTTCCGGGCCGACCTCGATCCGGGCCGCGTCGGGATGATCGGGATTCACGACGACATTCGCGTCGCGCCCGCCGGTAACGACGGAGGGAACGATCAGCAGAGCCGACCTTCGGCTTTGGATCCAGTCTTGGCCGAAGGCCTGGGCGACTGACGCATCGTCGAGGTCGTCCCAGCCAGGATGGGCGCCGGGAAGAAACGTCTCGCGAGAAACGCCCTCAGGCGCGACAGCTTCGACGCATCGGGCCGCGCTTGGCGGCGACCTGCGATTGGCGTGGACGAGGACCTCGACGAGACAGAGGGCGAAGCTGGTCCCGGTGTAAATCGCGGCGAGTCCCGCCGGATTCCACCGCTGGCCAAATAACCGCGCCCCCTCGCCCGACCAGACCGGACGGAGGCCCGTTGCGATGCGCCACAGGCGTAGGGGCACGGGCGCCTAGAGGGCCAGGCCATATTCGAGCGCGTTGAGAATCTGCTCGACACGGCGGGTCCCGAGATCCGTTTTGGCGGCCTCGATCGGGTTGCGCCCGTTGAGCTCGGGATGCGGGGTCGTCATGAACTCGCGCGCCTCGGAGTCAGCGCCGAGGGCGCGGCGAGCGTGCACGAAAAGTCGCGCGATTCGCTCCGTCCGCTCGCTCTCCTGCGGCGAAAGCTTGCTCTCGCGACGCTCGAGCGTCGTCTTGGGGACCACGCCGCGCTCCAGCGCCGAAGCCTTTGCCTTGTCGCCCCCGGCGATCAACGCCGCGACGCGCCGAAGAGCGTCGCGGGGAAGGCCCCCTTCGACCGCCTTCTCGATGAACACGGATGAAACCGCCGACGACCTCGACGCCCGCAGAAGGACGAGGCCCAGGACTTCGGCCACAGCTTTGGCGTCGTAATTCGATAGCATGGCGTCCTCCTTGACCAGTTGGACCAAGATAATGTCCCACATGGGCGGAATCAAGCGCTCGCCAAAACGGCGGTCGGCGCCCGCGTCCGCATGCGGGTTGCCGTTGGAGGCTCTCCTCACTATAGGTGCGCCGGCTTAAACCCCTCCAGCATCGAAAAGGCGCTCGTTTTCCCATGGCATTCCTCGCCGACGTCCTCTCTCGCGTGAAGCCCTCCGCCACCATGACGGTGACGCAGAAGGCGCGCGACCTCAAAGCCAAGGGGCGCGACGTCATTTCGCTGTCGGTCGGCGAGCCGGACTTCGACACCCCCGACAACGTCAAACAGGCGGCGATCGAGGCGATCAAGCGCGGCGAGACCAAGTATCCGCCGGTGCTCGGCATTCCGCCGCTGCGCGAGGCGATCGCGGCCAAGTTCGCGCGCGAGAACGGGCTCGACTACAAGGCTTCCGACACGATCGTGGCGACCGGAGGCAAGCAGATCCTCTACAACGCCTTCCTGGTTACAATGAACAAAGGCGATGAGGTGATTATCCCCGCGCCCTACTGGGTCAGCTATCCCGAGATGGTCGCGATTAACTGGGGCGATCCGGTCATCGTGCCAACAAAGCTCGAAAAGGGTTTCAAGCTGCAGCCGGAGGACCTCGAGCGCGCGATCACGCCGCGCACCAAGTGGGTGATCCTGAACTCGCCCTCGAACCCGACCGGCGCGGCCTATACGCGCGACGAGCTCAAGGCGCTGACTGACGTGCTGATGCGTCACCCGCACGTGTGGGTGCTGACCGACGACATGTACGAGCATCTCACCTACGGCGACTTCGTGTTCACGACGCCGGTTCAGATCGAGCCGGCTCTCAAGCCGCGCACGCTCACGATGAACGGCGTCTCCAAGGCCTATGCGATGACCGGCTGGCGCATTGGCTACGCCGCCGGGCCGCCAGAGCTCATCAAGGCGATGGACATGGTCCAGGGCCAGCAGACGTCAGGCGCGTGCACGATCGCCCAATGGGCGTCGGTCGAGGCGCTGAACGGGCCGCAGGACTTCATTCCCGTCCGCCGGAAGGCGTTCGAGGAACGGCGCGACCTCGTCGTATCGATGCTTAGCCAGGCGAAGCACTTGCTGTGTCCGAAGCCGGAAGGCGCGTTCTACGTCTATCCGTCCTGCGCCGGCGCGATCGGCAAGAAGGCGCCGTCGGGCAAGGTGATCGAGAGCGACGTCGATTTCGTCACCGAGCTTCTGGAGGAGGAAGGAGTCGCCGCCGTCCAGGGCAGCGCCTTCGGCCAAGGGCCGAACTTCCGCGTCTCCTATGCGACCTCGCTCGACAAGCTCGAGAGCGCCTGCGCGAAGATCCAGAAGTTCACCGCGGAGCTGCGGTGAGCCGCCCCTCATCCGGCGCTTCGCGCCACCTTCTCCCCGCGAGCGGGGAGAAGGAATTCCGTCAAATCCGCTCAATGATTCTCTCCCCGAACAGGCCCTGCGGGCGGACCAGAAGGAACGCCAGCGCGATGACATAGGCGAGCCAGCTCTCGATGCCGCCGCCGAGCAGCGGTCCCCAGTAGAACTCGCCGAGCTTTTCGCCGACGCCGATGATGAGCCCGCCGACGATCGCGCCCGGAACTGACGTAAGGCCGCCGAGAATGAGAACCGGCAACGCCTTCAGCGCCACGACCTGGAGCGCAAACGAGACTTCCGACCGCGCGCCCCAGAAGATGCCGGTCGCCAGCGCCACGACCCCCGCGGTGAACCAGACGATGACCCAAATCTGATCGAGCGAGATGCCGACCGACAGCGCCGCCTGATGGTCGTCGGCGACCGCCCTGAGCGCGCGGCCGATCCGCGTTCGCTGGAAGAAGGTGGCGAGGCTCACGACCATGATGAGAGCGATCGCCGCCGCCGCGATGTCGAGCTTCTGCAATTCGACCTTGCCGCCGAGAATGTGAAGGTCGAGCGCGCCGTCGGGCAACAGCAGCTCCTTGGTGATCATCGATTTCGGATTGCCGCCGAACACGAGCTCGCCGAAGCCAATGAGAAAATAGGTGATGCCGAAGGTCGCCATCAGGAGAATGATGTCCGGCTGATTGACCAGCGGGCGCAGCACCAGGCGCTCGATAGCGAGCGCGAGCGCGTACATGACCGCTATCGTCAGGATCAGCGCCGCCCAGGCCGGGACGCCCTTTTCGTGCAGGCCGACCAGCGTCAGCGCCGCGAACACCATCATGATGCCCTGGGCGAAATTGAATACGCCTGAGGCCTTGTAGATGAGCACGAAGCCAAGCGCGATCAGCGAATAAAGGACGCCGGCGACGAGACCCTCCCAGATCGTCTGCGCCAGAAGATCGGGCGCGGCGACCATCTGCGCGAAGGGATCGACGAAAACCGCGCGGAGAAGCTCCATGGGCGACTAGTGACTGACGCCGAGATAGGCGCCGATCACCTTCCCGTCCGATTTGACCTTATCGGGAACGTCATCAGCGATCTTGCGGCCGTAATCAAGCACGACGACCCGGTCCGAGAGATCCATCACGACGCCGATGTCGTGCTCGATAAGCGCGATGGTTGCGCCGCGGTAACGGTTGGCTTCGACGATGAAACGGCTCATGTCCTCCTTTTCCTCGCGGTTCATGCCGGCCATCGGCTCGTCGAGCAGCAGGAGCTCAGGCTCCATCGCGAGCGCACGGCCAAGCTCGACGCGCTTCTGCAACCCGTAGGGCAGGGCGCCGACGGGCGTCTTGCGGATATGCTCGATCTCGAGGAAGTCGATGATCTCCTCGCAAACGCGTCGGTTGGCGATTTCCTCGTCGAGCGCCGGCCCTCGCCGCAACGCCTGCCAGAAGAGGTTGCGCTTCATCCGCAGATTGCGGCCGGTCATGATGTTGTCGAGGGTCGTCATGCCCTTGAACAGCGCGACGTTCTGGAACGTGCGGGCGATGCCCTGCGCCGCCGCCTCATAGGGCTTCATGCGCGCCCGCGCCCGGCCGCGCCAGCGAATCGCGCCTTTCTGCGGGTGGTAGAAGCCGTTGACCACATTGAGCATCGAGGTCTTGCCGGCGCCGTTCGGCCCGATGATCGCCCGGATCTCGCCCCGGCGGATATCGAACGACACGTCGGAGATCGCTCTCACGCCGCCAAACGACAGCGAGACGTGCTCGACCGCCAGCAGGATGTCGTCGGTCTCGGCCTTCACGCGGCGTTGGCCTTTCTGGCCGGCGGACGGGGCGCCCTCGCCGGCGGATAGGGCGGCAAGTCGACGATGCGCACCGTCGCCTCGAGCTTGCCTTTGCGGCCATCTTCATAGGTGATCTCGGCCGAGATCGACGCTTCGCTCGCGCCGCTGTTGAGACCCACGATCAGCGAAGCATAGCGTTCGGCGATGACGCCGCGCCTGACCTTTTGCGTGCGGGTCAGTTCGCCGTCGTCCGGGTCGAGCTCCTTGGGCAAGATCAAGAACCGCCTGATCTGGGCGCCCGCCATGACCGGCTCGAGGCTCAGCGCGCGAT
Source organism: Hyphomicrobiales bacterium (assembly GCA_003164825.1). Taxonomy (GTDB): domain Bacteria; phylum Pseudomonadota; class Alphaproteobacteria; order Rhizobiales; family Beijerinckiaceae; genus Roseiarcus. The sequence continues at coordinate 12,869 of PLUH01000256.1, forward strand.
TGACCGCGTCGACGCGCTTCTCGATCATGGCGTAGACCCGGGGGTTGGCGGCGAGCTCCTGGTAGGACGCATAGGCGATGGCCTGGCGCTCGGCCCAATTGGCGACCGAAGCCAGTTCGATATTGATCATCGCCGCGACGAAATCCCGGCCGTCTCCAATCGCCACCGCCTCGCGGATTTCCGGGAAGAACTTGAGCTTGTTCTCGATGTACTTGGGAGCGAACAATTGCCCGCCGCTCAGGCGGCCGACGTCCTTGGCGCGGTCGATGATCTTGAGCTGGCCGTCGGGATCGAAGAAGCCCGCGTCGCCCGTCTTGACGTAGCCGTCGTCGGTCATCGTTTCGCGCGTCTTGTCGTCCTCGCGGAAATAGCCGACGAACATGCCGGGCGACTTGAACTGCACCTCGCCGCTATCGGCGATGCGCAATTCGACATTCGGCGCCGGCGGCCCCACGGCGTCGGATCGTACGGCGCGATCGGTCTGGGCGGTGACGAACAGGAAAGCTTCCGTCTGGCCGTAGAGCTGCTTCAGATTGAGGCCGATCGAACGGTAGAAGGCGAAGAGATCGGCGCCGATCGCCTCGCCCGCGGTATAGGCGACGCGAACGCGCGACAACCCGAGCGCGTTCTTGAGCGGGGCGTAGATGAGGAGATCGCCGAGCCGGTAGGCCATCCGCGCGTTCAAGGGAACGGGCTCGCCATTGGCGATTTTTTCGCCCCAGCGCCCGGCGACGTCCATGAAAGCGCGATAAAGCCAGCGTTTGACGGCGCCGGAATCCTCCATCCGGATCTGCACCCGCGTCAGCAGCGCCTCGAACGCCCGCGGCGGCGCGAAATGATAGGTCGGGCCGATCTCCCGCAGGTCGTTGGCCGCCGTTTCCGCGCTTTCCGGGCAGGCGATGCAGAAGCCGGCGACATAGCCTTGAGCGTAGTTGAGATAGTGATCGCCGACCCAGGCCAGCGGCAGGTAAGCAAGCGCTTCGTCTTGGTCGGTCAGCCGGTCGAAGGCGACCGTGCAGCGGGCGGCGCCAATCGACCGTTCGCCGCTGAGCACCACGCCCTTCGAGCGGCCGGTCGTGCCGGAGGTGTAGAGAATGACCGACGGATCGGATCCCCGGCCGCCATCGATCAGCCGGTCGAGGTCCCTCGCGACCGCCGGATCGGCGAGCGCGGCGCGGCCAATCGCTGCGATCGCGGCCAGCGCCGCGAGGCCACGCTCGGCATATTCGTTGAGGCCCCGAGGTTCGTCGTAGAGAAGATGCGCGAGCCTGGGCAGGCGGTCGCGGACGGAAAGGATCTTGTCGACCTGCTCCTGGTCTTGGGCGACGATGATCGTGGCCTCGGAATGGTCAAGGACGGCGGCGATTTCGTCGGCCACGGCGTCGGCGTAAACCGGAACCGGAACGGCGCCGATCATCTGCGCCGCGGTGATCGACCAGTAGAGCCGCGGCCGGTTGGCGCCGACGATGGCGATCGTCGCGCCCCGCTTGAGCCCGAGCCCGATCAGACCCTGCGCGATGGCGCGAGTTTCGTCATAGACCTCAGCCCAGGTCCAGGTTTGCCAGAGGCCGAGATCTTTGTGGCGGAAAGCCGGACGCGTCCCGCGCAGGGTCGCGTGGGCGCGCAGGAGTTTCGCGAAGGTGTCCTCCGCCTCTGGGCTTTCGCCCCCCGTCGCCAAGCCTTTCCTCCGTGGATCGCGCCGGTCTCGTTGACGCGTTGTCGAGGCAAATCAGCATAACCGATTTTCGCCGTCGAATCTCGCCGAGCGTGTCGACGACTAAAAGCGGTAGGGCCTCATCTCGCCGCGGAGCGCCAGAAAGCAATATAGAATTTAGTCTGATAAGGCCTGCGGGCGAGCCGACAGCGCTCCGGCCATCGCCGATCACCGGTTGGCCTCTATCGGCCGCGGGCCGAGATCGACGTCACGCCGCTGCGGACTTGAGACAGTCTCTCAAGCCAATGCCGTTCGTGATCCGACCTCGACTGATGGAAAGCGCACAGAGAGAACGATCGTATCGCCAACGGCCTCCCAAGAGTGGACAACCTCGGGCCCGAAAGCCACGTAATCGCCCTTGGTCCGAAGGGTAACTTCCTGTTGCGCGCCGTCGACGTGGAAAGTGATCTTCAAGCTGCCTTCGATAAGCACGGAGATGGTCGTGCCGTTCTGATTGGCCCAAGGGCGAGGCCGCTTTTCTCCGTCCGGGTGGACGCCCCATTTCAGTTCGACATCCGTCTGATGCCGCAGTCCAAACTCGGCCGGGATGAACTGACCGACAAACCATCCGGTCCCGGGCACCTGATCGGCCTTGGCGTTGCCGAAGTAGAACGGTTCCCTGTCGCCCATAACCCATTCTCGACGAGCCGCTGACGTGGGGCCAACCTGGACTCGCAGGCTGCCGAGCTTTGTTCGGCGCTAAGTCTGCGGACCCGGCAGGCTCACGGGCGCCGATCCCGCGGTCAGGCGCCGCTCCCCCGCTCTGGCAAGGGCCAGCCGCGTCAGCGGCATGGCGAGCGCGGTGCTGACCAGCGCCATGAGAACCAAGGGCGCGAAAATTCTCGGAGAGAGGATCTGGGCGTCCAAAAGGACCGACAGAACGATCAGCTCAGTCAGCCCCTTTGCTTGCAGCAGCGATCCGAGCGCGAGACCGAATGACCATCGTTCGCCGAAAATCCGCGCCGCAAAAGCGGCCCCGCCGATGATGCCGACCGCGCCCACCGCCATCGCGATGCTGAAAACTTGAAGCAGGACGGGGGAACTGAGGTCGATCAGGGTTCGCATGCCCGTCAAGGTGAAGAAGAAAGGCATCAAAAGCGCGACTGTCATAACCTGCAAACGATCAAGAATAGGCTTGTGCAGGTCCGCGGGCATAATCGCCCCGACGACGAAGGCCCCAATGATGTAGTGCAGTCCCAAGAGCTCAGTCGCGAGCCCGGACAAGATCGTCGCGCCGCCCACCACGATCGCCCCTTGGGTCGTCACCGCTTCATCTCCGTCATCGATCCGACGGGACACCATTCTGGCGAGCACCGGGCGCACGAATCGAATCATCAAGAACAGATAGATCGGCGCCAACGCCAAAAGCCAAACCGCGGGCAAGCCGTGACCAGCATGACCCGCGGCTGCAACGGTCAGAACAATTCCCAACAGCACCCATAGAGCTATGTCGTTGACGCCGGCCACACCGAGAGCGAGATGGCTGATGCGGCTGCCGAACAGGCCCATTTCGCCAAGAATCGCGGCCAGGACGGGGAGCGCTTTCATGCTGACGCATATACCCATCGCCGCCGCAAAAACAGCCGGACTCACGCCGGGGAGGAGTTCATCCGGAAAACGCGACAAGATCCAGAATCCGGCGAGACAGCCAAGCGTCAGTGGGCAAGCGATGGTCGCAATGGCCACCGGCCAGAACGCCCGCTCCCTGCCGCTGAACACAGAGGGATCCAAATGCAGACCGGAGATCAGCCCGAAGATGAGCACCGCCACGGTAGCGAGTCCCCCAAGGGGCGACAGAGCGGCCGGGCTCCCGAAGATTTGAAAGACGCCGGGCGCCAGTCTGCCAAAGACCGAGGGGCCCAAGACGATGCCGACCATAATCTGCATCGTGACCAGGGGCATAATTCCCTTCACCCTGGTCAGGCGTCGCAATATTGCCGGAACAGCGACAATGACGAACGCCTGAAGCAAAAAGATTGAGCTGGGGGACACTGGCGCTTAAATCCCTCCGCGGCCCTCACANNTACCCCAGCGAGGACGGAAACGCGCCCATGAGCCGTTCGCGAACCGGCATTGGATGTTTCAACATATCAGTCTATCTGAGCGAGCGATCCCGCCCACTTGTCGAAAAACAACTTGCTCGACGTCGTCAGCGGCAAGCCGATCGGTAGCCGGGACTTGCCGTATTTGGAAAACTCGAGATACTTCTTGATTGTCTTCAAGTCCTCGCCGTTGGCGAGTTGGAGATCCTCATTGACGAAATGAATGATGCACCCTCGCTCGACCGCCTTCTCCAGCAACTCGTTGCGATAAGCTTCGTCCTCCGGCAGCGCGAAGATGCTGTACATGACAATATTGCATTCTCGCTGCGTGACGAGATATTTCAGGGTCGGTAGATGCGTCATGTCCTCAAGATCGAACAGCTCGTAGTCGAACTCGAGCTTCTTCTTATTGCAGTAATCGACAAGCATGTAGCGCTGCAGGTGCACGGGTATGCCATACGTCGACGCTGTGTTGTTCGCGACGTAGAAGATGTTGTTCTTGCCGTTGAAAAAGGCGTCCGCGCGACGCGGGTGAGCGGCGAGCGTCTCCTCTTCTTCCTCGGTGTCGGGGATGAGGTGGAAATAGCCGGCTGGAATCTTGCGGCCGAGATAGTCGCCGTAGATCCCCTCCGCGACGCGGAAGTCCATGCTGACCCGGGTCTTGCCGCTCGTATTGGGCCGGCCCGAGCCGTGGATATTCTCCTGGGTGAAGAAGCAGGCGCTCCCGGGTCCGGCCTTGATCTGCCAGCTTTCCTTGCCGAAGAGTTGCGTCATTTCGTCCATGCTCAGGCGCTTGTCGATCGCCTGCTGGATCAGCTCGCGCGATTTCTTGATGCTGAGGATCTGCATCGACCGGCTGCGATCCTCATCCTTGGTCACGTCGCAGAAAGGCATCCAGATGCTACGCGAAGCGATGCCGTGGCCGTAGAGCAATCCGGTGTGGAACGGGAAAAACAACTCCGGGGTGGTCGGCAGCATGATGCGGACATTCATGAACCGCTGCACGGCGACCGGGAGCCGCAACTTGCCCTGAGGCACGATCACCTCGCGGACAAAGCGGTTCAGCATCCGGCGAAACTCAGGCAGGTTGGTATCGGCGCAGAGCTGCTTGGTGACCTTGTACGTCTCGTTGAGCGGAACGGCTTCGTGCAGATAGCTGAGATCGTCGAGCTTGTATCCCATTCCGCGAATGCGGTTAAGCATCCACTCGTTGAAAGGATATTTTGAATTGTCCCACGAGTAGACCTTCGCGTCCCATACGGTCGTCAGGCTCTCCTCGAGCGCGGCGTCGATATCGTTGGCGGCGACCAGTTTTTCACGAACGTGTTCGGTCATAGCAAGCCCGTCTCTTTCCCCTTCGGCGATTCCGCCCCGGTTAAGCATACTTTACCCAGTCTAAGTCAAGATGGCGATACTTGGGGCGGAAGCCGGGTTCGCCATATTGTCGCGGTCAGAATCCTTGGGGTTTCGCGTGATGGCGGGACGCAACGAAAAGGCCGTCCCGCCGGGGACGGCCTCGTAATTTTCGTCCTTCCGCGTCTCAGGCCGCGACGGTCCTGCGCGCCGCCCGATGTCCAGCGAAGCCGAGAGCGACGAAGCCCAGCGCCATCATCGCCCATGTGGAGGGTTCCGGCACGCCGCCGGCGACATAGTCCAGCACGACCGGGGCGCCGTCGTTGTCGGCGAGAACGGCGACGCCGAAGCCCTGGGACCCAACAGGGGCGCCGATGCCGTTGAACCACAAGTCGACATCGTCATAGATCGGAGCGTTGGTCGTGCCAACGTTTACTTGGAACATCACGCCGTAGACGTCGAGCGGACCGCCGAAGAAAGGCCAATCGGCTGCAACCCACGCCGAGATTGGGGCGCCCCCGGGCCAATAAAGATTGTCGTAGGTCACGGCGCCAAAACTAAAGAAAGGTAGAAGGCTGTTCGGATCGGACGGGTCAATGGAGCTTAAATCAGCCGGGGCGCCCGTGTTGGCCGGATCCGCCGGGCCGGTCTTCGTAAGGGTGTACAACTCGACAACCGGCGCGTCGACGATATTGAGGCCGTGATTCGAATCGGAAAATGTTCCGCTGATGCCGGTCAGTTCATAGGCGGTCTCCGGAAAGCCAGCCGACGGATATTTTGCGTCGGTTGCGGTTCCGTAGGTCAGCTGGAGCGACCCGCTGATGCCCGGCGCGGTGAAATCGAGCGTGGTGGTCGTCGCATGCGCGGACCCCCCTGCGGTCGCAAACGCCGCGAACGCGGCCGCCGCCGTTACAGAACATAATATTTTCATCAGTAGCCCCCTTGGTTCCCTCGCCGAAAGCCAGCTTGATCGCGGACATTGCCGGATTGGGTAGTTGAGCAGACGGCTCATGGCTTCGCAACAAGGAAATTTTCCCGTCAATATTTTGTTGCTTCTCATCGGCGTGGCCGATGTCTCCCATCTCTTCTCTGGTGCGTGAGAGCCCGGCTGCGTTATTGGGGAACGGGCGCCGGCGGGGCGCCCTAACCGAGACAGTAGGGTCAAACACGTCGGACCTGCGCGCGCGCTGAAAGGCGCACCGGCGCGCTGATATGTCCGCTGCGACATGGCCTCGATTGTGTCTTCTTCGCCACAATTTGACGCAATTGACGGATTCGTGACTCGCCGTCGGGCACAATTCATTGCATGGCGCCTCTTTCCCGCAATAATCACGCGACCGCGCCGAATCGGGCTGGAGCGGGTCCGTTGTCGATTGTCTCCATGGGGGAATCATGCGCCGCAATCTGATCCGCGCCGCCGTCTGGGCCGGCCTCTTACTGAGCGCCGGAACGGCGCCCGTCTTCGCCAATGCGCTCGATTCGCAGCTGCAGCCGGTCGCAACTCCCATCCCGCGCGAAACCGTCCCGTTTGACGGCGGCGAGGCGCCCGGCACCATCGTCATCCGCACCTCGGAGCGGCGCCTCTACTTCGTGCTCCCCGATCATCAGGCGCTCAGATACGGCGTCGGCGTCGGGCGGCCGGGGTTCACCTGGGCCGGGGTCACCCGGATCGGGTACAAGCGGGAATGGCCGGACTGGACGCCGCCCGCCCAGATGCTGAGGCGCCGTCCGGACCTCCCGCGTCACATGGAAGGGGGTATCGATAATCCGCTCGGCGCGCGGGCGATGTATCTGGCCGGCACGCTCTACCGAATCCATGGCTCGAACGAGCCCGACACGATCGGGCAGGCGGTTTCGTCCGGCTGCATCCGCATGACCAACGATGACGTCATCGACTTGTACGGGCGGGCGAAAGTCGGCGCGCGGGTGGTCGTGACGCGCTGAACGCGTAGAGGACCAAAGAACGGCGCTTTTTTGCGCGCCGGCGCTCCAGCCGGCGCCTTTCTTTCGATCAATCGCGCGTCTATATGCTTGAGCGATGAACGCGCACGCGCCTCCCGCCGTCCGGCCCCTTGTCGATCCGTTCGGCCGCGCGATCGCCTATGTCCGGGTGTCGGTGACCGACCGGTGCGACTATCGGTGCGTCTACTGCATGTCCGAGGACATGAATTTCCTGCCGAAGCGCGACGTGCTCAGTCTCGAGGAGCTCGACAGGCTGTGCGCGGCCTTCGTCGGCCTGGGCGCCCGGAGAATTCGCATTACCGGCGGCGAGCCGCTGGTCCGGCGCAATGTGATGTCGCTGTTCCATGGGCTTTCCCGGCATCTCGCCGCGGGAACGCTCGATGAAGTGACCTTGACGACCAACGGCTCGCAACTCGCCCGCTTTGCCCGCGAACTCGTCGACTGCGGAGTTAAGCGCATCAACGTCTCGCTTGATACGCTCGACCCGGACAAGTTTCGCCAGGCGACGCGCTGGGGCGATCTCGGCGCCGTCCTGGCGGGCGTGAACGCCGCCTCCGCTGCGGGGCTCAAGATCAAGATCAACGCGGTCGCCCTGAAAGGCTTCAACGAAGAAGAAGCCCTAAGCCTCGTGGAATGGGCGCATGGCCGGGGCTTCGATATGACCTTCATCGAGGTGATGCCTCTCGGGGCGATGGAGCGCGACCGGGCCGACCAGTTCCTCCCGCTGACGGAATTGCGCGCCCGCCTGGAAAGCTCGCTCTCGATGACCCCGTCGAGCTACGCGACCGGCGGTCCGGCCCGCTATTACAACGTCAAGGAAACCGGCGGGCGCATCGGCTTCATCACTCCGCTTACCCATAATTTCTGCGAGAATTGCAACCGCGTCCGCGTCACCTGCACCGGAACGCTCTATATGTGCCTCGGCCAGGAGGACGCGGCCGATTTGCGCGAGCCGCTGCGCCGCTCAGCCTCGGATGCGCCGCTTCTTTCGGCCATCCGGGCGGCGATCGCGCGCAAGCCCAAGGGCCACGATTTCGTCATCGCGCGATCGGCGGCGCCGGCGACTGAGCGTCATATGAACACGACGGGCGGTTGATCGGCTCTTACTTTTTGTCAGGGGCGCGCTGGCGGCGAGCGCGCCGGCGCGCTATATCAAAACGTGTAAAGAGGGCGGGACCTTGACTCTCGCTCGGATGAGGATCTGCGCCATGCCGAATGTTCGCGAACGTATCGAGAAGGTGATCTCGGAAAACCCGGTCGTGCTGTTCATGAAGGGAACGCCGGAATTTCCCCAATGCGGGTTCTCGGGCCAGGTTATCCAGATCCTGGACTATGTCGGCGCGCCGGTCGTCGGCGTCAACGTGCTCGAGGACGCGGACATTCGTCAGGGGATCAAGGAATACGCCAATTGGCCGACGATTCCCCAGCTCTACGTCAAGGGGGAATTCGTCGGCGGTTGCGACATCGTTCGCGAGATGTTCCAGTCGGGCGAGCTCGCAGCGATGCTGTCCGATGCGGGCGTCCCGGTGAAGACTCAAGCCGGCGCCTGATCCGCTTCCCGCGAGGACTTCCCTTCCCCAGCCGCGCGGGGGAAGGTGGCGCGTAGCGCCCGATGGGGTGTGGCCCGCCGCCGCGACGCAAGTCGGGTTGCATGACCGTCCCGGCCAACTTCCGTCGATCCGGCCCTGATTTCCGCACCCCATCCGACCCTTCGGGCCACCTTCCCCAGTGGGCTCGGGGCGGGGAGGGCGCGCCCGTGCGACGCTCGGGCGCCTGTGGATTTATCCTTTAGACTCAATTGATATGTTCGCATGCGAACTATAAGTGACATGCCAGAGGATTCGCTCGCGCCTCTTCCGGTAACCGGTCCATCTGCATGTCTCCAAGCTACCCCTATCATCTCTACGAGATGGCCCACGCCGCTCTCGCGCCGGCGCGCGCGGTGTCCGACGCGACCCATTTCGTCTTTCGTAATCCGTGGAATCCGCTCTCCAGCACCGCGCTGGGCAAGAACATTTCGGCCGGCGCCGAATTGTTCGAGCGGATGACCCGCCGCTACGGCAAGCCGACCTTCGGACTGCGCGAAATCGAGGTCGGCGGAATCGTCCATCCGGTCCTCGAGGATGTCGTCTGGATCAGGCCGTTCTGCAATCTGCTTCGCTTCGTCCGGCCCGATTTCCCGGATGGAGTTAGTCAGCCGAAGCTCTTGATCGTCGCNNTGCCTTATTTCGATGTCCACATCACCGACTGGACGGACGCGCGCATGGTTCCGTTGGCGGCCGGCTCCTTCGACCTCGACGACTACATCGACTATCTGCGCGAGATGTTGGCTTTTCTCGGCCCGGGCGTCCACACGATCGGCGTCTGTCAGCCGTCGGTGCCGTTGCTTGCCGCCGCCGCGCTGATGGAGGCGAGCGGCGACGCCAACGCCCCGGCCAGCATGACCTTGATGGGCGGCCCGGTCGACACCAGACGCAGCCCCACCGAGGTCAACAAGCTCGCCGAGAAACGCGGGGTCGAATGGTTCCGCCGCAACTGCCTGCACACCGTGCCATTCCCCTATCCCGGCTTCGGCCGGGAGGTTTATCCGGGCTTTCTGCAGCTCTCCGGCTTCATGGCGATGAATCTCAACCGCCACGTCACCGCTCACCTCGACATGTTTAATCATCTCGTCTCGGGCGACGAGGATCCGGTCGAGAAGCACCGCGAGTTCTACGACGAATATCTCGCGGTGATGGATCTCGCCGCCGAGTACTACATGCAGACGGTCGAGACGGTGTTCGTGCGCCACGCGCTGCCGAAAGGCGAGATGACCCACCGCGGGCAGCGGGTCGACCTCGCCGCGATCCGGAACGCCGGCCTCCTGAGCGTGGAAGGGGAGAAGGACGACATCTCAGGCGTCGGCCAGACCTGCGCGGCCAACGAATTGTGCGTCAACATCCCGGAGTCGAGGAAGCACTATTATCTGGCCGAGGGGGTCGGCCATTACGGCGTCTTCAACGGCTCGCGCTTCCGCAAAGAGATTGCGCCGCGCATTCGCAAGTTCATCGCCGGAATCGAGGCGGCCGCCAAGCCGCATAAGCCGTCGAAGGCCAACGGCGCGGGGCGCCCGGCGCGCGCGCATAGCTGACCCCTTCNNGCCCAGTCGCCGTAGCGCGCGGGATCGGGGCCGCCGCGGCCATTGAGCTCGCGTGGGGCCGCCGGTTTGCGCTCGGCGCGCCGGGCCGCGGCTTCCTCGAACGCATCTTGCCTTCGCCAAGTCTGACCTCGGCGAAAAGAGTCTCGTCCCTCGAATAGGACTCCTCCGATGCGTGTTCACGATGGCTGGCGTCGCCAGACGAAGGGTGACGGACCGCCGCGGAAGAACTGTCATGAGCGACGCTTGGGAACGATTTTTGGCCAACATCAAGAGCGAAGGGCAGTCATCTGCCGTGGCCTGGTCCGAGACTTACCGCTTGGGCGATCATAGCCTATGGGATCACTCCTCTCCATCGACTGAAATGATTGCATACATACTTGGAGCCAAGCTCCCTGCGCGCGCCCGGGTGCTTGACTTGGGATGCGGAACGGGAGCCGATGCGATATTCCTCGCCGAGCAGAACTATGAGGCTCACGGCCTCGACTTTTCTGCACAGGCGCTCCTGCTCGCCGAACAGCGTGCTCACGATCGCGGCGTGGTTGTTGATTGGCATGAATGCAGCGCCCTGAAAACGCCTTTTGACGATAGTTATTTTGATCTGATTGCTGACCGTGGTTGCTTTCATCATATAAGCTGGCGCCCAAGGCGCCAGTATGCTGAAGAAATTGCACGGATACTTAGGCCGGGTGGCGTTTTGTTTTTACGCGGCAGCCGAGAAGCCGATGGTCCCTTCTTTCCCGTTGATCGGGTTTCACTATCCGAAAGCTTTGACCCCCAACGGTTCGAAATCGGACCTGATATTCCGTTCTTTTACGCCGTCGACACCGGCGGCATTGGCGCTACAGCAGTTACGATTGTTCGTCGCGATTTGAACATGGTCCGAGGCAAGCGGACTTTCGTTCCACAAACGGCTGACGAAGCCGGTCCGCCGCTCTCACGCGGAGGTGAATAAAACGAGCCGTTTAAACCATCCCGACTATGCTAAGTAGCGCATTCCTGCCGAGCTAGAAGTCGCTCGCCAAGCCCTTCACCTCCCAGTCGCCATAGCGCACGGGGTCGGGGCCGCCGCGGCCGTTGAACTCGCGTGGGGCGGCAGGTTTGGGCTCGGCGCGGCGCGCCGCAGCTTCCTCGAGCGCCCGGCGCGCCGCTGGGGGCAAGTCGCGACGGGCGGGCGCGTCGGCTTGCGGGAGGGCGGGCTGATCGGGAACCTTGGCGTTCATGACTGCGCTCGCGTCCAGCTTCCGTTGGCGAGAAAATGTCGGCCGCTCACGCCCTCGCGTCCCTCCGCCAGCCTGACGCAAGTCCGCCGCGGATTTCGCGTATAGACTCAGGGTGGGCGGCCGGCAACTTTGATTCGTGGTGAGGATCGTTTGGCGCGACAGCCGCGCGGGTTTCATGCCGGGCGTCCGGAGACGCCGGCGCCTACGCCGCCGGGCATGGCGGCGCGGGTCGCGGCGGCGCGCGCCGTGGCCGAAGCGCTCACCCTCGCGCGCCCGCTCGAGGAGCGGCTCGCCGCCGAAAAGCATGACCGAGCGCTTCTGCCCTACTCCGTACGAGACGCCGTGACGGGCCTCGATGCCGACGGTCGACTTGACGATCCGGTCGACGATTGCGGGCGTCATGATACGAAGGAGATGCGCGTAGGCCGAGTCCGTCCGCATGTGGTCTTGAAAGCAATACGCGCAACGTAAATTGCAGTCGTAGGTCGGCATGAACAGATAACCGGGTCCACGCTTGATGTCGAATTCGTGCTGACTTCGAACGAAAGCGTCGAAGCGGCCGCGCTCGTCTTCGCGCGTCATTCCCGTGAGATATCCGCGCTTCTTGAGAACCTCGATCGTCGCGTCGGACGGTCGCACGATTGGATCCGCGTCGTCCTCACCGCTCCAGCTTCCGTAGAGCGGCTTNNACCTTATCGAACGCGCCACTATATCCGTGCACGAGGAGCACGTGACCGGGCTCCTGCAAATCCACGTAAATATTGTAGTTGCTGGCGCGGAGTACGTCGGCCGCGCGGTCTTCAACCGAGGTGCGAGTTTCAGTTGTCATCATCACCGCCTGGGCTGCGGATCGGTACGACCTAGCTTTCTCGTCGAAGGGCAATCCCTTGCGACGTGTCCCAAAGTCCTCAGGGCCTGCGCTTGGCCAGCGGGCCAAAAGGGAAGCGTGCCCTGAGTCGCCTGACCCCCGACGGCGCTACGAGGCGACCAGCTCCGGTTCCGACCGCTCCTTCGTCGAGTAGAACGATGCGTTCGCGCGGCCGNNTGATCAGGTGGTGACTAACCATCCCGATGTGAATCATCACCTCGAAGTCGCCGCGGCGGATCGCCTTGCGGGCCATGCGCCAAAACACGTCGCGGTAATCGCTGAGCAAACCGACGCGCACGAAGAGATTCGCGACGATCCGCAAGGCGAGCCGGATATTCCGGGGGTTGACGCGCTGCGGGCTATTCGGGGGCGTGATCCGGTTGCGAAACACGTGATCGATATGGTACGCGAAGCGCTTGTAGAGCGCTTCCGGCGTGGTAGCGGCGGTGAATGTCCGGCGCCACATCTCGACCACCTGGTCGTAGGGCAGTTTGAAGTCTACGTTCGACTCGCGACCCGGTTCGTCGATGAGCCGGCCTTCCGTTTGCAGCCGGCGATAGAGCGGCGTGCGCGGCAGCGCCTGTAACAGGTTGATGGTCAAGAGCGGGATATTCGAGAGCTCGACAAACTCGAGGATCCGATCCGCCGTTTCCGGCGTGTCGGAATCCAGGCCCATGATGATGCCCGAAACGACCTCCATACCGAAGCTGTGGATAATGTTGACCGCTTCCATCACCGGCATCGTGTTGTTTTGGTCTTTGGACATCGCGTGCAGCGCGGCTGGATCGGGTGTTTCGATGCCGCAGAAGATCGTGCAGAAATAGGCTTGGCGCATCATCTCGAGCAGGTCGGGACTCTTGGCGATGTTGAGCGTGGCTTCGCAAGCGAGTTGCACTGAAAAGCCATTGCGCTTCTGCCACTCGATGAGATGGGGCAGGAGTTCCTTGGCAGCTTTGCGATTGCCG
>PLUH01000104.1 GCA_003164825.1 Hyphomicrobiales bacterium
GGATTCGCCGACGATCGCCAGCGCCTCGCCCTCCTCGATCTCGAACGATATGTCGCGGCAGGCTTGAATCGCGCCATAGCGCTTGCAGATGCCTCCAGCGACGAGCAGGGCGGCGCTCATTCGGCGGCGTCCTTCCGCTTGGCGGCCTGGCGCTTCTCGCAATAGTCGGTGTCCGAGCAGACGAACAGCCGCCCGCCGGCATCGTCCGTCACCACCTCGTCGAGATACGAGTCGGTCGCGCCGCACAGCGCGCAGGCCGAATCGAACTTGGTGCGCTCGAATGGATGATCCTCGAAATCGAGCGGGACCACGCGCGTATGGGGCGGGATCGCGTAGATGCGCTTCTCGCGCCCGGCGCCGAAGAGTTGCAGCGCCGGACAATCGTCGAGCTTCGGGTTGTCGAATTTCGGGATCGGCGACGGGTCCATGATGTAGCGGCCGGCGACGCGCGCCGGATAGGCGTAAGTGGTCGCAATATGCCCGTGGCGCGAGATGTCCTCGTACAGCTTCACATGCATGACGCCATATTCGCCGAGCGCGTGCATGGTGCGCGTCTCCGTCTCGCGCGGCTCGAGGTATCGAAGCGGCTCGGGGATCGGCACCTGATAGACGAGGATCTGACCTTCGCTCAGCGGCGTTTCGGGAACCCGGTGGCGCGTCTGGATGATTGTCGCCTCGCTGGTGTCTGTCGTCGTCCTCACTCCCGCGGTCCTGACGAAGAAGGCGCGAATCGAGACCGCGTTGGTCGTGTCGTCGGCGCCCTGGTCGATGACCTTGAGCACATCGTCCGGTCCAAGGATCGAGGCGGTGACCTGGACGCCACCGGTTCCCCAGCCATAAGGCATCGGCATCTCGCGCGATGCGAACGGGACCTGATAGCCCGGAATGGCGATCGCCTTCAGGATTGCGCGGCGGATCATGCGCTTGGTCTGCTCGTCGAGATAGGCGAAGTTGTACGCGCGTGTGCTCACTCGGCGGCCTCCGCGACGGCGCCGCCGTCCCGCCGGAGCTGGCGCAGCAGAGCGAGCTCCGCCTGGAAGTCGACATAATGGGGTAGCTTGAGGTGCTCGACGAAGCCGGTCGCCTGCACGTTGTCGGAGTGCGAGAGGACGAACTCCTCGTCCTGCGCCGGACCTTTATGCTCTTCGCCGAATTCGTCGGCGCGCAAGGCGCGGTCGACGAGCGCCATCGACATCGCCTTGCGTTCGCTTTGCCCGAAGGCGAGGCCATAGCCGCGGGTGAAGCGCGCCGGGCGCCCGTCGCCGCCGGTGAACTGGTTGACCATCTGACATTCGGTGAGCGCAATGTCGCCGATCGAAACGGCGAAGCCGAGATCGTCGATGAACATCTCGACCGCCGCCTCGCCGAATCGGATCTCGCCGACGAACGGATGGGTGCGGCCATAGCCGCGCTGGGTCGAGTAGGCGAGTGAGAGGAGGAAGCCCTCGTCGCCGCGCGCCAGATTCTGCAGCCGGGCGTCGCGCGCGGCGGGAAAGGCGAGCGCGTCGCGGGTGATGTCGGAGACCGGCGCGCCTGGCCTTGGCGCGAGCTCGCGCTCGATCAGGTCGTCGCGGGCGATGAGATCGGTGACCCGCGGCGAGGGGCCTTGCGCGTCCGACGCGGCCGTAGCCGCGGGCGCGGTCGGCGCCGGCGCGTCCTCAGTCTCGAGACCGAAGTCGATCAGGCGATGGGAATAGTCGAACGTCGGCCCCAGCACCTGCCCGCCGGGCAAATCCTTGTAGGTCGCAGAAACGCGGCGGCTCAGCGTCATTGCGGCGGTGTCGATCGGCTCGGCGAAGCCGAAGCGCGGCAGCGTAGTGCGATAGGCGCGGACGAGAAAGATCGCCTCGATCAGGTCGCCGCGCGCCTGCTTGATCGCCAGCGCCGCTATGCCGCGATCGTAAAGGGAACCCTCGCTCATCACCCGATCGACGGCGAGCGCAAGCTGCTCGTCGATCTGCGCGGTCGTCAGTTCCGGCGTATCGCGATTGCCGCGCCGCCGGTCGGCGAGCAGCGCATGGGCATTGCGGATCGCCCGCTCGCCGCCTTTGACCGCGACATACATCATTCGCCTCCGGTGACGCGGACCGAGCGCGGCAGAACCGCAACCTCGGCGCCATGAGCCAGGATCAGATCGACCCCGAGCGGAAAGGTCGAGCGGTTCGCCTCCCACTGGGAGAGAAAGTCGCCGGGCGTCGGCCCGAATTCGATTTCCGCCATCCCGCGCACGCCGGGACCGCTAATCCTCATCATCGGCCGGCGCGCGAGCGAGCGTGTCTCAGCGACGACGGTAGTCGAGCGGTCCGGATAGTCCGGCGCACCTTGGGCGAAGCTCTTGAGATCGAGGCTGTCCCGCTCAAGGTCGAGGAGGGCGAAAGCCGCGTCGCGAGGCGAAGCGGCGAGGGGAGCGCCGGTATGGAACTTGAGATAGGCGGCCGCCTCGCCCCACTCCGCCAGCGAGGGCGCGATCCATAGCGGGGTCTCGAAATCGGCCAGCGTCAGGATCGCCGCCGCGGCGGCCGGCGAAAGGGGCGAGGGCGGCTTGAGGCCTCGCCCGCAGGGTTCGATCGCGCCAGGCGAAGCGATCGCCCTCAGGATCGCTCGAAACGCCGCCTGGGATTCGAACGCCGGATCGGCGAACGCCATCGCGCTCATGGCTCGTCCTCGCCGCGCTTGAGCGTGAAGAAATCGACCCGGGTGGCGGCGATCTCGGCGCTTCTCCTGGCGCGCGCGGCTTCGAGCCGCGATGCGATCGGCTCGAGCACGCAGGTCTCCACCGTCCGGCGCTGATCCGGCTTTTGCCACAGCGCGTCGAAGATCGCCGCCAGCCGCGCCAGCTCGGCGTCGCGGCCCAGAATGTGGGCGTACCCGCGCTCGCCGCCCGGCAGCTCGACGATCGCGCGCGTGACCGTCGCCTCGCCGAGGTTGAACGGCGCGCCGTCGCCCCCGGCCCGGCCGCGCAGCATGACGAGGCCGGTTTCGACCGGCTTCAGATCCTTCGCCCCATGATCGGCGAAGCGCCGCGTGAGCGGCCCCGTCAGTTCGCTCGCCAGCGCGCGGGCCAGCAACCCCATCGCGCNNCCTGCTGCCGATCGACGAGGTTCTACCTTGCCCGTCAGGCGGGGGCCACACGACGGCCGGCGATGGCGGCGCGCAGCTTGCCGGAAATGAAATCGATCGCGGCCGCTTCGAGCGCCGCAATTCTTTGCCCGGCGCGGGGCGATCTCAAGCCCCGAGCGCGATCCCCTGGCGGTCGCCGAATCTTTGCGCCGATCCGGGCGGGGTCATTTCCAGGCCACGAACATCAGCACCCCCGCTCCGACGATCGTCGCCATCGAAACGAGGTAGGCGGCCTGAAGCGTGACGGTCTTCCAATAGAGCAGCCTGGACAGGAGCGCGCAGCGAGCCGGCAGGTCCTCGACTTCAAGCACCGGATCGGCGATGAACTCGAAATCCTCCGGCGTCGAATTGCGCCAGATCGGGAAGCGCCTACGGCCCTCGCGGGGAAAGCGTGGATAGACGGATAGGAGGAGACAGAAAAAAATAACGATGAACGGCGCCAGCAGCACCGGCACTTTGAGATACCATGGGTAGTTGGCGCGGAACCCCAAAACCGTGCCCATCATGATCGCGACAAAGAGCACCGCGATGTTCGCCTTGATGTCGCTGAGGCGAATGGAATCGCCGTAGCCGACGATCAGATTGCGCAGCTGGGCGTTGCGGTCCCTGGCCATCAGCGGCCCCGCGACTCAAGCGGCCGAGCGCGCCCGGGAAGCGAATGGATCATGGCCTCGGACCTTCGCTCAAGCATACCACACGTACATCAGCAGGAATATGGTGAAAACAATACTCACCATCGACACAATGAAACTGATTCTGATGTATTGGGTTTTCCACCACAGCAGTTCTGACAGGACCGAGCAGCGCAGTTTTAACTGCTCGATCTCGTCCTCGGCCTCCACGACGTTGGCGAAATCGCTGACCGCGGCGTTGCGCGAGACGATGAAATGTTTAGCGCCGCGCTTGGGATAGCGCGGGATGAGCACCGCAAACAGGCACAGGTACACGATCAGGAACGGCAGCATGACGAAGGGAATGGGCAGGTATTTGGGAAAGTTCGTGTAATTGCCCAGCACCGGACCCATCATGAAGGCGACAAACAGGATCGCGATGTTGGCCTTGAAATCGCTGGCCCGGATTGCATCGGTGTATCCAGCGATCAGGCCACGATAGGCTTGAGCAGGATCGGCAACGTTTTTGTTCATCCGAAAGTCGGACGCTCCACAAGGCCACTGGGGACGGCCTGCCCGCGCCGATGCCACGCCTCGGCCCTCCGAGTCCGTCGATCCGAATTGGCGTCAACTCCGACGCCCTGTCAAGATCAGTTGAATCTCGGGACGCGCCGGCGCGGCCTGACCGGTAAACCGCCGCCCCCGTCAAGCGCGCGCCGTCGCGCCACGGCGTTTTTCAGACTTCGCTCTTCAACGTCGCCGGCCGAACAGAAGATGCGAGGACGCGCTTCGATTTAAGTCGCTGCGAAATCTGCAAGTTGGCTGGAC
The DNA here is from genome assembly GCA_003164825.1 of Hyphomicrobiales bacterium. GTDB lineage: Bacteria > Pseudomonadota > Alphaproteobacteria > Rhizobiales > Beijerinckiaceae > Roseiarcus. Next base: position 4,560 of record PLUH01000104.1, read on the forward strand.
TGAAGGCGAGCCGGCTCCGGGATCAGAAGCCGAAGAATTCGCGGCGCAGAGCGTCCTCGTAAAGGCGCTTCCGGAAGTCGGCTTCTTTGTGCAGCTTATGCTCGCGAAAATGGGCTGCCTCCCATTGATCAAGCTCGGCGACATTGTGGTTGCCTGAGGCGAGGTCCTCCTCCTCGCGGATCCCTTTCACCCACGCGTCGACCGCAGCCTTGTAGGCGGCCTGCAATTCGTTCAGTTCCTGCTGAAGGTCCGCTGAAATATCCGACATGGGCGCTCCCTGCTCATCTTCGATTAGCGTCCCATTATGAACAATAGACGACACTGAGATCGATTGCGAAACCCACCCTGAATCCTTGCTCTTCGCCACAAGCGGGAGTTCTAGGGAATCCGCCGCGCTTCACAGGCCTCGACGGCGCTCCGAGGGCGTGACGCGGACGGTCTTTCCAAAGCTGGCGGCGAACGACGAGGGGTCCGATAGCCGACCGCCAGCGCGATGTCGGTGATGGGGAACTCCGTGCTCGGCCAGCAGCTGGAACGTGGTGGTGCAAAAACAAAAGCGGCCGCCTTTGGACGGCCAGTATCCGCTGGAAAAAGTGCGGAGTGACAAGGAGCCTCGTCAATTCCGCCATCGCTTTCGTTGCCGAGGACCGGAATCTGGCTTACGCCAAAGCTAATATGGAGAGCCTGACCGAGGGTTGGGGTGTGTCAGCGTTTGGCGCCAGGGCAATGCGGGCAAACCCACGCTGGGTCGGATTTCGAACGTCGCTATCGCGCGGCATTCGCAGGCGCGGCAATCGCGATCGGAAGGCGAGACTGTCAGCTGGAATTGGAGAACATCGGAGATCGCGATGAGTTTCCTACAAGGCTTTGAACACGACTGCTTCATCAGCTACCGGCATCTCGATGACATTGGCCTCGACGGCATGCAGGGCCACGGCTGGGTTACTCGGTTTTATAAGGCGTTCGAGGCGACATTAAACCAATGTCTTGGACAACCGTCTGCAGTCTTCCTTGACCCGCAACTCGACGGCGGCTCAGAGCTCGCTCCCGCATTGCGTCAAATCGTTTGCGCTTCGGCCGTCCTGGTGCCGATCGTCTCGCCTGGGTATCTGAACTCACCGAAATATTGCGGCGAGGAGGTCAATTCCTTTCGAGAACAGGCAAAACTGCAGGGGCGCTGGTCCGTCGGCAACAGTGTCCTGGCGGTCAGGAAAGTCGTAATCCAACCCCTCGAAAACGACTATCATAACCAGTATCCGGTGGACGAGCCCGGCTATTGGTTCTTCGAAATCGACACGGTGACCAAGAAGTCTCGGAAGTTCGAAGTCGGCTCGGACGGATTCCTCAACAGGCTGAGCCAGCTCGCGGACGACACCGCGAAATTTCTGACGACGCTCCAGGCGCAACGTCAGTCGAAATCGACCTCAATATCAGTGAAGGACGCAGATGCGACGAAGAAGGAAATCCTGCTCGCTTGCGACGCGTCGGGTTTCGATGGAGCCGAAAAGGTGAAACTCGTGTCCTGCGTCGCAGTCGATCAACCGGAGGAATTGTCGTCGCGAATGGCGCGCTTCAAGGCGACCCTCGCAATTGATCGTGCATTCGTCGCCAACGCAGACTTAGTCGATCGCGTGCGGCGCGCAGGCCTGCGTTACGAGAACGATGAGGCCCCGCTCCGTGACCGCGTCACGGATGAACTTGCAGTCCTACCATGGGATGGCTACGTTAGCTTCGCGGACGCCGCGTTTTGGGCGCAAAAGAGCGAAGCCGACACGATTCTGGAGCTGCTGCACGGCGCGCTGTTCGATCGCCTGCGCGGCCTCCCCGACACTTCGATCCGGCTTGTGCTCAGTCCGCGCCTGGCGCCGTTTTGGCAGAGCATATCGCAGGCCGCAAGCGACTATCGCGAACAGATCAACTCGATGGACTCGGTTACGGTCGTCGGGACTTCCTCGATACACGTCGGAGTCCCAAAGGACAGCGCGGTGGAAATCGCAAACTATCTCNNCGCCGAGGCGCAGGCGATCTAAAGGGATTCGAGCTGCTTGCGAAGCCGCTGCGCCAGTGCGCTCTCGGCGGGCACCGAATGAAGGTAGTCGATCCATCCGCGAAAATAGGCGCGCAGGCGCAGTTCTGTCCATTCGAGGTTGACACGGGACAAGTGGTTCTGGATTCCGAATTTCTTCGCATAGTAAAGCTCGAGGCGCAGCCGTCGCTTCACCCGAGGGGGCGCCCGAGGCTCGCTTGGAGCCGCAACGCAGAGGCCGGTCACATATTGGCTCTTTCCACGCCTCTGGGTGCGCGTTTTGTCTTCGCGGAGCTTGAACCCATGCAATTCGACGATGCCGCGAACGGCGTCGACGATGCCGCGAAACTCCTTGGCGTTTGAAGTCCCACTGGTGGAGAGGGTCAGGTCGTCCGCGTAGCGCGTGTAGCGCGCGCCCTGCCGGGACGCGAAGGCGGTCAGGTCGGAGTCGAGACCGGAGCAAACGAGGTTCGAAACAACCGGGCTCGTGCTCGCCCCCTGCGGCAGTCGGCCGTTCAAGGTGCAGATCTTGGTGAGAACGGTTGCGATATCCTTCTTGCATCCGAGCCGAATGAACGCGCCGAGAACTTGCTCCGTCGTGATCGAGTCGAAAAAATCTTTGATGTCCGCATGGAGGATAACGCGCTGATCGACGTGAGCCTTGGCATTGCCGATCGCCGAACGCCCGCGAACAAACCCTTTGACGCAGTCAGGGAATAAGTTCGTATCGTCGATATCGCGGGAGATGTTCTTCTGTAATTGCTTTAAGATCCCCCATTCGACTTTGTAGACCGTCCTGAACTTATCGCGATTCGCCTTGCCCCGCTTCGGGATTTGCATCTCCGAGTACCAGCCGGACTGGTCCGCCGAATTGTTGATCGTCGTCAGATCTTCGACCGCAACGCCCCAGACGAGCGAAAGGTGCCCGAAACTTTGCAATTCGTTGAATTTGACGACTGGCATGCTGGAGAGGGTCAGGGCGGATGGAGAATGTGATTCACGCAAGGATCGGGCACGAACTCATGCCCACAGGCCGTATCCTGCCCTGACCGAATAAGCGGTAAGGTTTTGGCGCTGCTCCGTCAAGAGGCGAGGCGAAACAATGGCTTCGTGAATCCCAGAGAGCGTCCGACGGTCTCACGCGCCGGCGTCGGCCGCAGCGGCGCCAGTCGGCCTCGATGTCCGTTGAATAGACGCTCTGACGATCTCGTTTCGCGAACGCAGATGGATAATGAACCGAAAACCTTCGTCCTCAATGGGCGGCTGTTCGCCAAGTTCCTCGACCATACGCGCGAGGATGGCGGGATCAACTCTTCTGTCCGGCCGCGCGTCGTTCCATTCCAAACACGCATCGAGCCCGGGATCGAGGACAATCGCGACGACATCGACCTGCCATCGATGCCCGATTTGCGTCCAAAAGCGACGCTGGGACGAATGCAGATTCGTCGCGTCGATCACGCTAAGCTGACGATTTTTCAGGCGCCTTTCGGCAATGAGGCGAACAATATCGAATGCGTCACTCGAGACGGATTGATCGCGCTCGTCGTCGCTGACGAGCGCCCGAGCATGATCGGACGAAATGATTTCCGTCGGTCGGAACCATTTTCGAGCGAAGCTGCTTTTCCCGGAACCCGGGGCGCCGACGAGCACCACCAACGAGAAGTCCGGGATTGAATGATTGATCGGCTGGTCGTCGTCCCTTTCATCTGCGGTTTGATCGCCCACGCCCTACCCACCTTTCGCGCCGCTGACCCGGTCGCCGGGTCCGTTCCTCTTGACCTCGCGCTCAGTTGCTTTTCAGGTCATCGCGCCGGCGCGGCGCCGTCGGTTCAGTATTCCTGCCTCGTCGGCCGGAACAGGATCTCGTTGACGTCGACGTCCTCCGGCTGGCTCATGGCGAATATGACCATGCTCGCAAAGGAATCGGCGGGGATGGCGTTCTCGTAGACCTTGCGGACGTTTTCGGCCACATCGGGCTCGGTGACGCTATCGGGCAATTCGGAAGCAACCGCCCCCGGCGAGATGATGGTGGTGCGGATGTTGTAGGGCTTGACCTCCTGCCGCAGCCCTTCCGAAATGACCCGCACCGCGGTCTTGGTCGCCGAATAGACGGTGCTTCCCGGCCGCACCTTGTGGCCGGCGACCGACGAGACATTGATGATATGGCCGCTCTTTTGCGCCTTCATGTGCGGCAGCGCGGCGGCGACGCCATAGAGCACCCCCTTGATGTTGACGTCGATCATGCGGTCCCAGTCGTCGATCTTCAGCCGTTCGAGCGGCGAGAGCGGCATCAGGCCGGCGTTGTTGATGATCACGTCGATGCGCCCGTGCGACTGCACGGCGCGGTCGACGAGGCGCTTGACCTCGGCGCGCTGGGTGACGTCGGTCCGCACGACCGCGTCGCCTCCCAGCGACAGCTCGTTGGCCAGCGTCTGAAGCCGGTCGAGGCGCCGCGCGCCCAGCACCAGCTTCGCCCCGTTTTGCGCCAGCCGGCGCGTGGCGGCTTCTCCGAGCCCGCTGCTCGCCCCGGTGATGACGACGACTTTATCCTTGATGCCTTCGCTCATGAGTTCAGACTCCGGTTTCCTTGAAGATGCGGCGCGCGATCGGCAGCGCAGAGCTGGCGGTCGGCCAGCGGAATGGAACGCGAGCCGGATCCTCGGCCGGGTTTGCGCTTCTGCATGTCACGGGCGTCCCGGGATGGAAGTCAGGCCCGGTATTGTTCGTCAGTGACCTTCTCCATCCAGTCGACGGCCTTGCCGTCGAGCTTTTCCTGGACGGCGATATGGCTCATGGCCGTGGTCGGCGCGGCCCCGTGCCAATGCTTCTCGCCGGGGGAAAACCACACCACGTCGCCCGGCCGGATTTCCTCGATCGGGCCGCCCTCCCGTTGGGCCCGGCCGCAGCCGGTCATGACGATCAGGGTCTGGCCGAGCGGATGGGTGTGCCAGGCCGTGCGCGCGCCGGGCTCGAAGGTGACCAGGGCGCCGGCGACGCGAGCCGGATCGGGCGGGCTGATCAGCGGATCGATGCGGACCGCGCCGGTGAACCATTCCACCGGTCCTTTGCCGGAAGGCTGTGACCCGCTTCGCTTGATATCCATTCCTTCGTTCCTCGCTCTGTTGCGGCTGCGCGCTGCGCTATCGCGGCGCCCCTGGCGCTCGGCCGAAATCCTGAATTCGTCGCCGCCTCACCACAGCATGGTCCAGGACAGGGCGGCTGCCTCGGGGGCGAGTTTGTGGGGCCCCGCCGATTTCTGCCAATCGAGAAACAGGGCGCGAAACCCGCCCCGGCTCGGGTTTGCCCGCTCGATCAAATCGTTCATCAGGCGGAGCCGCCTGACCAGCGTCTTCATGAAGCCTACCGCGCGCGCCGGGTTCTCCTCGATCGCGGCAATGAACTCTTCGTAAGAAGCGGCGAGGCATTCCGTGTCGGTCGCCGCCCTGACTGTCGCCGATCGCGGCCCGGGCTCGATCAGGCACATTTCGCCGAACACCTCGCCCGTTTGCAGCGTGTCGACCGCCCTGGCGTTGGCGCCCTGACCGATGATGACTTCGACCGACCCGCTGACGATGAAGAACGCCGTGTCGCCGTCGTCGCCTTCGACGATGATCGTGTCTCCGGCCTTGAACGAGACGTTTTGCATGCATGACTCCCTGGCGCTTCGAATCCGGCGCCGCCGGTTATATCAGGTCTGAACCAGACCAACGGCGCAAAGAACTCCGCCCGTGGCGGCTTTGCGTAACCTCCGCCCGAATCTGGCGCCGGCAAAAATTCAGCCTCGCCCAAGTTCGCCCGGCGAGGTTGCTGCGAATCCTACGCACGGGCCGGAGATCGTGACGATTCGCGCGCCTATCGACGCCCCTATCCAAATCCGCCCGATTCCAGGGTAGCGCGGTGGCGAAACCGATGACCGGCGCTCCGCCTTCGCGTGGGCCGAGGCATCGGCTGTTGTTGAGCACGGCGATGCTGGGGACGCTTTGTCTCGGCTATGGCCGGCGCGTCTATGCCGACTGCGCCCCGTCGGGCCCGGCCGGCACATACGCCTGCTCCGGATCGACAACGACGACCCAAAGCCTCAGCCCCGCCCCGGCGGCCGCGCCGCTGGTCGTCACCTCGACCCCCGGTTTCGGCATCGCGACGACCACCGGCGACGCTTTCGATCTGTCGACCACGGCGGCAGGGACCGGCCTCGGCTTCACCGACGCCTACGTCTCGACGATCTCAGGCAATGGCTATGGGATCAATGCGACGAACCTCGGCGCCGGCAATCTGACGATCACCGCCACCGGAAGCGTCAGCGGCGGCGCTCTCCAAAGCGTCACGGCTTCCGGCATTCAGGCCAAAAACTACGGCGCAGGATTGATGATCAGCGCCGTGGGCGTGGTCGGAACGAACTACGGCATAAGCGCGCTCAACAAAGGCTCGGGCGCGTTGTCGATCACGACGACCGGCGCGGTCTACGGCAAATACAATTCGGGCATTGCGGCAAAAAACTACGGCGCGTCGCTGACGATCANNCAGGGCAGCGGCGCGCTGTCGATCACGACCAGCGGACCGGTCAGCGGCTTTGGCGCAGGCATCGAGGCGAGGAACGCTGGAACCTCATTGACGATCAGCGCCGCCGGCAATGTCTCCGGCGGAACGTTCGGCGTCTATGCCGCGAACCAGGGCTCCGGCGCGTTGTCGATCACGACCGTTGGCCAGGTCGTCGGCGGCGCCCGCGGCATCTTCGCCAGGAACTATGGGACCTCGCTTGCGATCAACGCCGCGGGCGCGAGCGGCGTCGTCGAAGGCATCGGCGCCTACAACCACGGCAGCGGCTCCCTCACCATTACGACGACCGGAACGGTAAGCGGCGGCTCCATCTACGGGCTGATCGGCAAAGGCTACCAGTCCGGACTGGGCGTCACAATTCACGCCCAGAATGTTGCGGGAGGGACGTACGGCGTCGTCGGCGTGGACTACGGCCCCGGCGTCTTGTCGATCACGACCACAGGGACCGTCACCGGCTCCAACGGATCAGGCATCTTTGCCTACAGCGCCTACGGGAGCGGCGTGACCGTCAAGACTTACGGTCCGGTCACCGGCTCGGTGAACGGCGTCTATGCGAAACTCGGCGCTTACGGGCAGGCGGCGCCGCCGGTTGGCGCCTTGTCGATCACCGCGGCCGGATCGGTAACCGGAACGACTGGCGCCGGCATCGATGCGCTGAATTTCGGCCAGGCCGGTTCGACGACGTCGATCACCGTAACCTCGACCGGTTTCGTCCAAGGCAGAATCGCGGGCGTCTTCGCCTATTCGAAATATGGCGCGCCGATCGCGATCACCAACAACGGCGTGATCCAGAACCTGTCGGGCGCCTCGACCGATGTCGCCATCGCGACCAACGGCGGCCCGGCGACGATCGTCAACAACGGCACGATCACCGGCGAAGTGAATATCTCAGGTCCCGCCGCCAGCGCGATGACCAACAATGGGACCTGGAACGTCGCCGGGGGAACCAACGCGTTCGGCGGGGCGGATACGCTCACCAACGCCGCCAGCGGCACGATCGTCGCCGCCGCGAGCGGCGCCATGACTCCGGTGACGACGACGTTCAGCGGCCTGGCGACCTTCAGCAATGCCGGCCTGATCACGATGGCCAACGGCGTGGTCGGCAACCAGGTCGTCATCAACGGCAATTTTGTCGGCCAGGGCGGGTCGGTTGCGCTCGAAACCACGCTTGGCGGCGACGGCTCCCCGACCGATCAACTGGTGATCAACGGCAACGCGTCCGGCACGACGCGCCTCTTCGTCACCAACGTCGGCGGGCTCGGAGCCCTGACGACGAATGGCATCGAGGTGGTCGCGATCAGCGGCGTGTCGACGTCGAGCGCGTTCAGTCTGGGCCAGCCGGTCGAAGCGGGCGCCTACGCCTATACGCTGGTCGAGGGCAGCGGCGGCGCCGGGAGCGAAAACTGGTCGTTGTCGTCGACCCTGTCGCCGACGCCTACCCCTACGCCAACACCCACGCCTACCCCAACGCCAACACCGACGCCGACGCCTACCCCAACACCCACGCCGACACCGACGCCAACACCGACGCCGACGCCTACCCCGACGCCA
>PLUH01000053.1:0-3990 GCA_003164825.1 Hyphomicrobiales bacterium
CCCTGCGCCTCGTCCGGGCCGCGTTCGATCCTGCCCCGGCGCCGGTTCTCGGTATGGCCGACGCCGCGCTGGCCGAAGCGGCCGGCTGGCCGGTCTGGGCGAGGACGCCCATGGGCGCGAGCGCGAGCGCGACGGCGAGGCCAATCGAGGCGATCCTGTTGACCATTGTTGTGGACTCCGGGCAATACGCTATGCAGCGCCGGTCGCCTTGGCCCCCTATGGCCTTGTGTTGTCGAGGCGCGCGTTGGGGCGCGCGGCGGCTCGGGGAGCGACGAGGCCCCGAAGGCCCGGCTGAAGAGATGCCCGAAATGTCACCTTATCCATGACGCCACTGTCCATCCTCGAGCTTGTCCGCGTCACTGAGGGCGCCGACGCCCGCGCCGCGCTTTACAACGCCCGCGATCTCGCCGCCCACGCCGAGAGATGGGGCTATCGCCGCATCTGGGTGGCGGAGCATCACAACATGGCGGGCATCGCCAGCGCCGCGACATCGGTCGTGCTCGCCCATCTCGCCGCCGGAACGACGGCCATCCGGGTCGGGGCGGGCGGCATCATGCTGCCGAACCACGCGCCCTACGTCATCGCCGAGCAGTTCGGAACACTGGCGCGGCTCTTTCCCGGCCGTATCGACCTCGGGCTCGGCCGTGCTCCGGGCACTGACCAGTTCACCTTGCGCGCCTTGCGTCGTCCGCCGGAAGCCGCCGATACCTTCCCCCAGGACGTTCTCGAATTGCAGGCGTTCCTGGCCCCGGCGGTTTCGGGCCAGCGAATCCAGGCGGTGCCGGCCGCGGGAACCGAAGTGCCGCTTTGGATCCTCGGATCGAGCCATTTCGGCGCCATGCTCGCCGCCGAGCTTGGGCTTCCCTATTCGTTCGCATCGCATTTCGCCCCCGACCTGCTCATTCCGGCGCTCGAGATCTATCGCAGCCGCTTCAAGCCGTCGGCGCAACTCGACCGGCCCTATGCAATGGTCGGCGTCAACATCATCGCCGCCGGCAGCGACGCCGAAGCGCGTCGCCTCGCCACGACCCAGCAAATGTCGTTCGCCAACATCTTTCGCGGCGCCCGGGGCTTGAGCCAGCCGCCGATCGACGACATCGAAAGCTATTGGTCGCCGATGGAGAAGGCGCAGGCGCAAAGGATGCTCGCCCGCTCCATCATCGGCTCTCCCGAGACGGTTCGCGCCGGCATCGAAGCGCTGGTCGCCGAAACCGGGGCCGACGAACTGATCGTCGTCTCCGACGTCTACGAGCATCCTGCACGGCTGCGCTCCTTCGAGCTTATCGCTGAGGCCGCCGGCGCCGCTCGAACGGCCCCGCCCTAGCGGCGGCGCAAGGGCAAAAAGCCGATGGCGCCTCGGCGGTGTGATCCAAGGCGGCCTGCGCCGCGTATCCAGTCAGGTTAGCTTCTCCCGCTGGCCCGGCCCCGGCGGCGAAAGCTGCGGGGCCATTTCTTTGCCTCCAAGCCTCGGAACGGCGACGATGGCGCCGGCGGGCGGCCTTGACCCGTCGTTTCAGACGAATCAGAGCGTGCGCCCATGCGCCTTCCGATCATTTTCGCTGTCGCGGCGGTGGCGCTCGCCGGCTGCAACGCCAACCAGCCGCCCAACCCCTCTGCCCACTGGGCCTTCAGCGGCGAGTCCGCCATCCAGGATCCCATCCATCAGGCGCAGACAAGCGGCTTCTACGCTGGCCGCTGACCAATGACTGGAGGCCAGATCATGTCCACGCGTGATTCGATCCGTCGGGCCGCGTTTGCGCTTCTCGCAGCGGTCGCGTGTCAAAGCGCTCTTGCCCAGTCGGGCCTTCCGGTCCGCAATATTCGAGTCGATGTCGCGCCTTTGCGCGCAAACGTCGGCGACCCGACAGCCTCGTGGGTGCAGCAGGAACTCCCGGAGCAACTTGCCCAAGCCCTGGCGGGCCGCATGACGGCGCAGGGCGGCGCCCTGGTGGTGCGGATAGACTATCTCACTCTGGGGCCAATCAAGGACAGCTCGGCTCGGGACAACATCAGCGGCGTCGCGATGATCGGGAACGTGCAATGGCCGGTGCGGGCGACGACAAAATATCAGGCTTCGGCGATCGACCAGACGTTGGTCGAGCGATCCAATCGCCAACGTGTGACCCAACTCGTGCAAGCGCTCGCGTATTGGCTGGCCAAAGACCTCTGAAGACTGCTCATGGATGGAGATTCATTGCGCCTGTGGCATTCTCAGTAAGGCTTGTCCAGAATGGTTCCACCTCCCAAGATCAATATCGTTGGAGCCGACGCTGTCGAGAACGGACCAATCCGGAGGCGCTCTGCCGTCGTGCCGGGCCAGGTGGTAGTGCAATCCTTGCACTGTTTCGCTGCCTGACCGGCTGACCAGAATGTTGTCGCAATCGTAATTCGTGCTTTGAAGCTGGATATCCGTGTCCTGAATGAACTTGCGAATGTCGTCTTCGCTGACGAGCATCGCCTTCAGATCGGCCCAGTCTGCGAGCTCGGCATTGTTTCCGTAGCGATCATGAATCTCTTTCTCGAGCGAGGGGCTTGGCGGAAACGCTTGGTTTGAAAGACGGTAGATATATTTGCCGCTGACATACCCGTTCCCGGGATTCGCTACCGGGCATCGGGCGGAGGCGGGGTCCGCAGGCGACTTTCCCTGGGCGTTTGCTTGCTGTTGGCCAGCCGCGGGTTTCCTTGTTTCCTGGCCGCTCTCGTAGAGGGAATAAAAAATTGCCCCAAGCCCGACAATAATCACAAGCGCCATTCCCGCCAGAAGGAATTTCAAAGCGCTCTGCACGAATCTTTTCCCGTTGATCGACGCCGCCGCAGCACTGACGGCGACGGTTATAAACGTAACTATCCGAACACGTCTCGAAGGGGAAGGCCGCGACGCCTCGCCTGAGGTGCAAGTCTGGTTGTCCCTACCCTTTTGCAATCAACAACCATTGCCCCAACTCAATTTGGTCAATTCGTTGATAGTTTGGCGACATTCTTCACTGGCGCGTCGTCAATCGTATTTCATGGCGCGTTGCAAAAGCCAATCACGGAGGGCGCCGGGTTGCTTGCTCCGATCAGCACCGCCATCGACGGAATAGGTAAGGCGCCAATTCAACTTAAAAATCCGGCCCACCTGCGTACGTCGATCCATCAACCAACCAAGATTGGCGCCTACATCGGACCTGGAAGGCCTTTGAGCGAAGTCGATCTTGTCATCGTACCTATTAATGACGTAAGTACGCAACTGGTTGGCCACGGCGAATTGCTCCACGACTTTTACGGCCTAATCGAGCAGAATGTCCTGGACTATTTCAAGGACGTTACTCCAGGAACTCTTGGCGACAAGTGCTCGTCATACAAAACGATGCTTGGGAGAGACTATAATTTTACCGAGACGGATAAAAACTTCNNGCTCACCGAGGCTTCAATACACGATCACTTCCTTGGTCAGACCGGAGCGCGCGCATCGATAACCCCGATTCAGGCCGACGACTATCTGGAAGACGTGTCGTCGCTGATGAACGCTTATGTTGCGAACGATGACAAGCTTTTTGGGGGAAGCGGAGCCGATGCGCAAGCTAGATTTGCTTCAATTGTTTATCCTGGAACTATCGGCGTTGTTGACCTGACGTCGCGCTTTTGGATCACGCCGCCTGCCGCGGAAGGGGTCAGCTTCGTCGACTTCATAACCAGACTAAAGGACAGAGGGATCCAATGGTTTGGATGCCCTTTTTATCAGCCTCAGGGGAGCTTTGACGCGATAATTCTTGCGATGCCGAGAGAGCCGGGCATTGGGGTGGGCGTCGCCAACGCTCCCTTGCATCAGGATCCGACTGCGCCGGCCGTCGCCTCCGCCGGAAATATCCNNTTCGCGTTGCCGTTCACGCCGCGAATGGCGCTCCTCAAATATCAAAATTAGAGATCACGGAGCAGGAATCGGCTATCGCGCAAGCCGCCGCCGCAAATGCCGGGCAGTGTGGGCTGCAAATTCCACTGATAGACATT
>PLUH01000053.1:3998-5770 GCA_003164825.1 Hyphomicrobiales bacterium
TCCAAGCGGCGGCCAAAAGGCCCAAGATCAAAGCGGCGGCCAGAATCCGCCGACCGGTCCGAAAGCCGCCGGAGCGGCCGCACACGGCCCCTGATAGCGGTTGAAGAGTTACGGAGGCACATGGCTAATGTTGGGTGGAACGAGCACCCCGCCTCTCGCGAAAGCGCACGGCGGACGGAGCACCGCGGCTGGAATGCGTGCGATAATGCACCGCCCACGATCGCTCGGGCAGACGCGCGACCGAGTGACGCCGCGAAAAGAGACAGTGGAAGATAAGCGACGGGCGCCCCCGCGCGCGCCGTCTCGCGCGCGCGAGACTGTCGTAGCAGCGGCCTGAAAGGTCGCCTGAGGCGTCCCGCCCGCGTCTTCGACTCGCGATGAATGCGGGCGCTTTATCCCCGGATGTTCCCTAAGCTGATTTACAGGTCGAGATCGCGGCTGGAGTCCGGATTTGTTTTCCTTCTCCACAGCGCTCTTTGCCGACATATTGGACAGACCGCTGGTGTTTCGATCTATCTTATTGATTTTATTGGCGCTCCCAAGGGGACTCGAACCCCTGTTTTCGCCGTGAGAGGGCGACGTCCTGGACCGCTAGACGATGGGAGCGGCGCTGCCGCGGCGGGAAGGCGATTGTATATCGGCGCAGGGAGGGCTAGGCAAGCAGAGCGGCATTGCGGCCAATGGAACGCGCGCGCCGTCGGCGCCCGGTTCACCTTTCGTTAAGCTTGTGGCGCCGAACTTGCGTTCCTAGGTTAGCATTGCGAATCGATCACGGCGGGGGGCGTCGATCGAGATGGAGCTCTGACAAATGCCCATGGCGAGCCTCGCCCGGCGGCCGACCGTTCTGATTGTCCTGCACCAGGAGCATTCGACTCCGGGCCGGATCGGCGCGGTGCTGAGGGCCATGGGCGTGAGGCTCGACATCCGCCGGCCGAGCCTCGGCGACCCGCTGCCGCAGACGCTCGCCGGACACGACGGCGTCATCGTGTTCGGCGGACCGATGGGCGCCAACGACACGCTCGACTGGGTCAGACAGGAGATCGACTGGCTCGAAACCCCGCTCGCCGAGGGGAAGCCAACGCTCGGGGTGTGCCTCGGCGCGCAAATGCTGGCGCGCGCGCTCGGCGCGCGGGTGTTCAGCTACGAAGACAAGCGCAGCGAGATCGGCTATTACCCGATCGAGCCGACGGCCGCGGGCGATCGGCTGTGCGACGCCACGTTCCCGCGCTCCGTGTATCAATGGCATTCCGACGGCTTCGATCTGCCCGAGGGCGCCGAGCTCCTCGCCGCTGGCGGCGATAATTTCCCCAACCAAGCCTATCGCCACGGCCGCCATGCGGTCGGCCTCCAGTTCCACCCGGAGGTCACCTATCACATGATGTGCCGCTGGACCCATCGCGGGGCCGAACGGCTGACCCGCCCCGGCGCGCTGAGCCGCCCGGAGCATCTCGGCGGCTGGTTCCAGCACGACGGCCGGGTGGCCGCCTGGCTCGAGGCCTTCCTGCCGGCCTGGCTCCAAGGGCAGCTCCCGGACTTCCAGCCGAAGGCGGGCGCGAGAACCGCCAACCTCAACCGCGCCCCCGATCGCGAGGAGCCGGCGGCTCGCTACGCCGGCGCTTGAGCCCCGAGCGCTCAGGGCCGTGTCGCGGATCCCGCGGCGGAAGGATTTCCAAATCCACAAGAAGGAAATCAAAAGGGAACCGAAACGAAATCCAAATCGGGCGCAAGGAAATCCAAGGGCGGTCTCTGTCCACCGATCGAGACTTTTCAAT
>PLUH01000056.1 GCA_003164825.1 Hyphomicrobiales bacterium
CTGGTCGACGAGGTCGACCGCGCCGACGAGGAATTCGAGGCGTTCCTGCTCGAGCTGCTGTCGGACTTCCAGGTCACGATTCCCGAGTTCGGCGTCATAAGGGCGCTCACGATCCCGCGCGTGGTCTTGACCTCGAACGCAACCCGCGAACTCTCCGACGCGCTGCGCCGCCGCTGCCTCTACCACTATCTCGATTTTCCCGACGTCGATCGCGAAGCGGCGATTCTTCTCGCCCGCCAGCCCGGGCTCGACGCGAATTTCGCGGTCCAGATCGCGCGCATGGTCGGATTGCTGCGCACGGAGGATTTGAAGAAAGTCCCCGGGGTGGCAGAGACGCTCGACTGGGCGGCGACCCTCGCCGGGCTCGGGGTCGAGGATCTGCGCCAGGAGCCGGAGATCGTCCACGCGACGCTGATCGCGCTCTTAAAGACCCGCGAGGATCGTGCGGCGATCAGCCCGGAGACGACGAGCCGGCTCGTCGGCAAGGTCGCGTGATGGGCGCCCATGCTTTCGCCGTCGAAGGCTCCGGCCCAGGTCCGGCGATGCGCCGGCGCCTGGCCGGCTTTGTCGTCACCCTGCGCGACGCCGGATTCATCATCGGACAGGCGGAGGCGCAGGACGCCGCGCGGCTGATCGCCGGCCCTCTGGCCGACCGGCCCGAAGGCTTGCGCGCGGGATTACGCGCCTTGTTCGCATCGCGTCGCTCGGACCTCGCGCGGTTCGATGAACTCTTCGACGCCTTCTGGCGCGCGCGGGGAGTGAGGAGCGTCGTCAGGATCGACGCCGAGGCGCTGGCTGCCCGTTCGCCCCGGCGCTTCCAGCATGGGCCCAGCGCCAACGATGCCCGGCTGGAGCCGAGCCAGATCGGCGGAGCCCGCGGACGCGATGACGGCGCGGCGGAAGGCGGCGGCCGGCAGGGCGGCGCGTCTGCGCACGAGGCGCTGTCGAAAAAGGACATCGCCGCGTTCGAGGGCGAGCGGGAGCGCGCAGAAGCCGCCGAGGTCGCCGAGCGGTTCGCGCACGCGATGCGGGCGAGGCTCACGCGGCGCGAGCNNACGCTGGGCCGGCTCGAGCTCCCGGCGCCTGCCTCCCAGGAGCTGTCTGTCTGGCTCGTGCAGCGGGCGCGACGGGAGCGCGCGCGCCGCCGCGGGCGGCGGCTCGACCTCAGGGCGACGATCCGGCTCAGCGTCGCTCACGGCGGCGAGCCGCTTGATCTCAAGTTCCGCCGGCGCAAGATCAAGCCGCTGCGGCTCGTGGCGCTGCTCGACGCCTCCGGCTCGATGGAGGCTTATGTCGCCTTCTTCACCCGCTTTCTGCACGCCGTGAGCCAGGCGTTCCGCGAGTCCGAGGCATTCCTGTTTCACACCCGGCTCGCGCACGTGTCGTCGGCGCTGAAGGAGCGCAATCCTGCGCGCGCGCTCGACCGGCTGGCGCTGATGGCGGCCGGGGTCGGCGGCGGCACGAAGATCGGCGAGTGCCTCACCGCCTTCAACCGCAGGCACGCGCGCCGCGTCATTCATTCGCGCACCTGCGTGATGATCCTCTCGGACGGCTACGACACTGGCCCGCCGGAGGTCTTGGCGTCGGCGATGCGCGAACTCAGGCGCCGCTGCAAGCGCATCGTCTGGCTCAATCCGCTCACCGGCCGCCGCGGCTTCGAGCCGAGCGCGCGCGGCATGCAGGCGGCCCTGCCCTACCTCGATTTACTCGCGCCGGCGCACAATCTCGAGAGCCTGGCGGCCCTCGAACCTTATCTCGCGAGGATATGACAATGGGCGTCCTCGAGCAGGCGGCTCAGCGTCAGGCCCGCGGCCAAGCCTTCGCCCTCGCCACCGTCGTCCGCACAGTCTCGGTCACCGCCGCGAAGGCGGGCGCCAAGGCCCTCATTGGGCCGGACGGCTCGATCGAGGAGGGCTGGATCGGCGGCGGCTGCGCCCGCGCCGCGGTGGTCAAGGCGGCGCGCCAATGCATGGCGGACGGCCGGTCGCGGCTGGTCTCGATCGCGCCGAAAGACGCGCTCGTCGAACTCGGCGCGGCGGCGGGCGAGGAGCGCGGCGGCGTTTTCTACGCCAAGAATTCATGCCCGAGCCAGGGCACGATGGACGTCTTCGTCGAGCCGGTGCTGCCGAGCCCGCGTCTTCTGATTCTTGGCGCTTCTCCGGTCGCGGTCGCGCTCGCCAGGCTCGCCCCGTCGATGGGCTTCGTCGTCGCTGTCGCAGCGGCCTCGGATGAGCACGAGCGGTTCGAACCGGGCGTTCAGCGCCTCGTCGGCGTGGCGGCGCCGCCTGAAGCCGGCGAGAGCGCCTTCGTCGTCATCTCGACCCAGGGATCGGGCGACCGCGCCGCGCTGAAAAGCGCAGCCGCGATGCATGCGCGCTATCGCGCCTTCGTCGGCTCGCGCCGCAAGGCCGAGACGCTGAAGCGCGAGCTCGCCTTGGAAGGCGTGCCGGCTGAGGCCCTAGCCGCGATCAAGGCGCCCGCCGGGCTCGACATCTCCGCCATCTCGTCGGAGGAAATCGCGCTTTCGATCCTCGCCGAAATGATCGCCGCGCGGCGCAAGCCCGAGCGCCCGCCGGCGGAAGATGCGGCGGGATAAACAACCGCAAAATCAGCCACAGCTCGGACTTGATTGCGCCCAGCAGCCGGTAGCGCATCTCGCTGTCGTCGCCCGCAAGCGAGATCACGAAATGCACGCGCCCGTGACTTGAAGTGTCCGCGTAGCCGGCAAAGGCGCTCGCAGCAATCGCAGATTGGCCGTCGAGGCGACTCGGTGGCCGTTTTGTTTTGAGGGCGCCGCCCTGCGCTCGAAGTGGCTAGTCGAGCAAATTTGGAGTGGACTGACTTAGCCGTCGTGAAGCGGCGGCACATCCGGACCCGCGTCGGTCGGACAATGCGGACCGATGAGTTCATTGTCGCCGACCGACCACCATGAGTGTGGCGCCCCTAGATAGGAGGCGAGGATCAAAAATCCGTCTTCTCCCTCCACGCGAACGGCCGCGACCATGATCGTTAGATTGCCCATGTCGCGGACCTTATCTGCAAACTCCCCGGCGACGAGCCGAAATGGGTCGACTTCCGCAAGGTCCGTCCCCCGGATCCGCATCCCCCAGAACACGATATGTCGGACGACAGAGGTGAGTTGCGTCCACCCCGCGATCTGGACCCGGGGCGCGGTTGCCGCGATGGCCCGCTGAACGGTTGGAAGAAGGCAACCAATGTGGATGTGGAGCTGGTCCTGGGTTCGTTCAGCGGCGGAGTTGACGACGAGCGCCACCGAGTCGCGATTCGGCGGACGCCCTCCGGCGTCGGCAAGAAACGATCGGGCGCGCCATGCAGCGTCGAAATAGGCAGGGGCGTCGGGCAATCGTAGAAACTGGTCCTCGATACCGACGATCTGGCGCGTCGGAGACAAGATCAGGTCATGCATCAATGGCGGTCGAAGCACGACATAACCACGCTCTTCGCCACCCGAGAGGTTGACCGCAAGGCACGGATAAGGAGCGGTGGTCAGTTTGAAATCGGCCACGCAGGCCCGGACCACCTGCCACAACGCCTGCCGGTGGAGGCCCGCTGCAAAGGCCACGAAGGCGGTCATCATTAGGAGCGCCCCGGCAACCAGCAGGAGTCGCACCCTCTTGCTGCCGCGTGTCACGTGATCGCCGCGCCCATGGTTCTCACCTATCCCAGGCCCGCAGGCTGGTCCAGAACGCCGATGAGATCATGGCGGAGATCGTCGCTAGCCGAACCCGCGCGCGGGTTCCTTAGCAAGCCAGGAATGGTAGTGAACCTCCCTGGTGAGCCCGAGAGGGTGCGATCGCGGTGGGACCGCTTGACGCTTGGGAAATTTCAAGGCGCCAAGGGCCGCAGGTGAGTCCGGTACTTCGGAGGTTCGTGGTTCGAATCCACTTAGCTCCACCAAGCAGTCGGCGCGAATCGACGTGAATCCCTACGGCCGGAAATAGCCCGGCATTTCCGGAGCCTGTGCGCGGAGGACCGGTCTCTGCTGTCGGTTTCGCGCGTTCAAGAGACCTTTCTCGGCGCCTGTGCCCGCAAAGTCTCTGGCCGCAAATTTCCGTTTCCAGAGTTGCTATGCGCCGCAGGGTTGCGGTCGCGAGACGGCAAGTGGCCACGCGGGGCAAACATGGGCGCGAAAAGAACCGATCAAACGGCTCATCGATCGCTATACGCGAGCCGGCGACTTGAGCCCGACCGCCCGCCATTGGTTTGGCCAAGCCATCGGAAGATCAACAAGACGCTTGAGACCGTAGCCGCGCGGCAGGCGTCCCTCGACTGCGGAAAGGACCCGCGCTGCTTTCAGGCGGCTCCTTTCCCGACACCCGCGTTTAGGCATTCGTCAGCGACATGCGCCGCCGGCGCGCAGCCAGCATGCCGAGGCCGCCAAACCCCAGCAGCATCATCGCCCAAGTCGACGGTTCCGGCACTGATATCGCGCCGAACAGGCCAGCCTTCTCCCCGTTGATGCCGTCGGTGAAGTAGAGGGTCATTGGGTCGCCGGCGGGACCCCCGCTGCCAAAAGTAAGATCCCAAAGACCGCCCGGCGAGTCGCCGGCGCCGGTGTTGACGTCGATCGCGCCCTCGAACATTCCTGCCGTTGGGTTGAAGGCGTTGAT
>PLUH01000189.1 GCA_003164825.1 Hyphomicrobiales bacterium
GTTGGGCGTACTGGATACCCTGGCGCAGCGCGTCATGGATATTCTGCCCTTGGCGCTTCGCTTCGATGATGGCGAGTGGCTTGTCGGATTTTGAGGAAATCGGCGGCGAAGATATGCGTCCCGGCGCGTCTAGCGCGCCGGGCGGCTAAGGGTGAGGGTCGTCGACCACATTCGCATGGCCTTCCTTCAACCAGAGAGCAGCGAAAAGATCAACCGCCCGATTGACCAGCCGGCGCGCGGTTCGGCGCTTCCCCGCCCAGCTCACGGCTCGCGCCCCAACTGCCGATCGAGGACATGAGCGTCGCGCGCGCGGTCGTCATGTGGGCGCGGCAGCTTTCCGTGGCCCTCGCCCGGTCGCGGCTTTGGAGCCCGTCGATATAGATCAAATGCTCGCGCATGGCGGCGACATTGCGCTGCTTCTCGTCCCGTTTGTTCCATTGATAATGATAGTGGAAAATCATCGATATGAGATCGTAGAAGTTGACGATGAAGCGGTTGCGCGAAGCGTCGTTGATGAGGCGATGGAACCGCTCGTCGAGCTCCGAGAAGTCGGCAAATCGGCTTTCCGCCTCATCGAGCAGGACGAGATGCTCCTGCTTGATGCGCCCGAGCGCTCCCCAAGCCGGGTCGTCCGACGCGAGCGCGACGAACCGTTGCGCCGAGCGCAGTTCGAACATTTCCCGCACCTCGAACAGTTCCTCGGCGAATTCGCTGGTGAAGCCCTTGAACGCCCAGCTTCCGCTCGGCCGCCGCTCCAGAAGTCCGAACTGGCTGAAGCGGTTGAGATAGTCGCGGATCGCCGAGGTCGAGACGCCGAACTGGCGCGCCAGTTCGAGCCCATTGATCTGCTGGCCGGGCTTGCAATCACCGTCCAGGATCCACTTCATGAACCGCTTTTCGACGATCGCGCCGAGCTGCTCGGTCTCGAGGCCGGGGTAGAGGTCGGTTGGAACGGGGCGGCGCAGAAGCACCTTGCGCCTGCCGTCATGGGCCAGGATTCCCTTCCCCGCCAGCGTCGCCAGGACGGCGCGGACTGTCGTCCGGCTGACCGCGAGGGCTTCCGCCCAGTAAGGCTCGGATCCGATGTCGGAGCCGATCGCACAGGCGCCGAGGCGCGCCAGCCATTGATTGTGGGCCCGCTTGAAGACGGTGTTGGTCTTCACCTCGCGGCGCCCTCCGATTTGGCCTGTCTTTAGCGACTGGCGATTTTATATAAAAAACAGATTGACTTGCCCGATAGCAAGAGGTTTTTGTCCATAACATACAGAAGCTCCAGTTTGGGAGGGCGGTGATGCGGACGCTGGTATGCGACCGTCCAGGCGACATCGCCATTTCGGACCGGCCGCGACCCTCGCCGGGACCGGGTCAGGTGCTGGTGCGAATCCGCCGCGCCGGCGTGTGCGGCACCGATCTTCACATTTTCGAAGGCTCGCATCCGTTCCTCGAATATCCGCGCGTCATCGGGCACGAATTGTCGGGCGAGGTGGCGGAGACCGGACCGGGCTGCGCGATCGCCGTCGGCCAGCAGGTTTACGTCATCCCCTATCTTGCCTGCGGCGTCTGCATCGCCTGCCGGCGCGGCAAGACCAACTGCTGCCAGCGCATCGCCGTCTTGGGCGTGCACATCGACGGGGGCATGGCCGACTATGTCTGCGTCCCGGAAGCCAACGTGGCGCCGGCGGACGGAATCACTTTCGATCAGGCGGCGATGATCGAATTCCTNNATTCTCGTCGTCGGCGCAGGACCGATCGGCATCGGCTGCCTGCTGTTTGGGAAGCTGAAGGGCGGCTCGGTCACCGCCCTCGACTTCCGCCAGGACCGGCTCGACTTCTGCCGCGACCAACTTGGCGTTGATCACGCGATCTCGGCGGGGCCGAACGCGAGTGAAACGCTGTCCGCGCTCACCTCCGGCGACTTCTTCGACGTCGTGATTGACGCGACCGGAAACGTGAAGTCGATGACGGCGGGACTGAACTATGTCGCCCATGGAGGAACCTACGTCCTGGTCAGCGTCGTGCGCGACACGATTTGCTTCGCCGACCCCGAGTTCCACAAGCGCGAGACCTCGCTGCTCGGCAGCCGCAACGCCACTCCCGAGGATTTCGCCATAGTGCTCGAAGCGATGCGTGAGGGACTCGTGCCGACCGAGGCGCTCGTCACCCACCGCGTTTCGCTCGACGAGGCGCCCGGCAGCTTTCCCGTCTGGATCAAGCCCGAAACGGGCGTGATCAAGGCTCTCATTGAGATCTAGGCTCTTGACCGCATTCCCGATCCTCCAGTTCGGCACCAGCCGCTTCCTGCAAGCGCATGTCGATCTCTTCGTCAGCCAGGCGCTGGCCCGCGGCGAGGCCATGGGCCGGATCGCGGTCGTACAGACGACATCGAGCAAGGAGAGCCGCAAGCGCCTCGACGCCTTCGCCGCGGGCAAGGCTTATCGCGTTCAGGTCAAGGGGCTCGCCGGAGGGAAAATCGTCGACGAGGACGTCGAGGTGACGAGCGTCGGCGCCGGCTTCGACGCCTCGTCGCAATGGGACGAAGTCGAGCGCCTGTTCAATGAAGCGCACTGCGCCGTGTCGAACACGGCCGATCGCGGCTACGAAATCGATCCGGCCGACCGGCCGAACGCCGGGCCGCCGCGGTCGTTCCCGGCCAAGCTCGCCAAGCTCATGCTCGCGCGCCATCGCGCCGGCGCCAAGCCGATCACGCTTTTCCCATGCGAATTGACGCCGGCCAACGGCAAGGCGCTGCGCGCCGTCGTGCTCGGCGTGCTCGGCCGCTGGGACGTTCCCGCGCAAGCGCGGCGGTGGGTCGGGGACGAGTGCGTCTGGGTCAATTCGCTCGTCGACCGCATCGTCTCCGAGCCGCTCGAGCCGGTCGGCGCAGTCGCAGAGCCCTACGCGCTATGGGCGATCGAGGACCAGCCCGGCCTTGAGCTCCCCTGCCGTCACGCCTCGATCACGGTGACCGGCGATCTCAAGCCCTACGAGCGGTTGAAGCTGTTCATTCTCAATCTTGGCCACACCTATCTGGCGGAGATCTGGGCCCGCGCCGGCGGCGCTCCGACGCTGACAGTGCGCGAAGCGATGGCGGACAAGCCGAGCCGCGCCGAGCTCGATCAACTCTTCGACGAGGAAGTGCTCCCCGTGTTCGCCGGGATCGGCCTGAAAGAACAGGCCGAGGCTTATCGGGCGACCGTCGTCGAAAGGTTCAGCAATCCCTTTCTCGACCACCGCCTTGCTGAAATCTTGATCAACCACGAGGCCAAGAAGCAGCGGCGGTTCGGCGGCCTCATCGAACTCGCGAAGGCGCACAATCTTCGGGTCAAGCAGCCGCGGCTCAGAGCGGCGCTTGCTTCCGAAATCGGAAATCGCGTACCCCATCCGGGATGACCCCGCGGTCATCCAAACGAAGCACCCTCCGGGCGACCGGAGATGCAAATGGAGACGAGAGCGGACGTGCTCTCATCAAAGGAGGAAGCCTCATGAAGACAATGCTTATCGCCGCGGCCGTCGCCATGGCCGCCGCGCTCAGCGCGCCGACTTACGCCGCTGACCAGCCGACCATCCCGATCATCGTCAAGGACACCACATCGAACTATTGGCAAATCGTGCTGGCCGGCGCGCGCAAGGCTGGCCAGGACCTCGGCGTCAAGGTTCCGGAGCTCGGCGCCCAGTCCGAGTCCGACATCAACGGCCAGATTTCGATCCTCGAGAACGCTGTCGCCGAAAAGCCAGCCGCGGTCGTCATCTCCCCGACCGAGTTCAAGGCGCTCGGCAAGCCGGTCGATGAAGCCGCGAAGAAGGTGCCGATCATCGGCATCGACTCTGCGGCGGACTCCAAGGCCTTCACCTCATTCCTGACGACGGACAACGTCCAGGGCGGGCGCATCGGAGCGGATGGCCTCGCCGACGCGATCAAGGAGAAATACGGCAAAGTCGAGGGCGATGTCGCACTGATCACCTCGCTGCCCGGCGTCGGTTCGCTCGACCAGCGCGCCAAAGGGTTCAAGGAAGAGCTCGCGGCGAAATATCCCGGCCTTAAGCTCGTCGCCGACAAAGTCGCCGACGGCAAGGCGACCACCGCGCTCAACATTATGACCGACCTCATCACCGCCAACCCGAATCTGCGCGGCGTCTTCGCGTCCAATCTCATCATGGCCCAGGGCGCGGGTCAGGCCATCGCCGAGAACAAGAAGGCCGACACGATCAAGCTGGTCGGCTTCGACAGCGACGACAAGCTGATCGGCTTCCTCAAGGACGGAACGATCTACGCGCTCGTCGTCCAGGACCCCTATCGAATGGGCTATGACGGCATCAAGACCGCGCTCGCCGCCTCCAAGGGCGAGAAGGTTGAGAAATTCGTCGACACCGGCGCGAACCTCATCACCAAGGCGAACATGGACGGCGAGAAGCAGCACGCCCTCCTCTTTCCGAAGGTCAAATAGTCGCACCTTTTCCTCAAGGCCCCCTTTGCCGCCCCGCGGGAAAGGGGGCTTCCCCCGAAATCCGCCAACGATGCGGCCGAGCCGGCGGCTTGGCGCGGCCTTGCGCGGGGACCGCGGGGCGGCGAAGATGCCCTCTCCTTGAAGCTGTCGCCTTGCCGAATGGTCGATGACACATCTCAACAGTCCCGCCACGGTTGAGCCCGCCGCCGGCGCGCCTATCCTGGTGCTCGAAAAGCTCGACAAGCGGTTTGGCGGAACCCATGCCCTGAAGGCGGTCGACCTCGCGTTCGACGAGGGCGAGATCCACGCGATTGTCGGCGAGAATGGGGCTGGCAAGTCGACGCTGATCAAGCTTTTGACCGGCGTACATCCGCGCTCGTCCGGCGCGGTGTACTGGCGCGGCAAGGCGGTCCCTCTCGCCAATCCGCACGAGGCGATCGGCCTCGGCATCAACGCAGTGCACCAGGAAGTCGTTCTTTGTCCGCATCTGACCGTCGCCGGCAATATCTTCCTCGGCGACGAGGAGATGCGGGCGGGGCTCCTCGATCACAAGCGGATGGTGCGCGACGGCCAGAAGCTGCTCGACGATCTGGGGTTCTCCTTGCCGGCCGACGTGATCCTGTCGTCGTTGACCATCGGCCAGCAGCAGCTCGTCGCGACGGCGCGCGCCGAACGGCGAGGGGCGAAATTCCTCATCTTCGACGAGCCGACGGCCTATCTCACCCGCCAGGAAGCGGCAGCCCTGTTCACGTTAATCCGCCGGCTCAAAGCCAACGGCGTAACCATCGTCTACATCAGCCATCGGCTGGAAGAAGTGTTCGAGCTCTGCGACCGCGTGTCGGTGCTGCGGGACGGCGCGCTCGTCGGCACGCGCCTGATCGGCGACACGAACGAGGCCGACCTCATCGCGCTGATGATCAACCGTACGATCGAACAGATTTACTACAAGGATTCGATTCCGGTTGGGGCGGCGATTCTCGAGACCGAAAAGCTCTCGGGCGATGGCTTTCGCGACATTTCGATCAAGGTGCGCGAAGGCGAGATCGTCGGACTCTACGGCCTCATCGGCGCAGGGCGCAGCGAGTTCGTCCAGAGTGTCTTCGGGCGCCATCCGGCCTCGAGCGGCCGCATTTCCTGGCAGGGTCGCGACGTCTCGATCCGCAACGAACGCCAAGCGATGGACCTCGGCATCGCACTCGCCCCCGAGAGCCGCAGAGACCAGGGGCTGTGCCTCAATCTCGGCGTCGGCTTCAACCTCAACCTGCCGATCTTCAAGCGCCTCAGCCTCGGTCCCTTGATCAACGGTTCGAAAGAAGTCAGGGCGGCCGACAGGCAAATCCGCGATGTCCAGATCAAGACGGCGGCGCAGACCGCGCTTGTTTCGAGTCTGTCTGGCGGCAATCAGCAGAAGGTGGTGATCGGCAAATGGCTCAATCACGGCGCCAAGCTCTTCATATTCGACGAGCCGACCGTCGGCGTCGATGTCGGCACCAAGGCGGAGATCTATCGGCTGCTCGCCAGTCTGCTTAAAGAGGGCGCCGGCATCATCATGATCTCGTCGTATCTTCCAGAGGTTTACGAGTTGGCCGACACGCTGCACGTCTTCCGCGGCGGCAGCATCGTCGCAAGTCATAATCACAGAGACGCCTCGCACGAAACAATTCTGAGCGAGGCGATCGGCGTCTAGGGCAAGGGGAACGCAGCGAGAATGAGCGATCAAACAATTGCGCGAACGCGCCCGGTCGGCGCTGGCCTCGGCGTCTTTCTTGGTCTCACCCTGCTAGGCCTCCTGGCCATCATGTGGCTCGCGCTGTCGATCGAGACGACAACGTTCTGGACCGCCAACAACATCGCCAATCTGCTGCGCCAGACCGCCTTCATCGCCATTCTGGCGATTGGTCAGACCTTCGTCATCATCACCGGCGGCATCGATCTCTCCGTCGGCGCGGTCGAAGGCTTCATCAGCATGATTGTCGCCCTGCTGCTGACCAACGACCTCGGCTTCGCCTCGACGATCACCGGCGCCGTCACGATTTCGCTCCTGATCGGCGTCGGCATCGGCCTGTTCCATGCGTTCGGCGTCGTGCAGATGGGGCTGCCGCCCTTCATAATGACGCTGTCGACGATGTACGCCTTGCGTGGCATCGGCCTCCTGATCACCAACGGCGCGACCATCTCGATCACCAACGACGCGTTCACCAATTTCTCGCGCACGTCGTTTCTCGGCTTTCCATGGACGGACGGGAGCTGGTTCCAGATTCCTTCCCTGGTGTGGATGGTGGTCCTGGTGGCCGTTCCGTCCCACGTCTTTCTCAATCACAGCCGTTGGGGACGCTATCTGTTCGCGATCGGCTCGAACAAGGAGGCGGCCCGGCTCTCCGGCGTCAATGTCAAAGCGATCACCTATGTCGCCTATGTCCTGTGCTCGCTGTTCGCCGCCTTTGTCGGCGTGCTGCTGGCGACCCGAATCGGCATCGGCAACCCGACCCAGGGCCAGGGCGATGAACTGCAGTCGATCGCCTCGTCGGTCATCGGCGGCGCAAGCCTTTTCGGCGCGGTCGGCTCGGTCCACGGTCCGGTCATCGGCGCTCTCATATTACAGACGATCAGCAACGGGGCCAACCTGCTCAACGTCAACTCGTTCTGGCAGACGATCATCACCGGCGCGCTCATCATCATCGTCGTCTATTTCGACAGCTTGAGGCGCAGGAAGCGCTGAGCGCGCGGGTGGGGCGCGATCCGCTCGCCTCGGGCGATCCTCTCGCCGAGCGTCGCTTTGCNNTGGAGCGCGCGCCGGACTGGGCGGCGGCATGGTTCGCCCTCGGCGAAGCGCGCGAGAGGCTGGGCGAGATCGACTCCGCCGCCTCAGCCTTTCGTTCGACGCTTGGCGCCGACCCTGCCGACTCGCAAGGCGCCGCCGTGCGGCTCGCGCTGATCGGGCGAGGAGATGCGCCGCCTTCCCTTCCCGCGGCTTATGTCGCCCGTCTGTTCGACCAATATGCGCCGCGCTTCGAAGCGCATCTGACCGGGACGCTCGGCTACCGCGCCCCTGCCCTCATCGCCGAAGCCATGAGCGCCGCCGCGCCGGGCCGCCGCTTCGCCTCGGCCCTGGATATCGGCTGTGGCGACGGCCTCATGGGAGCGACGTTGCGTGACCGCGTCGACCATCTGACCGGCGTCGACCTTTCGCCGGCCATGATCGCGAAGGCGCGGGAGCGCGGCGGCTACCACGCGCTCGTTGTCGGCGACGCCTTGGCGCTCATGAGGCGCCAACAGCCGGCGGCGTTCGATCTCGTCGTCGCCGCCGACTCGCTCGTCTACATCGGCGACCTCGCGCCCCTGTTCGCCGCCGTCGCGACCGCGCTGACGGCGGATGCCCTCATCGCGTTCTCGGTCGAGTCCTGCGGGGGCGAAGGCTTCAATCTCTCCGCCTCGATGCGCTTTGCCCATTCGCGTGCCTACGTCGAGGCAACCGCCCGCGAGTCAGGGTTGAGCATGCTCCTTATCGGCTCCGCGTCGATCCGGCGCGAGGCGGGACGAGATGCGCCGGGGCTGATATGCGTATTCGAGCGGACGGAGCGGGAGGTTCGCGGGTAAGGACGCGCGGCGCCTCAGAACAGCCGCCACGGACTCGCGAGCGCACGGAACGTTTGCTGCTCACGCGGGCTCCGCCTCGCCCCTGCATTTGGCGGCCGATAGGCCATCCGGCAGTGGCCAGCGCAATAGGACTGGCCCTTTGCAGGGGTAAGCCCGCAATAGGCAAACTCCCCGGCTCTCGGATCGCCGAGCGGCCATCGACAGGCGAACTCGCAAATCTCCTCGAACCTCACACGTTGCATCTCTCCAACTTCGGCTTCGCTAAAGATCCATGCCGCCTTGCTCTCCGTTTCAGAGGCAAGGGCGGCGTCGGAGTCGTGGTTGCCGGGCTCAGGGCTGAAAACCGCCCATTGCGCCCGATGCGCGCGCGCCCGGGTCTTGCCAGGCGCAGCGGCGCGCCCGTCGCCGTTGAGCTTGATCCCGATGCGATTCGCCTTGCCGATCACTGCGTTTCGGGACGCCGCGCCGAGCGCCGTGGCGATGGCGCTGGCGCTTCTGCCTTCGAAAGCGAGCCTCTTGAGGTCCTCGACCGCCTCTGCTGTCCACAGCATTTCCACGCTCCAACGGCTATCGCCGCGGCCGTTCCAACCGCAGCGGAGTGGTCTTGACGGCGGCTATTCTTTTCCTCGGCGTCCTCTAGGACATCGCCGCCGCCACAACCCGCGCATCTTGGATAAATTTCCAATTTTTTCAGCATGTTAAAAAAACATATGGCGTGGCAATCGCGTATTTAGAATTGTCTGGCGCGAGCGAAAGTACGGTATGGTTGCGGCGCGATGCGGAATATGAGCACTGGTGTTCCGAACCGATGGGAGACCGTGATGCTCAGCGGTAGTTCGGAGCGGGCGAGGTCCACGGGAACGCCGCCATACACATCCTATCGGACGTTCAAGACGTTCATCCAGGATCTTGATGAGCATGGCGTTCCGTCACGCATCGACCGCAGCGTATTGACGCGCTTTTCAGGCGTGGTCGGCACTCAACTGATGCATGCGCTTCGGTTCCTCGGCCTGATTGAGGGTCATGGACGCCCTACGCAGCGCCTCAAGGAGCTTGTCAACGCGCACAGCGCTGGGCAT
Source organism: Hyphomicrobiales bacterium (assembly GCA_003164825.1). Classification (GTDB taxonomy): domain Bacteria; phylum Pseudomonadota; class Alphaproteobacteria; order Rhizobiales; family Beijerinckiaceae; genus Roseiarcus. The sequence continues at coordinate 9,122 of PLUH01000189.1, forward strand.
TGGCCGGAGAAGTTCCTGGAGCTCCTTCGCCAGGAATACGCCCCGATGTTCGCGATCGAACTCGAAACCGCCACCCCTTCACACTTCAACGAGGCGTTCAGGAAGGCCTTCCCGGCTGCGGACGCGGTTGTCCAGAAGTGTGTGACATTCTTTCTTTACGCCGCAAATGATGCGGGCGTGAAGATAAGCGGCCGCGTCCTGAAGGGCCGGAAGCCGCGCTCTCTGACGCTGCGGAGGAAACCAGCTAAACCTGCGTTTGCACATCCGCAGGAAATTGAAGCAGGAACGTCGGAGCCTCAACCGGCCATGTTGGGTATCGAGGCCAAGAAACCGTCAGAGGTCCTTCTCATGTACCTCGACCCAAATGAAATGGACGATGAACAGCAAGCTGCGGTCTGGACCATGTTGAAGTACTTCAAGTCAAGGGGGCTATGAGAACTGCGCCTGGACGCCCTCGAGCCCGAACATTGGGATGACGACAGTCCCGCCCGGGAGACCTTCGAGACCTTGCCAAAGTTCGTTTGCGCTGGCGCTTTTCCAAGTCAGGTTTTAGCCCGGGCTCGCTGCCCCGTCGGCCTCATCGCTCTTGCGCCGCCTACGGGTGTGAGAGAGTGTTTGCGCCTTCGATGCGCTCCCGCCGCGCCCTGATGATGGCCGCGTTGAACTCGCCGCCGAACACGAACAGGAGCGCCACCCAATAGAGATAGACAAGCGCGATCATGACCGACGCGAGACCGGCGTAGGTCGAAATGTAGTTGCGCAGGTACTCGCTCAAATAGGCCCCGAAAACCTCGCCGAAGGCGATGCTGGCGACGAAGGTCACCGCGACGCCGGGCAGAATGTCACGAAACCCGACCCGGTGGGCGGGGAGGATGATGTGGGCGAGAATGAGCGACGTCGCGAGCATCAAGGCGGCGACGCCAATACGGACAAACGTCAGGAGCTCATGCGCCTCCGCCACCGCGGGAAAGAAAGTCCCGAGCGTGTCCAGGATCAGCGGCCCGAGCACGACCAGGAAGGCGAGCGCCAACAGCGCAATCGACCCCACCAGCACCAGCCCCAGCGACTGGAGCCGCAGCAGCCACCAAGGTCTCTTCTCGACGAGGCCGTAGGCGCGATTGAGCCCGACTCGAAGCGCTTCGATCGCGCTCGAGGCGAAATAGAACGAGAAGACCGCGCCGAAGGTGAGCAATCCGCCACTGCGGGGAGTCGTTAGAACCCGCTCCACCTCGTCGGCGATTGGGCGGGCCACAACCTCCGGCCATTCGGCGAACAGCAGCTTCGCCGCCTCCTTCGCCAGTTCGCCCGAGCCGAAGAAAAACCCGGCGAGCGCGGCGACGAAAATCAGGAACGGGAAGAGCGAGGTCAACAGCGTCAGGCCGATATAGCTGGCGATCGCCCAGCCGTCGTCGGCAGCGAATTTCTCCGCGGCGTTCCAAATAATTCTGAAGACTGCGCCCACCCTCGCCTCGAGCGTTCCCCCGCCAACGGCCATTTTGGCCCGGCGCAGGGCCGAGCGCCACCCGGTAGCCTGAGATTTCTCGTCCGGCGGCGCGAAAAAGACGCATTGCAACGAGGAATGTGGCGACGCATGCTGCGGCGCAGCAACGGCGCCCTACCGAAGGAGAGACGCACCGTGACGCTCGACGACCTTGCCCGCCAAGCCCAGTTCGCAGCCGAGGGGCTGATGGATTGCGCGCTTACCGCCGTGCGCGAACGGGTGAGCGAGAACGGCAAGCTCAGCGCCGCGAGGATCGAGGCCGAACAGCACGCCGCTCATGGCCTGGCGTGGCTCGCGACCTACGTCGAAGCGGTCAAGGAAATGGCGGCCTATGCGGCGCGCATGCGCGAAGAGGGCCGCTTCGGCCAGACCGAGGAGATGCTCACGCGGGTGGGCTTGGGCGAATATCTCGCGCAAGTTTTCGGCGGCATCCCGATGAACCAGGGCGAAATCGTGCGGCCCGCGGACTTCGGCCTCGGCCCGGACGAGATTGCGCCGTTCCGCACCGAAGTTGTCGAGGGCCTGATCGCCTCCGGCAACACCCGCGAAAACCGCGCCGCCCTCGCTGCGCTCATCGGCGAAGCACGCGAAGGGGCAATCGGCGACCCGGGCCTCGACGAGACCTTCGAGGCCATTCGCGGCGAGATGCGCCGCTTCGCCGACGCCGAGGTCGCGCCCCACGCCCAAGGCTGGCACCGCGCCAACGCCTATATCCCGCTCGAGGTCATCGCCGGCCTTTCGGGTATGGGCGTCTTCGGCCTCACTATCCCCGAGGCCTATGGCGGGATGGGGCTCGGCAAGGTCGCGATGTGCGTGGTGTCGGAGGAGCTGTCGCGCGGCTATATCGGCGTCGGTTCGCTCGGCACCCGATCCGAAATCGCCGCCGAACTCATCCTCGTCGGCGGCACCGAGGCGCAGAAGCAGAAATACCTGCCCGGGATCGCGAGCGGCGAGATCCTGCCGACCGCCGTCTTCACCGAGCCCAACACCGGCTCCGACCTCGCGAGCCTGCGCACCCGCGCGGTGCGCGAAGGCGACGAATACCTGGTCAGCGGCGCCAAGACCTGGATCACCCATCCCGTCCGCGCCGACCTGATGACGCTGCTCGTGCGCACCAATCCCAACGAGAAAGGCTATCGGGGCCTCTCGATGTTCCTGGCCGAGAAGCCGCGCGGGACCGACGCTGACCCGTTTCCGGCCAAGGGCATGTCGGGCGGCGAAATCGAGGTGCTCGGCTACCGGGGTATGAAGGAATACGAGATCGCCTTCGACGGCTTCCGCCTGCCGGCCGAGGCGCTGCTCGGCGGCGAGGAAGGCCAGGGCTTCAAGCAATTGATGGAGACCTTCGAATCGGCGCGCATCCAGACGGCGGCGCGCGCCGTGGGAGTAGCCCAGTGCGCCTTCGAGCTTGGCCTGCGCTACGCTCGCGAGCGGGTGCAGTTCGGCAAGACGATCATCCATTTCCCCCGCGTCGCCGACAAGCTGGCGCTGATGGCGGCCGAGATCCACATCGCCCGACAGATCACCTATTTCGCCGGCCGGGCCAAGGACGAAGGCCGGCGCTGCGACCTCGAGGCGGGGATGGCGAAGCTGCTCGCCGCCCGCGTCGCCTGGACCGCGGCCGACAACGCGCTGCAAATCCACGGCGGCAATGGATTCGCTCTCGAGTACCCGATCTCGCGGGTCCTGTGCGATGCGCGGATTCTCAACATTTTCGAGGGCGCGGCGGAGATTCAGGCGCAGGTGATCGCGCGGCGGCTCTTGGAGGGCGGGAATTAGGGCGGAAGGCGCTTGACGCAAACGTCGTGGCCGCATAACGCGCTTTAACTCCCTACGACAAAGATCAATTGCGTGTCCGGCAGCGTCTTCATCAGTTATCGGCGGGAGGATTCCGGCGCCTGGGCGGATCGGATTCGCAACCGGCTGCGGAGCATGCTGGGCAGCGATCGCGTCGTTCTTGATATCGACGATATTGCCCATGGCCCCAATTTCGCGAGCGCTCTGACGGAACGCGTCAACGAATCAGACGCCGTCGTCATGATCATTGGAAAGAATTGGCATACGAAGACCCTCGCCGATCCTAACGATCGCGTGCGCATCGAGATCGAGGCCGCGCTCAACCGAAAAATCCGAATCACACCGGTTCTGGTCGATGGAGCGTCGATGCCTCAGCCGGGCGATCTGCCGGAATCGCTGAAGGCCCTGACGCATATGCGGCCAATTGACTTGTCCTCCGAACACTTCGACGCCGACATGAAGCGGCTTGAGGAAGCGCTGCACGATCTTCTGTCAGATATCCCCAAGTTCACATTGCCTAATTCGGAGCCGATTGCGCAAACGGCCCTCGGGGACAGCTTTGAGTGGTCGTCGTCAAGTCGTATCGCGACAAAACCAAAGAAGGCGGAAAAAAAATCCGCTGACAAGAAAAGGCCGGCGAGGAAGGCCGCGGCGAAGAAGAGCGCGCGCAAGGTCGTCGCGAAAAAGGCGACGCGAAGGGGTGCGGCGAAGAGGCCCGCTGGGAAGAAAGCCGCGGCGAAGAAGTCCGCTGCGAAGACATCCGCGCCGAGAAAGGCCGCGGCGAGGAAGACGACGAGGAAGCCGGCAAACAAGAATGCCGGGAGGTCCGCCTCTGCGGCTCGGCGCCCCGCGCGGCGCGTTCCCGTTAATCCAGACCTTTCGGTCGACAAGATGAAGGAGTTGGCATCGGCCCGGCGATCCGCCGCTCCGCCTGAAACGGATCATCCGCACGCCCGTTCTGGCAACGCTAAATCGGCCGATTCGGTCAAGGACAACGTGGAATGCTCCGTCTTCGGTCCGTCAGCCGGGCCGCCCGGCGGGACGGTGCTCATCCAGGTGTTTTTGCATTTGGCGAACCAAGCGGAACACGCAAGTTTCCTCGCGGGCGCCATGGACGCCTCGGCGAAACTCAAAGGAACGAGGTCCCTCGACTTGGCGATCAAGCGAGGGGCCCGGGTCGAGATCGCCCTGAGCGCCAATGGGCTCGTAGTCGATGAGCCGGTCCAAAGCGTCGTTTGGCGAGGCGAGCCCGCGTTTTGCCAATTCTTGGCGACGATCCCGGCGGGGACGAGTGGGCAGAGCTTCTTTCCCGTAGTGCGCGTGAGCGTCGATGGGAAGCTGGTCGGACCGATCAAGTTCCGCTTGTCGTCCGACGCCACAGCGTCAAGGCCGGTATCGGAACCGCTGGGCGATCACGCAGGACCTTACAAGTACGCGTTTGTGTCTTACGCNNAAGACCGGAAGGAGGTGCTCAAGCGGCTGCAGATGCTGGAAGTCATGAAGACGAAATTCTTTCAGGACATTTTATCGATCGAGGCTGGCGACCGCTGGAAGAAAAAGCTTTACCAAAATATCGATCGCTGCGACCTGTTCCTGCTGTTTTGGTCGCAAGCGGCGAAAGATTCTGAGTGGGTCATCAAGGAAGCCGAATATGCGCTCGCGCATCAGCGGGAAAATCCGCATCGCGAGCCCGACCTGGTGCCGGTCGTCCTGGAGCAGAACGTGCCGCCGCCGCCAAGCCTGTCCGCGTTCCAATTCAACGATCGGATCGGATATCTTATTTCGCTCACGCCTTAGCGCTTCGAATGGAGTAACGCGCGGCGCCCGGCTGAATTGAGCGCGAGACGATCGCATGGTAGGGATCGAACCCGCCAACGGCGCGGTCCACAGGGAGGGCAATCGATGAAGAAATTCATGATTTTCTATATGGCCGATCCGGCCGCGTTCGAGACAATGATGCAGAACTCCACCCCGGAGACGCGGAAGAAGGGGATGGAGGCGTGGATGCATTGGATGACCGCACATAAGGGGTCCATCGTCGACGGCGGGGCGCCATTGGGGAAAACCAGGCGGGTCGACGCGAAGGGCGCCAAAGACGCGAAAAACGGCATTGGCGGCTATTCGGTCGTCCAGGCCGATTCCCATGATGCGGCAGCCAAGATGTTCAGCAAGGACCACCCCCATCTTCAGATGCCTGGCGCCTGGGTGGAGATCGTCGAGATCATGCCGATGCCGGGAATGTAAAGCTCGTCCTGGCGCGGCCGTTGCGGTCCGACGCCATGGAAATCAGACATGCCTAGACTGGTATTCGTTCTCGCTTTTGCCGGATCGCTTGCCGCCAACGTTCAGGGCCAGGGCGCCGAGAATCTGCCTGCGACGGTCGCGATCGAAGCCGGCGTCCGCGTGGCGAAGCTGCAGGCGGCGGGAGCGCAAATCTACGTGTGCGCAAAAAATGCTGCGGGCGGCTTGAATTGGACCTTCCGCGAGCCGGTCGCGGCCTTGCTGGAAGAGGGAAAGACGGTCGGACGTCATTTCGTCGGTCCGACGTGGGAATTCGTCGATGGGTCGCGCGTTGAGGGCGAGGTAGTGAGCAAGGCGCCAGGCAAGACGGCCAAGGACATTCCCTGGTTGAAACTCTCGGTCAAAGAATCCCCGAAATCGGGTCTCGTCGCAGGCGCAACGTCAATCTTACGCATTGACACGAAGGGAGGCGTCTTCGAGGGAGCTTGCGACAACGAAGGCGAACTCCATTCCGAGCCGTATGCCGCGACCTACGTATTCGTGAAATAAGCACGACATCCAAACAAGCTGGCGCACGCCGCCTCTCTGTCAGTCGACGTCCTCGCGCGTGACCCCTTCGGCCTCCAGCACGAAATCCGGCCCGTAGGCCGAGGCAGGCGTCTGATATCCCGCTGGCGCGAGGCCATTCAGCGCCTTCCGCGCCGCCCCGAGCGCGGCCGCCGTCGTCCATTCGACGCCGGCCTCCGGCCCATGCAACCTGGCGGTCGCGCTGCGGCCCTCTTCGTCCGCGACCTCACCCCAGACATGGGTCGAAGTCTTGGCGCGCAACGCCGGGATTGGGCCGGGCCGGACGCCCATCAGCAACAGATTGCGCACCGGCCCCCATTCCACCGCCGGCGCGATGGCTCGCGCGAAGGCGAGCTGGCGCCGGAGCGGCGGCGGGGCGGCGATATAAACCTCGATGTTGGGAATACCGGTGCTGAAAAAGGCGGTAAACGTGTCACCCCACGGAATCGGCGCCGCCTCGACCGGCCCGGCTCCGAAATCGACCGAAATCGCCGACCGCTGATCCGGACGGACCAGCCTGCCGTTGCGGCGAACCCGATCGCCGTAATTCATAAGTTCGATCGCCGTCCGCTGCGTCCCGGGAGGGAGGCCCGCCGGGCCGATTGACTGAAACGCAAGCCTCAAGCGGGTCACCGACGGCAGCCGCCGCTTCAGGTGCAGCGCCAGGCAATCGGTCGCGGCGACGTCGAAACCGACGCCGGGAAGCAGCATGACGCCACGGGCCTTCGCTTCAGCGTCCTTGGCGTGAAGCGCCTCGAAGACCGGGATTTCGCCGGTGATGTCGAGATACGGAATGCGCGCGCTGAGACACGCGCCCGCCAGCGGTTCGGCCGTCCGCTTGAACGGCCCGGCGCAGTTGAGAACGACCGTCGCGCCCTTGAGCACCCTCGCCGTCGCCCCAACGTCCGCGAGGCCGAAAGCGCGGCGCTCGACCCCGAGCTCGGCCGCGAGCGGATCGAGTTTCGCCGGATCGCGGCCGGCGAGGATGGTCGGGAGGCCGGAGCCGGCCGCCGTGCGGGCGATATGCCCGCCGACGAATCCGGTGGCGCCGTAAACGAGCAGCTTTGACGACATCGGAGACTCCGGCCCCCCGCTCTCTCTCAAGACCGACCCCGAAACGCCGGCGGCGGAGACGAAGATAACCGACTGCGCGCCGGAGGCGAACTTAGATCCGCTCGATCTTCACATGCGCGAGGCCCGCCTGGCGAAAGCCGAGCACGCTCGCCGCGGCGGGCGAGACATCGATGATCCGGCCGCGAATGAACGGGCCCCGGTCGACGATCTTCACGATCGCGCTGCGGCCGTTATCCAGATTGAGCACCTTCACCCTGGTCCCGAACGGCAGCGTCTTGTGGGCTGCAATCAGTCCGCCGTAATAGGGATTTTGATAATATGAGGCTATACCCGATTCACCGGCGCTAGCCATGGTTGTAAATCCGATGAACATCGCACACGCACAAACCATTTTTCGCATTCATTTCACCTTCTTGTCCTGAATGTTGCGCGCTTCGTCTGGAGGAGAGTTGAGGCGAAAACAAGGCATGCTAGTTTTCACTGCGGAGATACTTTGACTAACTTGACACGGCAGCTGGGATATGCAGCGCGGCAAAACCGCTCTAGATTGCGCCGGCACGCTGATCGACGATGTTCCGGGAGCGGCTAAGGGAGTAAGCTTCTGATGAAAGTGCTCATCATCGGCGCGGCGGGCATGGTCGGGCGGAAGCTCACGGCGCGTCTCGTCCGCGACGGACGCCTCGCGGGCCAGACGATCGAGCACGCGCACCTCGTCGACATCGTCGCGCCGCAGCCGCTGGAGAACGCGCCCTTCCCGGTCGGGCTCGAGGCCTTCGACATCGCGGCGCCTTACGTCGCGCCCAAGCTGACTGCGGCGCGGCCGGATGTCATTTTCCTCCTCGCCTCGGTGGTCTCCGGTGAGGCCGAGGCGGATTTCGACAAGGGCTACGCCATCAATGTCGGCGGAACCCACGCTTTGTTCGAGGCGATCCGGCGCGAGCAGGCGCTTGCCGGCGGCGCCTATCGGCCTCGCCTCATTTTCACCTCCTCGATCGCCGTCTACGGCGCGCCGTTCCCTGCGAAGATCGGCGACGAATTCATCGCCGCGCCCTTGACCAGCTACGGAACCCAGAAGGCGATCTCAGAGCTTCTCCTTGCCGACTATTCGCGGCGCGGCTTCTTCGACGGCATCGGCCTCCGCCTACCGACGATCTGCGTGCGCCCCGGCGCGCCCAACAAGGCGGCCTCCGGGTTCTTTTCCGGCATCATCCGCGAGCCCCTCGCGGGCAAGGAGGCGATCCTGCCGGTCGGCGACGAGGTCCGCCACTGGCACGCCTCGCCCCGCGCCGCAGTCGAGTTCCTCCTGCGCGCGGCGGAACTCGATCTCTCCCTGCTCGGCGCCCGCCGGTCGCTCAACCTGCCGGGGGTGAGCGTCACCGTCGGCGAGCAGATCGAGGCGCTCAGCGCCATCGCCGGCGCCAAGACGGCAAGCCTCATCCGCCGCGAGCCNNGAGGATGAACTGAAGACCTGAAGCAGCCTGAGCAGACCATGCTGGACCTCCCGGCTCGAAGCCAAACCGGCGCGCAAGCGCCCGCCCTCGCCGAAGCGCTCGCGCGCCACGCCAAATTCACCGGCGTCGCCGCCCTGCCCTGGCGCGGGTTTGGGCTTGCGGGCCGGGTGCTGGCGGTCACGGTCGCCTTCATCCTCTTGGCGATGGGCCTTTTCTATTTGACCCGTCTCGTCGCCTTTCGTGAGATGTGGCTCCACAACAAGATTGCCGCCGCCCAGACCGCTGTCGAGGCGTTCAACGCCGATGGCGCGACGCCCCCGCCCGCAGACTTGTCGCGAAGAATTCTGAACAGCGTCGGCGTCAAGTCGATCGCGATTGTGACGCCGGCAGGACGGCGCGAGCTCGTTCTTCCCGGCTTCTCCCCTGACGCCGCAGAGACAATCACGGCCGACGATAGCTCCTATCACGAGAGCATCGGAGCGACCTTCCATGCGCTGTTCGCCTCGCCCGGAAGAATCGTGAAGCTCGCCACTCCGGCGCCCCCGGACCCGGCAACGATGGAGGTGACGTTCGACGAGACGCCCTTGATCGAGGGATTGTGGCGCGTCTCGCGTAATTTCCGGAATATTTCGCTCACCATCGCCGCCGTCGTCACCTGCGTGCTGTGGGCGGCGCTGTGGAGCATGGTGCTGCGGCCGGTGCGCCGCCTGACATCCAACATCATCGCCTTCGGCGAAAGTCCCCAGGACGCGTCCCGAGTTATCGCGCCGAGCGGGCGGCGCAACGAGATCGGCCGCGCCGAGACGGCGCTTTCCGTCATGCAGCGGTCGCTCGCCCACGAGCTAGCGCAACGCAAGCGCTTGGCCGAACTCGGCATGGCGGTCGCACGCATCAACCACGACCTGCGCAACATGCTGTCGGCCGCCCAGCTCATCTCGGATCGCCTTGCGACAATCCCCGATCCGCTCGCCCAGCGGCTCGCGCCCCGGCTGGTCGCAACGCTGGATCGCGCGATCCAGTTCTGTCAGTCGACGCTGACTTATGGCGCGGGCCGCGAACTGCCTCCATCGCGTCGACGGTTTGACTTGAGCGAGCTCGTGCGGCAGGCGGTCGAGTCGGCGCAGGCCGAAAGCGGAGANNTCCTGCGCGTGCTCGAGAACCTGAGCCGCAACGCCGCCCAGGCGCTGATGGCCAACGGCGCCGAGGACGGCCGTCCGAAAGCCATCCGCTTCGCCGCCATCCGCACCGACGGGCTGGCGCTGATCGAGATCAGCGACACCGGTCCCGGCTTTCCGGCCGATCAGGCCGCGCGGATCTTCGAGCCGTTCCACAAGTCGACGAGCCAAGCCGGCGCCGGCCTCGGCCTCGCGATCGCCGCCGACCTGGTGACGCGAAACGGTGGGGCAATTGCGCTCGCGCCGGCCAAAGCGGACGACTACTATTGCGGCGCGCGGTTCCTCATCAAACTGCCGACCCCCGAGGGGGCCGCGCGCAAGGCCGCCCACATCCTGCCCGAGGCCTGAGCGCGGCTTGCCAATTCGCTTCGAGCCGCGTCGCCATCGCATCCCCGGGCCCACGGCGCCTCCGCGGAAATTGAGCGCGCCGCTTCCGAAACGCTGAGCGCTCGGATAAGACAGCGTGGCGCGCGAGACGGGGAAGTGAGCATGTCGGTCGTTACGCCAGCGGTGCGAACGCAAACGATCGCCTTCCTGTCGTCCGGCGCGAAGGAAGCCAACGAAGCGCTCGAAAGGCTCAAGGCGCTCTATGGCGACAGCCCGCTCGACGAGGCCGATGTCATCGTCGCGCTCGGCGGCGACGGCCTGATGCTGCAGACCCTGCATAAGACGATAAAGTCGCCGAAGCCGATCTTCGGCATGAACCGCGGGTCGGTCGGCTTCCTCATGAACGATTATTGGGAAGTGGGCCTGCGCGAGCGCCTTCGGGCGGCGCTGCCGGCGATCATTCATCCACTGATCATGCGCGCGCGGGACGTCCATGGCGCGGAGACGACGGCGCGGGCGATCAACGAGGTCTCGATGCTGCGCCAGACCTATCAGGCGGCCAAGCTGCGCATCGAGATCGACGGCAAGACGCAGCTCGACGAATTGATCGCCGACGGCATCCTGGTTGCGACGCCGGCCGGCTCGACCGCCTATAACCTCTCCGCCAACGGGCCGATCATGCCGCTCGGCGTGCCGCTGATGGCGCTGACGCCGCTCTCGCCCTTCCGCCCCCGCCGCTGGCGCGGCGCGCTCTTGAGGGACTCGCAACGCGTGACCATCGAGGTGATGGAAGCCGAAAAGCGCCCGGTCGCCGCCGCCGCCGACCACTTCGAAATCCGCCGCGTGGTCGAAGTCGACGTGGCGATGGACAAGGCGACGTCGCTCATCCTGCTCCACGATCCCGGGCATTCGCTCGACGAGCGGATCCTGGGCGAACAATTCCGCTATTAGGCGCGGTGCGATGGCCAAAGCCGCTCGCGTGATCGGCGAAACGCTTCTGTCTAGAGGCCGATTCGATCTCACTCGCACCAAGATCGAGGTGATCGAAGAGGATGGGTCGAGGCGGACGCTCGTGCACGACGTCTATCGCCACGGCAAGGCGGCTGCGGTGCTGCTCTATGATCCGAAGCGCGGCGTCGTCACGCTGGTCAAGCAGTTCCGCGCCGGCGCCTATCTTAGCGACGGGGCGCTGGCGACGATCGAGGCCTGCGCCGGGATGCTGGACGGCGACGCGCCGGAGATCTGCGCCGTCCGCGAGGCCCTCGAGGAGACGGGGATCGTGATCCGCGAGCCTGTCCACGCCTTCGACGCTTATATGAGCCCCGGGGGCATGACGGAAAAGATCGCCTGCTTCGTCGCTCCTTACGGTGAAGCGGACCGCGCCGGAAGAGGCGGCGGCGTCGACGACGACGAGCACATCGAGGTCCTCGAGATTCCGTTCACCGAGACGTTCGCGATGATCGAGCGCGGCGAAATCGCCGATGCCAAGACGATCGCGCTGTTGTACTACGCTAGAGCGAAGGCGCTCATGGGATAAGAAGCGCGCAGCGGCCAGAACAATTTCACGAATCCAGGCGGCTTTTCGCCGCCGTCGAGTGGTCGCTATCCGCTGCGAAGCTTAAGGTTGCGAGCGACCTAGGGAGGAAGATATGGCGATGTTCGACACGCTTGTCGACGACTTGGCCAGTCGGTACGGACTTGGCGCCAACGCCCGCACGTTCGTCAGGGAAGTTCTTGCGATAATCGCCAATTCGCCCGGCGGCGTGGGCGGCTTCCTCGACAGGCTCAAATCAGGCGGGCTGACCTCGGAGGTCGCCTCCTGGCTCGGCCGTCCCGACGCGGCTCCGCTCGCCGCCGAGCGCGTCCAGCAAACGCTTGGCTCTACCGCTCTGGGCGGCGTCGCGAACCGGCTCGGCCTTTCGCAGGGCGTCGCGGCGACCGCAATGGGTTATGCGTTGCCGAAAATCGTCGGCCTCCTGACCCCCGGCGGCGCCATCCCCGTCGGCGTACCCGCGGAGGTTACGAGATTCCTTTCACCGGCGCCGGCGGCGGTTACTCCGCGGCGAGTCGATGCCCCGCCAAGCCGGACGCCTGAACAGCGCGGCATGGCCCGCTGGCTGTGGCCGGCGCTCGGTGCGCTGGTCGTGGTCGGCTTCCTGTCCTATTTCTGGTCGACCCTCAACCAGATCCCATCCGCTCCGCCCGTCGCAAAGGCCCCAGAGCCGGCGACGCCCGCGCCCTCGACCGTCGCCCAAGCGCCGTCCCCGCCGCCCGCTCCTTCGCCAGTGGCGCAAGCGCCGACCCCGCCGCCTCAGCCGGCAGTGCAGGCGCCAGCGCCTGCTTCGACGGGAACGCCGGCGGCGCCGTCTCCATCGCCGCCGCCTGCTCCCTTGACGGGCGCACAAGCGACAGCCCCGCAGGTTTCGCCTCAGCCGGCGGCGCAGGCGCCAGCGCCTGCTTCGACGGAAACGCCGGCGACGCCGCCGCCGGCGCCTGCTGCCTCTACGGAAGCACAGGCGACAGCCCCGCAGGCTCCGCCTGCGCCGACGGCGCAAGCGCCCGCCGCGCCGGCTTCGCCTCCGGCGACCGAGCAGGCGCCCGCACCCCCAGCTCCGCCCACGACAACCGCACAGGCGCCTTCAACCCCGGCTCCCGCGGCAGTTGCAACGGCTGAACCAACCGCACCCGCGTCAGCCGCCACGCCGACCCGACTCGCCCTCAGCAATGACAATGGCGTTGAGCGCGCTTCAGGCGTCGTGCGCGACCAGGACGCGAAGGCCACGATCCTCGATGCGCTCAACGCGGTCTTCGGCGGGGACAAAGTGAAAAGCGACATCAGCGTCGATCAGAGCGCCGCGGCGCCCCCGTGGCTCGGCGCCTTCCGGGCCGCCCTTGAAGCGCTCAAAGGCGCGAATGTCGACGCAATCTTCGAAGGCGACAAGGTCAGCGTCGGTGGCGCCACTATGGACGACGCTGCGCGCGACGAGATCATCGCGGCGTTGAAGAGCGCGCTCGGCGCGGGCGTCGCCGTCGGCGCGCTGACGGACAAAACCGCGGCGGCGGTCGCCGTCGCCAACGACAGAGCGACGACCGAGCTCGCGTCGCTCCAATCCGGCTTCGACGTCAAGGATCTTCTCTTCGCGCTCAATGACTCCATGGTCAATTTCGCCTCGGACAGCGCGGAAGTGCCGGAATCGATGGCGCCATTCCTGAAGTCCGCAGCCGCGGACTTGAAGCAGCTCAAGGCCGGGCATGTGCTTGAGATCGCGGGCTACACCGACAGCACTGGCGATGCGGCGCTGAATCTGGCGTTGTCGCAGAAACGCGCCGAAGCTGTGCGCGAGGCGCTCATCAAGTACGGCGCGGACCCGGATATGCTGGTCGCCAAAGGCTACGGCGAGGCCGATCCCGTAGCCAGCAACGACACCGCCGAGGGGCGGCTGAAGAACCGCCGCATTGAATATCATGTCGTGAAGGCGCCGACGTAGACCGCGAGCGACCGACGCGCTTACACGCCCACCGCCCGCTTCGCCGCCAAAGCCGTATTCGCCATCAGCATGGCGATGGTCATGCGGCCGACGCCGCCGGGCACGGGGGTGATCGCGCCCGCGACCGCGGCGGCCTCGGCGTAGGCGACGTCGCCAACGAGGCGCGTCTTGGGCTTAGCCGAAGCGTCGCGGCCGTGGGCTGGCACGCGGTTGATGCCGACGTCGATCACGATCGCGCCCGGCTTGACCCAGTCGCCGCGCACCATCTCCGGCTGGCCGACGGCGGCGACGAGAATGTCGGCGCGGCGGGCGACCGAGGGCAGGTCGAGGGTGCGCGAATGAGCGACGGTCACCGTGCAGTGGCGCGCGAGCAGGAGCTGGGCCATCGGCTTGCCGACAATATTCGAGCGGCCGATGATCACCGCCTCCATGCCTGGAAGAGTCCAGCCGAGCCGCTCGCAGGCGCGGTCGATGAGGATCATCGCCCCGGCCGGCGTGCACGGGATGAGCGCGCGGCTTGTATTGCCGATCGACAAGAGGCCGACATTGATCGGATGAAAGCCGTCGACGTCCTTGGCGGGCGCGATCGCTTCCAGCACCCGTGACGAATCGATGTGCTCAGGCAGCGGCAATTGCACGAGAAGGCCGTGCACCGCGGGATCGGCGTTGAGCGCCTCGACCAGCGCGAGCAATTCGGCCTCGCTCGTCTCGGCCGGCAGGGTGTGCTGGATCGAATGAAAGCCACACGCCTTGGCCGCCCTGCCCTTGCCGGCGATATAGGTCTGGCTCGCCGGATTGTCGCCGACCAGGACGACCGCGAGGCCGGGCGTCACGCCATGCGCGGCAAGCGCGCGCGTCTCCTCCGCGACTTTCGCCAGCACGCCCTCGGCGATCGCCGCGCCGTCGAGCACGAAAGCGGAAGCGTCAGTCGTGGATCGTCCTTGCGCAGACATTCGGTTGAAGCCTCATTCAGGCCGGAAGACGAACCGCGCCTCGTGGCGCGCTCGCCTCCCCGGCTCGAGCGCGCGCATGCCGGGCTTGTCGANNGGGTACTCCATAGTGATCGACGCCCCCGACGCGTCGACGAAGGCGAGCGACCGGCTGGCGCAGTCGAGGAAGCACAACGCATCGTGAGCGAATAGCGCGTCGGTGAGCTTGAGCTCCCGGCCCTGAAGGGGAATCGGACGGGTGGTCTTGCCGATGAGGCCGCCAGGCGCGATCAGCGGAACTTCGGGCCGCTCCAGCTGATCGAACCGGACAAGAGCGCCCTCACGCCCCGCCCCGCCGAGCGGCCAGCGGAAGCCCGGATGCAGCCCGCAGGCGTAGGGCGCGGTCACGGCGCCGGGATTGGCGACTTCGATCGCGATCGCGAGCGCGTCGGCGCTCAGCCGGTATTCGACCGCGAGCGCAAAGGCGAACGGATAGACCGCGCGCGTGCGCCCACTATCGCCGAGGGTGAGCCGGGCGAAGTCGGCCGTTGAGGACTCGACCGCGAACGCCTCGAACCGGGCGAAGCCGTGCAAGCCGAGCGGGTAGCGGCGCCCATCGACCCGCTCCTCGCCGTTGCGCGTCCAGCCGACGACCGGATAGAGGATCGGACTGATGTCGCTCCAGATCGCCGGATCGCCGGGCCACATCAGGTCGCGCCCGGCGACCCGCCATTGTCTCGCCTCGGCGCCGAGAAGCGCGATCGTGGCCCGCGCCTCGCCGTGGGTCAGCGTGATCTCGGTCATGCGGCGACGCCCTCGAAGGCCGCCGCGGCGATCAGGGCGTCCTTGACCCCGGGCGCGCTGGCGATAAGCGGATTGCCCCTTGTTAGGCCGTCGCCTTTGAGAAAATCGCTGACGTAGCCGCCGGCCTCGCTCACCAGCAGGATCCCAGCGAGACAGTCCCAGGCGTTGATGTGATGCTCGACAAAGCCGTCGGACCGTCCGGCCGCGACATAGGCGATGGCGAGCGCCCCGGAGCCGGTGCGCGAGGGCGAGGCTCCGGTCGACGCGACCCGGCGCAGGAGGTCGACATATTGAGCGAAGCCCGCACGCGAGTTCCAGCCGACCTCAACCGAGCATTTCGCGAGCGAGCTGGCGTTCGACGCGCTGATCGGCGCGCCGTTGAGTCGCGCCCCGCCGCCGCGCCGGGCGGCGAACAACTCGTCGAGCATCGGATTATAGATGACCCCGACCTCGACCCTGTCGTCGTCGACGCAGGCGATCGAGACGCAGAAATGCGGCACGCCGCGGGCGAAATTCGCGGTGCCGTCGATCGGATCGACCACCCACACCGCCCCGCCCGCGCCGGCGGGGCGCGCTTGGCTCTCCTCGCCGATGAACCCGTCGGTGGGAAAGACCTTTGTGAGGCGTTCGGCGATGAACGCCTCGGTCTCGCCGTCGACCTCGGTCAGGTAGTCCTGCGGACCCTTGAACTTGACCGCGAACGAGCGGTCGAGGAACCGGCGCCGCGCCATTGCGCCCGCCTCGCGCGCGATCGCCTGCGCCGCGAGCAGTCGCATGTCCATGAGCGCCGACGCGGCTTCAGTCATTCGGATGGCCTTCAGAAATGGCTATAGGCGCCGCGGGCGAAGACGACCGGATCGCCGTCGCGGCCGATGAAGCTCGGCGGCCGGCGACCCTCGACCGCTTCGCCGATGAACGTCAATGGCACGCCCGCCGCCGCGGCCTCGGCCTCGAACGCCGGCGCGGAAGCGGGCGTCGCCGAGGCGAGAAGCTCATAATCGTCGCCCCCGGTCGCCGCAACCTCGAACAGGCCAGGATCGGCGGCGATCGCCGCGCGCGCGGCCTGCGACAGCGGCAGGCGAAAGATCGCCACCCGGGCGCTGATCCCCGATGCGTCGAGCATCTTGGTCAGATCGCCGACGAAGCCGTCCGAGACGTCCATGCCGCTGTTCGCGTGGGCGGCCATCGCGCCGATCAGCTTGAGGCGCGGCTCGGGCGTCAGATACCGCTCGATGAGGAACGCTTTGTCGACTTGCGAAATGTCGGGCCCACGCCCCTGGCGGACCCTAAGCCCGATCGCCGCGTCGCCGATCGTGCCGGTGACATAGAGGCGATCGCCGGGCTTCACGCCGGTGCGCCGCGCCATCCGCCCTTCCGGAACCGAGCCGATCGCGGTCACGCTCAGCGTCAGCGGCCCCGGCGTCGCCACCGTGTCGCCGCCAATCAGCGGGCAGTCGTAGGTCCGAGCGTCGGCGCCGAGACCATCGGCGAAGGCTGCGAGCCAATCCTCCCGCCAGTCGCCGGGAAGCGCCAGCGTCAGCAGAAATCCGAGCGGCCGCGCGCCCTTGGCCGCAAGATCCGAAAGGTTGACGCGCAGCGCCTTGCGCGCGATCGCGCCCGGCGGGTCGTCAGCGAAAAAATGCACGCCTGCCACCAGCGCATCGGCGGTTAGCACAAGGTCCTCGCCCGGCGCCGGGCGCATGAACGCCGCGTCGTCGCGCAGTCCCAGACCCGCCGGCCCCGCCAGCGGCGCGAAATAGCGGGCGATAAGATCGTCTTCGCCGATGCGGGGGAACATTGGGAGGCGCTTCTCGCTCACGAGGATGCTTGAGCCGGATCCCCGGCCGGAGTTCTGTTAGCACCCGACGATCGGGCCGCCAAAACCATCGCGCGCAGTGTGACAGGCGTCACAGACGCCGGCGCGGATTCCTGATCCGATTTGCTGAGAACCTCTCCGAATTCGGATCGCGGTCCGAAATTTTCACCGAGGGAGGACGGGCGTCGTTTCGACGCCTTTCGGGATGTCAGATTTCCTGGGGAGGCCCGGATATGCCAGACGTCATTCAGCCGTTTCTGTCGGCTACGACAGTGTCCATTCTCAGCAACTGCTGGAGCGTGCCCGCGGGCGTCGTGCTCCTTTATTTCTATGGCAAGCTTCATTTCAACACGCCCACTTATCCA
The DNA here is from genome assembly GCA_003164825.1 of Hyphomicrobiales bacterium. Taxonomy (GTDB): domain Bacteria; phylum Pseudomonadota; class Alphaproteobacteria; order Rhizobiales; family Beijerinckiaceae; genus Roseiarcus. The sequence goes on from PLUH01000189.1 coordinate 26,657, forward strand.
ATCGAGATGGTCGTATCGGCCGGAGGCGTCCTCACGGACAAGGTGCGGCTTATTGCGCAAGCGCCGCCGAAGTTCACAACCCGGCGATCACGATATAATAGCTACGCGTGGCGATACATTGCGCTACTCGAGCTGTCGTTCGTATTCATTATCTTCTGTTACACCATCATCAACGATATCGCCCGGGCGGAGCACGTCGTCGTTCCCGATCTGACGTCGGAATCGCTGGAGTATCGATCGATATTCGCACTATTGGTTTTGACCGGCGTGCTGTCTTCGTTTCCCGGCCTGAAGCAGCTCGATTTCTGGATCCTGAGCTCGTTACATCGGGCGGCTTTTATTCCGGACGATGTTCGAGATTTCGCCGGTAGGTGGAGTGGGCCCCTTGGGGCANNGCAAATACAAATCATCATGAAGGATGATCGATACAAAGGATTCAAGTCGCATCTGGATCAGGATTTCGCCGAAGTCACCAGCCGTTCGCAAAATCTGAGGAACGAGGTCGTTACCTATCTCAGAAGTCAGGAACGTCAGGTTCCCTCGGATGTCACCGACATAGACGACTATCTGGAAGACAATATTCAGCAGGACGGCATTAACGAACTGCTCGACCGACGGAACGAATTACGCCTGAAATGCGAAGCCCAGTTCGAACTGCTATGCCTGATCCTGGGCGTCACCCTTTTCGCGGCGAATTTTGCGCCGGAGGACATCAACAAGGCGATTCACGGCATGGGCTTTGAGGCGACCATTCCGCGCATTCCAAGCCTCGACTGGGACGCCGTCATGAAAGTCACCGGGTCCGCGGTGCTTCTAATCTTGCTGTTCAACGGCCTCTATGCCTTTGTCTTTACACATTTCGGGCTGTTTTCGAACGCTGCCACGTTTGTCCCGACCAAGGACGTTGTGTTCAGATTTGCGATATTATTCAGTATAGCCTATACGATTGTGATGTATTTGGCGATTCAGATGAAAAGACGATGGCGTCGCCTTGAGCAAGCGTCGAACAGGCACGAGAATCTCGTGA
>PLUH01000282.1:0-6828 GCA_003164825.1 Hyphomicrobiales bacterium
GTCACGCCGCCTCGAGCGCGAGGCCCTGCGCGGCCGGGGCGATCCGCAGGCGGCCGCTGCGGATCAGAATGTTCACATGCGCCAGCGCCTCGCTGAAGGCGAACACGAGCTGGTGCGGGTCGTCGATCCTGCGGCCGAAAATGACCGGCACCAGCTCGGCGACGGTCTGCGGCCCCTGCTTGCAGGCCTCGAGGATGGCCATGCAGCGCGCCTCGTGGTGGGCGATGAGTTCTTCGGCGCGGGCGCCCAAGCCCACGAACGGCAGGTTGTGTCCGGGCAGGACCAGCACGTCTTCCGGCAGATTCCGCTTGAGCGATTCGAGCGACCGCAGATAGGCGCCGAGTGGGTCGCCTTCCGGGTCCATCGCCTCGACGCTGACATTGGGCGAGATCTTGGCCAGCACCTGATCGCCGCAGAGGATGAAATTGTCGGCTGCCGAATAGAGCATCACCTGCTCCGGTGAATGGCCGGCCCCGGTCATCACCTGGAACTCGCGCCCGCCGATCCGCAGCCGGTCCTCGGCGATGAGACGCAGAAACGTCCTTGGCGGCGCGGAGACCATTCTCAAATATTGCAATCCGTTGCCGAGCAGGAGCTCCGTGCTCTCCTCGGTCAGCCCGTGGGAGCGGTAGAAGGAGCGGTAGGGCTCCGATTTCAGGCCCTGCGGGTCGAGACGGATGTTGAGCGCGATCAGATATTCCGTCTCGCTCATCGCCAGCTTGAGGCCAAAGCGCTCGCACAGCCATCCGGCGAGACCGACATGGTCCGGGTGGAAGTGGGTGGCGATGACCCGCGTCAGCCTGCGCCCCCGAAGCGGCCCGGCGAGAAGCGTTTCCCAAGCGGCGCGCGACGGCGGGTCGTCGATCCCCGCGTCGATGAGCGCGAACCCGTCGCCGTCTTCGATCAGGTAGACGTTGACGTGGTCGAGCCGGAACGGGAGCGGAAATCGCGCCCACAAGACGCCAGGACGAACTTCGATCGCTTCGCCGGGCTTCGGCGGAACGGGATTGGGAAACACGATCGTCTCGGGCATTGCGCGGTTGGACATCGTCCGGTTTCGTCCTTCGAGTGTGGCGTTCGCTTCGATCTGCGTCAGCCGAGCGGAAAGAAGCGCGGCGCGCCGGAAGCGTCGAGCTGGCCGCTCGCGCCGACCCCGTAGACGCCGCGCGCCGCATTATGCGGGTGCGCTGCGGCCTCGGCGAGGCTCAGCACCGGGGCGAAGCATGCCTCGCTCCCCTCGAGCAGCCCGCGCCAGTGAGCGCTCGGCCGGCTGAGGAAGAGCGCGCGGAACCGCGCTTTCAGCGCCGGCCAGGCGGCGCGGTCGTATTGCGCTTTCGGATCGACGTCCGCAAGGCCGAGCTTTTCGATCAGCAGCGCATAGAACTGCGGCTCGAGCGCCCCAATGGTCACGTAGCGGCCGTCGGCGCAGGCGTAGACGTCATAGAAGGGCGAGTCGTGGAACATGCTCGAGCCCGCATCCATGAGCCCGGAGGCGCGCGCCGCGAGCGCGATGCCGCTGAGACTCGCCACCACGTCGATGATGGAACAGTCGATGACGCAACCTTTGCCGCTCCGCCCGGCGGCGAAAACCGCGCTCATCAGTCCGAACGCCAGCCCAAGCGCGCCGCCGCCGTCGCCGATGACCGTCGGCGGCGGGATCGGCGCCGCGTCCGGGCGGGCGGCAAGCGACAGCGCGCCGCTCAGCGCCACATAGTTGAGATCGTGGCCCGCGGCTTGCGCCAGCGGACCGTCCTGCCCCCAGCCGGTCACGCGGCCGTAGACGAGCCGCGGATTGCGCCTCGCGCATTCGGCGGGGCCGAGGCCGAGGCGCTCCATGACCCCCGGCCGATTGCCCTCGATCAGCGCGTCAGCCGTCTCGACGAGGCCCAGCGCCTTCTCGACCGCTTCCGGGCGCTTGAGATCGAGGGTGACCATCCGCTTGCCGCGCCGAAGGGGCTGGTCGGAGAACGGGCTTCCCGGATCGCCGAGGGCCGCCTTGTTGGGGCGAACGACTGCAACCACCTCGGCGCCGAGGTCGGCGAGCATGCGGCCGGCGAGCGGACCTGGGCCGATGCCTTCGAACTCGATGACGCTCAGGCCCGCAAGCGGACGAATCATTGTCGGGGCCCCAAGCGTCGAATCCATGTGCGGCTCATTACCTCGACCGCCCGTCCGAGGACAGAGACGCGCGGGAGCCTCAAACTCGCTCCGGAAACAGCGTCTTGAGGCCCTGCGGCGAGGCTTCGGCGACGCCGCGCTCGGTGATCAGCCCGGTCACCAGACGGGCCGGCGTGACGTCGAACGCCGGATTGGCGGCGCGTCCGCCTTCCGGCGCGATCCGGACCCGGGTGATCGCGCCGTCGTCGCCGCGGCCCTGGACGAAATTGACTTCGTCCGCGTCGCGCTCCTCGATCGGGATTTCCTTCACCCCGTCGCGAACGGTCCAGTCGATGGTCGGCGACGGCAGCGCGACATAGAACGGCACCGCATTGTCGCGCGCGGCGAGCGCTTTCAGATAAGTGCCGATCTTGTTGCAGACGTCGCCGTTGGCGGTCGTCCGGTCGGAGCCGACGATCACCATGTCGATAAGACCGTGCTGCATCAGATGCCCGCCGGCGTTGTCGACGATGAGGGTGTGGGGCGCGCCGTGATGGGTAAGCTCCCAGGCGGTGAGAGAGGCGCCCTGATTGCGCGGACGCGTCTCGTCGACATAGACGTGGACGGAGAGGCCGTCTTCCATCGCGAGGTAGATCGGCGCGGTGGCGGTGCCGTAATCGACCGTCGCCAGCCAGCCGGCGTTGCAATGGGTGAGGATGTTGATTGGTTCGCCCGGCTTCTTGCTTTCAGCCAGCCGCCGGAGGAGCTTGAGGCCGTTGCGGCCGATCGCGCGGTTGATCTCGACGTCCTCGTCGGCGATCCGCTTGGCCTCGGCGCAGGCGACGGCGGCGCGCGCATGCGGAGCGAGCGGCGCAAGACGCTTGCGCACCGCGTCCAGGGCCCACCGCAGGTTGATCGCGGTCGGCCGGGTCGCCGCAAGCTTGTCCCGCGCGGCGACGAGCGCCGCGTCGCTCGGATCCTCGCGCATGGCGAGCGCGAGCCCATAAGCCGCCGTCGCCCCGATCAGCGGCGCGCCGCGCACCCACATGTCGCGGATCGCCGTCGCGGCTTCGCCGACGCTGCGCAGGGTCACGATGCGAAACTCATGCGGCAGCCATCTCTGGTCGATGATGTCCACGCCCCAACCGTCGGCGTTGAGCCAGATCGTGCGATACGGGCGTCCGTCGACTTTCACCCAGGGTTCTCCTCTTTGCTGCCTCGCTTCGACCCGCGTATCAGGGCGCGGCGGGAATATCACAGTCGGCGAGACCACGGAATTCAGGTTCGGGCGGCTAAATAATTGACTTTGTCGCGGGTCAAAGGCGACCCTATCCGCCGGCGGGCCTTTCCGGGCCGGCATCGCCGAATTCCGCTGCGCTAGGGACGAAAGGGAGACGCGACATGATCGACGGATCCTCGATGACCCGCTCCGCCAGGGCCCCGAGCGCCACTGCGACGCTCTCCCGGGCCCTGATCGCGTTCGAGAGCGAAGAATCGGCGCGCCTCCGGCTCGCGGCGTTCGGCTACCCGCCCGACGTCGCCGCCGAGATCGCCGTCTATCTCGCCCAGTCGACCGATCTGCCGCTGTTCATTGACGATATTACGCAGGCGCTCTCGCGGGAAGGGATTGCGGCCGAGTTCGTCGCCCTCGACGGGTTGCCGCAGCGGTTGAGGGACTTGGCGCCGCAGAGCGACCGGACGATCGTGTGGGCGTTCACCGACGGCGTGCGCTTCTATCGCGGCTCGTCGGTTGCCGCTCTCGCCCGCCTCGAGGGCTTCGCCCGGTTCGGCAGCCCCGCCGCGGCGGCGCATCTGTGCCAGGACAAATTCGCGAGCCTCGCACTCGCTTCCGCCGCCGGCCTCGCCGTGCCGCCATCAAGGCTGATGGAAGGCGAAGCGGAAATCGCCGCGCTCGGGGACTGGGCCGCCAGTTCCGGACCGTTGTTCGTCAAGCCGAATACACTTGGGGCGAAGATCGGCATTTTCGCCGACAGCCTCTGCCGCGATCGAGCAGAAGCGAACGATCGGGCGAAACGCATCTGGGAGCGCTACCGTGACCGGGCGCTGATCCAGGCCTTCATCGAAGGCGACGACGTCCGCGTCAGCTTCATCGATCTCGGCGGCGAATTCGCCGATCAGCTCGGCGTCGAGCGGATCGTCAAGAACGCCGCGAGCGAGGCCGGCGGGGCCTTTCTGACCATGAAGGACAATGAGACCTTGTCGGGCGCGCGCGACACCGCGGGCGGACGCGGCGGCTTCGGCGCCTCGCGCGCGGCCGCTTTCACCCCGCGCATGGTCGATCTGCGCGGCGAGGACGACGAACGGTCGCGGCGAGCGGTGGCGCTGATCCAGGATTTCAGCGCCCGCCTCGCCCGGCTCATCGGCCTTCGCGATCTCTTTTCCATCGATTTCCGCATTGACGCCGACGGCCGGCCGACGTTCTTCGAATTCGAGGTCTGCCCGGGCGTCACCATCTACGACTTTCAGAACTACCTCAGCCGTCGCGGCGTCACGCTAGGCGGCGGGCTCGCGAAGGCGATGCGGCTGGCGTTTGACGGCCGCGGGTCGATGTTGGAGGCATAGCCAAAACCGCCAGTCTCCGCGCGCGGGGGCCTATTGTCGGCGACCGCATGTTGATGTTGACTGAGGGTGGACGCATCGTTCGCGCCAGGAGGGAGGAGCAATGGACGACCAGCCGCCAATCTCCGAGAACCAACCGCCTGCCGCCGGGGATATGGCGGTTGCAACCAGTCCAGCCGCAGTCAACCCACCCGTGGTCCCCGACCCGGCCGCCGCTGTCGATCAAGCTCCCCCTGCCCGGCAGCCTACCGCCAATCCCCAGGCGTCGGGCGCCGACCAGTCACCTGCCGCCGCCGCCAACAACCCCGCGCCCCCCGTTCCATCGTTGAAGCACTGCCTGACGGTGATTTCGGCCGGCAAAAACAAGGGCCTCGACGCGATTCCCGAATTGCCGGCGCTGCTCGAGCCCGAGTGCCCGGAGCTGGCCGAAATCCTTGAATCCGCATCGATCACGACAAGTCTGGAAACGTTCGGCCGTCGGGATAAGGAGTCAATCGCCCAACAGACTGACCTCAAATTTGAGGCGAACCGCGCCAACCTCTGTCTTCTCGCGGCGGGGGTGACAAGCGCCGTGATCCTCGCAGTCGCCGCCACGGCGGGGACTACGGCAGGCCAGGTCGCAGAGGCGGCCAAGGATGCGGCCGGTCAATCTTCGGTTGATCCCTCGACCGGAAGATTCAACATCACGCTCGTTCTCGGGCTGCTCACCTTGGCCTTTGGCGCAGGAGCGGCCTACTTCAATTTCGTCGCCCGGGATCAGGGTCGAGTCTCTCGTTGGCAGGCGAGTCGAAGCGACGCTGAGGCGGCGCGTCAAGCTGTTTTCACGACGATGGCCTCGGCTGCTGGAGGAAAGAGCGCGAAAGCCGTCCTCTTTGGACTTGCTGTGGTCGTGCGCGATCTGCTTGAGGACCAGAGGTCGTATCTGGATAAGGCAGCCCAAAGACACCGGAAGTCTTCCGAAATCTCGAGCCGATGGGGCGGCCTCGGCGGCTCCCTTGCATTCATCGGCGGCAGCGGAGCCATCGTCGCAAGTCAGGGAGGCGCCTTGTGGACGAACTGGATCATCCTTGCGGGCGTCTTCGGCGCCGCCATCGGCGCCTATGCAGCGAACCGAGAAGCGTTAAACCGCGATCGGGCGAACGCCGATCGTTACGAAAGGACGCTCGTCGCCCTGGATGGGATCAAAGGACGGACAGACGATATCGCCCGCCAGATCATGAACGGCGAACGNNGGCGCTGGCGATCTTCACCGGAGCAATTACAGATCTGCTGGCGACCGAATTCAAGCAATGGCAGGAGGGGACGGCCCAGGCCGAGGCTTCCCTCGGCAAGCTCGACGGGCAACTTCGAGAGCTCAGCAAGAATAGGGCGCAAGGCGACGATAAGGCGGGCAACTGAACAACCCCCGCTGCTCTTGGGTTGTGTGCGACCGCGCCGCCGGCAGCCGGAGGCGCTCAACGCCTTTCACGAACACGATCGCCGATCTTCTGAGCGCCGAAAACAAGCAATGGCTGCACGGAACCGCCCAAGCCAACGCCGCCATCGACAAGCTCGACGAACAGCTCAGCCAATTGGGCAAGCCCAAAGGTGCAGATGTTGCAGCGAATTGAGGCGCCGCCTGCCGTTGCGCCAATGTCCCGGACGCGTTACCGTCTGTTCAGCGATAGCGACCATTCCGCGCGCGAGGCTGGGTCGCGGACGCGAGAGAGGCGCCATCCGACCGCTGGTCCGGACACAGGTTGGACGGCATCGGTCTTGCTAGACTGAATTGCCGCTCCTCGTCTGCCTAGCGTGACGGACTGTACCAGGAAGGAAAACGCGAATGATTGGCGAAACCCTCAAAAACAGGTTCTGGCGGAAAAACCTGAAAGGCTGGGCGGCCGACGCAAGGGCGGGAACAATCGACCGGCGCGAGTTTCTCGCCCTCGCCACGGTGTTTGGCGCGTCGACCGCCGCCGCCTNNCAGAAGGACCCGCGCACCTACGACTGGCCGGAGATGGGCAATGTCGCGCGTCAGTTCCTAAGTTCGCTGGTCGACTATACCCGCCAATTCACCTTTGAGCCGGCGCTGCTCGAATCCTGGGACGTCAATCCGGACGCGACCGAATATGTCCTCCACGTGCGCAAGGGCGTGACCTGGAACAACGGCGA
>PLUH01000282.1:6881-7056 GCA_003164825.1 Hyphomicrobiales bacterium
AAGCCCGACATCACCATCATTCCCGGCATGTCGGATTATCCGGGGCTGATTGTCCATCGCGATTTCGAGAAGGACGGCAAGGACCTCATCAAACATCCGATCGGGACCGGCGCGTTCGAGCTGGTCTCGTTCGAGGTCGGCAAGAAGGCTGCCTTCAAGCGCCGCGTCAACGGCA
>PLUH01000324.1 GCA_003164825.1 Hyphomicrobiales bacterium
GGTTTAGTCCTCACGTCGACTCTTGCCGTTCAATAGGTCGCGACGAACTCCGCTTCGGGTCGAGTCCGGCCAGCCGACAATCTCTCAAAACTCGCCGATTTTCGGCCCGAATCCGCGCGAGCAAAAGTCTTGATTTTCGCAAAGCAGGCAGCCAGCACCGCCATGCGCTTTCGAGGCGTTATCGGCGTTGCCTAGAGCAACCGCAGCGCCGCGCGTTCGGTTTTCGTCAGCAGGATTTCATCGCGCAAGCGTTCGATGATTTCTCGTGTCACAGGAAGCCGAAAACTGACCGGCGCATTGAGCGCGACCGGCGTCTCGCCTGTCATGACGAAACTCGAATGCCCGATGTCGCCGCGGCCGTTCGCGTGATCATGCATAATGGGCCGTCCGACACGAAGCGGCGCGACGCGCGACTATATCAGGGTGACGGTCGGCATCGCACAGAGACGTCATTGGCGATCATCGCGCATTCGAAACGGTGCCCAGAACAATTCAGTTGACATGCTCAGTGAGCCATGAATTACTAAACCTCCAACGAGCGTTAAGAGGTCCCGCAGCTGACGCGCGGTTTAGTAGCGGCTGGCAGCGCCCGGCCAAAAGAGGAGGAGCGAACGATGAGGATCAATACGAATTTATCCCTGGCATGCGCCGCAGGAACGCTGGCGCTGACTCTCGGGGCTACGTCATCGGCGTGGGCTGAAGGAAAGTCGCTCACGATGTGCTGGGCGGCGTGGGACCCGGCGAATGCGCTGGTCGAACTTGACAAGGATTTTACCAAAGAGACAGGCATCGAGATGAAGCACGAGTTCGTCCCCTGGACGAGCTACGCCGACCATTTCATTAATCTGCTCAACTCGCACAGCAGCGAGTGCGACCTGATCATCGGGGACAGCCAGTGGCTCGGCGGCGCCGCCGAGAACAAGTGGTATATCAAGCTCAACGAATTCTTCGACAAGAATAAGATCTCGATGGACGTGTTCGTGCCTGCCTCGGTCTTGGCCTACGCGGAATGGCCCAAGGGCACGCCCAACTATTGGGGTCTGCCGGCGATGGCCGACGCGGTCGGCTGGACCTACCGGAAGGACTGGTTCGCCAAGCCGGAGCTGCGCGCCGAATTCAAGGCCAAATACAATCGCGAACTCGAGCCGCCGAAGACCTGGGACGAGCTGCTTGAGGTCTCCAAGTTCTTCACGGGCAAGGAGATCGACGGCAAGAAGGTCTATGGCTCCTATATCTTCACTGAGCGCGGCTCGGAAGGCATCACGATGGGCGTGACCAACGCGATGTACAATTACGGCTTCGACTACATGGATCCCAAAGAACCATACCACATGGACGGCTTCGTCAACTCCGCCGGCGCCGCCAAGGGCATGGACGTCTACAAGGAACTGTTCGATTGCTGCCAGCCGCCGGGCCTGACGAACGCCTATATGCAGGAGGGTCTTGACGCCTTCAAGTCCGGCCAAGTGGCGATGCAGATGAACTGGTACGCTTTCTTCCCGGGTCTCTCGAAGGACCCTAACGTCGGCGGAGACAAAATTGGCTTCTTCGTTAATCCAGCCGGCCCGGCGGGTCGATGGACCCAACTCGGCGGCCAGGGCTTGTCCGTGGTCGCCGCCTCCAAGGACATCGAAGACTCCCTGCTTTATGTGAAATGGTTCGCCCAACCGGCGGTTCAACAAAAATGGACCGATCTTGGCGGCGCATCCGCTTCGGTGGCCGTGCTGGAGTCGGACGCTTTCAAGAAGAGCGCCGACTATGCGCCTTCCTTCGTTGAGTCGATGGATATAATGAAGGACTTCTGGGCCGAACCGCTCTATATCCCGCTGCTGCTCGACATGCAGAACCGCGTGCATGACTATGTCGTGGCCAACAAGGGCACCTCGCAGCAGGCGCTCGACGCGCTCGTCAAAGACTGGAAGAAGGTCTTCAAGCAGGAAGGCAAGAATCCGTCGTAATCGGGAGCGCGTTGCGCCCTTCGTCGGGCGACAGCCCAATCTCCCCCTCGGCGGCCGCACGGCGGCTGGGGGAGGGACCCGATGACCCACGAGCGGACGACATGAGCGGAACGAACGTCACTCCGACGCTGGTCGACGGCATGGCGATGCGAACGGCCGCGCCGGTCGCCAGACGCCTGCGCGGCCTGTCGGACCGCTCGATCGCCTGGCTGTTCATCCTGCCAACGATGCTCCTCTTGCTAGCGATCAACATCTTTCCATTGATCTGGGCGATCCGGCTCTCATTCACCGGCTTCATGGCCAACCTGCCCGCGCCGGCCGCATTCATCGGCATCGACAATTATGTCGATATTCTCACCGATGAGGACCTGTGGGCGAACTTCCAGATCACGGCGCATTTCGTCTTCTGGACGATTGCTCTGCAGGTCCTGATCGGCCTCGGACTCGCGTTGCTCATCAACCAGAAATTCCGCGGCCACAGCTTCTGGACCACCGTCATCCTGCTGCCGATGATGTTGTCCCCGGCGGTCGTGGGCAACTTCTGGACCTTGCTGTTTCAGCCGCAGATCGGGCCGTTCAATTACCTGATCGGCTTTTTCACCGGCATTGCCCCGAGTTCGTTCACAATGATCGGAAGCGTCGCCTTGGCGCCCTGGACGGTCGTGCTGGTGAACACCTGGATGTGGACGCCCTATGTCATGCTGATTTGCCTTGCCGGGCTGCGCTCCATTCCCGACTACATCTACGAGGCGGCCGAAGTGGATCGCGCGTCGCCGTTGAGGCAATTCTGGTCGATCACTTTGCCAATGGTCCTCCCCTTCCTCATGCTTGCCGTGCTTTTCCAGGCGATCCAGTCGTTCGTAATGTTCGACATGGTCAATCTCCTCACGTCCGGCGGACCGGGATCGACCACGGAGCTGGTCTCGATCACGCTGAAACGCGCTGCGTTCGAAAAATGGGAGACCGGCTATGCCTCGGCCCTCGCGGTGATCCTCTTCGTCACGATATTCGGCGCCGCGAACGTCTACGTGAGGGCGCTCAACTGGGTGAAGCAGCAATGAGCGTCGTACCGTCGCCGCGCCCATTCTCCGAGTCCTCCCCGCTGACGCGGCGGATCGCGGCCGTGGTCGTGGTCTTTTACGCGGTGTTCACGATTCTGCCGCTGGCCTGGATCGGTGCGACCGCCTTCAAGTCGCAGGCGGACGCGATCGCCTATCCCCCCAAGGTGTTCTTCACGCCGACGCTCGAAGGATTTGTCGATCTGTTCACGGTGCAAACGCATCAGTCGCGCGATTTCATCGCCAAGCTGCCGCCGCCCCAGACGTGGTACGAGAAGATCGCGCGCGACCGCGACATGGTGATCGCCGGCCCGTCGCGGGTCGTAGAGCGCTTTCTCAATTCGCTGATCATCGGCTTCGGCTCGACGATACTCGCAACCTTCCTAGGCACGCTGGCCGCCTACGGGTTTTCGCGCTTTCGCGTGCCTTTGGCCGACGACCTGCTTTTTTTCATCCTGTCGACGCGCATGATGCCGCCGATCGCGGTCGCGGTCCCAATTTACATGATGTACCGCTGGCTTGGCCTCTACGACACGCGAATTGGCATGATCCTGCTCTACACTGCGGTGAACGTGTCGCTGGCAGTCTGGCTGCTCAAGGGATTCATCGATGAAATCCCGCGGGAGTACGAAGAGGCCGCCCTGGTCGACGGCTACACGCGGCTGCAGGCTTTTCGGAAAGTGGTGCTGCCACAGGCGGTGACCGGAATCGCGGCGACCGCGATCTTCTGCCTGATTTTCTCCTGGAACGAATATGCGTTCAATCTCCTGCTGACGAGCTCGGACGCCCAAACCATGCCACCCTTCATCCCGTTCATCATCGGCGAAGGCGGCCAAAACTGGCCGGCGGTCGCAGCGGCCACGACGCTGTTTCTGTTGCCGATCGTCATTTTCACGATCGCTCTGAGGAAGCACCTGTTGCGCGGGATCACGTTCGGAGCGGTGCGCAAATGACCGGGCGGCCGGACATGAAGCCGCTGGGATGGACGCGCTGGCTCCGGCGGGGGCCGTGGGAGAACGGCGCGATGAGTGTCATCGGCCTTGGTATTCTGATGCTGACGCAGCCCTTCTCGCTCGATCTTTACACGTACTCGTTCGTCACGATCCTCGGCGGCACGCTCGGGTTCGTTGTCGTCAGCCATTTTCCGCAGTGAGGCGTCGCCATGGCGGAGATTCGCGTCGAGCGGCTGCACAAGGAATTCCAAGGCTTCGTCGCCGTGCAAAATTCGAGCTTCGTGGTCGAAGATCGCTCGTTTTTCGTCATGCTGGGACCGTCGGGATGCGGGAAGACGACGACGCTGCGCATGATCGCCGGCCTTGAGCTGCCAACGGACGGCCGCATCCTGCTCGACGGCAAGGACGTAACGTTCAAGCGCGCGTCGGGGCGCGACATCGCCTTCGTCTTCCAGCTCTTCGCGCTCTACCCGCACATGAATGTGCGGCGAAACATCGCCTTTCCGCTCGTTTCGATGGGCATGAAGCGCGCTGAGGTCAAGACGCGGGTCGAGGAAGCCGCTCGCATCCTGCGCATCACCGACCTGCTCGACCGCCCGGTGTCCGGCCTGTCCGGCGGCGACCGCCAGCGCGTCGCCCTCGGGCGCGCCATCGTGCGCCGGCCGATGGCGTTCATGATGGACGAGCCGCTTGGCGCTCTGGATTCGGAGTTGCGCGATGTCATGTGCGGCGAATTGCGCGGGTTGCACGACCGGCTGAAAGCAACGACCGTCTACGTGACGCACGATCAGACCGAGGCGATGTCGCTCGGCGACAAAATCGCGGTCATGAGCCATGGCGTGATCGAACAGCTGGGCACGCCCCGCGAAGTCTACGACCGACCGGCCTCGGTTTTCGTGGCGGACTTCATCGGCTCGCCGCCCATGAATCTGCTGACCTTCAACGACTCGCTGGAGCCGGGCCGGGGCAGCGTTCGCGTCGGCCAGGCCGAGATCGGCATTCCCGCCCCGCGCGAGGCCCTGACAAAGCGTGACCTCATCCTTGGGGTGCGCCCCGAACATGTGCGCCTGAGCGACGGCGCCCGGCTGCGGGGCGAAGTTTTCGGCACGGAATATCTCGGCACCACCCAGATCGTCACGATAACGACCGCACACGGCATGGCCAAAGCGCGGCTGGCCGCCAATCTCAAAGTTTCCATCGGCGATGCGGTCGGGCTCGAATTCCGGCCTGACCGAATCTCGCTGTTCGACGCCGGCACCGGCCAAGCCATTCGGACCGCGCTCTACGATCATGCGCAAGCGGTGGAACACGCTCATGTCTGAGGTCGCGCTCGATGGGGTGTCGAAGCGCTTCGGCGCAACGCACGCAGTGTCCGATCTGTCACTGACCATTGAGAATGGCGCGTTCGTCGTATTGCTTGGGCCGACCGGGGCCGGCAAGACCACGACGTTGCGCCTGGTCGCAGGCCTCGAGCGTCCGGATGCGGGACGTATCCGGATCGCCGGCCAGGATGTCACGCGTGATTCGCCCGCACAGCGCGACGTCGCATTCGTGTTTCAGCAATATTCGCTCTATCCGCATCTGTCCGTGTTCGACAATTTGGCCTTCCCGCTGCGCTCGCCGGCAAGGCCGACTCCGGAGCCGACGATCCGCCAGAAGGTGAACGAAGTCGCGACACTGCTGCGTATCTTCGACAAATTGGACCAGCGGGTTACGAAGCTATCCGGGGGTCAGATGCAGCGCGTGGCCATCGGGCGTGCGTTGGTCCGCTCGCCGTCCATCTACCTTATGGACGAGCCGCTATCGTCATTGGACGCAAAGTTACGCGCCGAATTGCGCATCGAGCTGAAGCGCATTCAAAGCGAACTTGGCGCGACGATCCTTTATGTCACCCACGACCAGACAGAAGCGATGACTCTCGGCAGCCAGGTCGGAGTGATTGAAAGCGGCAGGCTGGTGCAGGTCGGCACGCCACGGCAAGTTTACGAAGATCCTTCGAATATTTACGTCGCCGCACGTTTGGGCAGCCCGCCGATCAACCTTGCGCCACGCTCCGTGTTTCCGGAGATTGCAATGCCGGATAGCACTGCGACGGTCGGGGTGCGCACCGAGCACGCGCAGATCAGCAAAGCCAACGGCAAGCGGGCCTCCGGTCGGGTGACCTGGGTCGAGCACCTCGGCGATCAGGACCATTTGCACGTCAAGCTTGGCGAACATGATTTCGTCACCCTCGCCGATCCCGACTCCGGGCTCGGACCAGGCGACGAAGTGGCGATCGTCCTGACCGATCCCCTGTTCTTCAACGCCGCCGGCGGCAGGGTGCGGGCATGACGCCGGCGCTTCTGCACCGCCTGATTCTGGCCGTGGCCGACGACGTGATCGCCCATGCGGACGAGCTCACAGAACTCGATCAGGCGGTCGGCGACGGCGATCACGGCATCAATATGAAGCGCGGTTTCGAGGCTGTACGGGCCGACGCCGGAGCGACAGCCGAGAAACCGCTGCCCGATGCGCTCAAGGCCATCGGCACGCAGCTCGTGATGAAGGTGGGCGGCGCCTCCGGGCCGCTTTACGGGACGCTGTTTATGGCGCTGGGCAAGGAGATCGCCCCGGACGCCTCCAATCTTTCCGCTGCATTCGCCAGCGCTGTAGAAGCGGTCAAGTCCCGCGGCAAGTCGCAGCCCGGCCAGAAGACCATGCTGGACGTCCTGGCGCCGGTGCAGATGGCCCTCGGGGAAGGCGGGACGGACCTGTCGGTGCGCCTTCCGATCGTGGCCGCCAGCGCCGCGGACGCGACAATCCCAATGCTGGCCACTCGCGGCCGCGCGTCGTTCCTCGGAGAACGCTCGATCGGCCACATGGACCCTGGCGCGCGGTCGTCGGCGTTGATCGTCGCGTCTGTGTGCCGGGCGTTGGAGGGCTGAGCATTGGCTAATGTCGGGATCGTCATCGTGTCGCACTCACCGAAGATAGCCGAGGGAGCCGCAGACATGGTGCGTCAAATGGTGGGTGACAGCGTCAAGCTGGCTTACACCGGCGGCGATCCGGGCGGTGGCCTGGGAACAGGGGTCGCTTCGATCCGGGAAGCGATCGATCGCGCATGGTCGGAGGCTGGCGTCGCCATTCTGGTGGATCTGGGCGGCGCCGAGACGAATAGCGAGATGGCGGTTGAAATGCTCGATGACGAGCGGCGCGGCCGGGTGGTCGTTTGCAACGCCCCAATCGTCGAAGGCGCCGTGATGGCGGCCACCGAAGCGTCTGGCGGTTCGCCTCTGGAGACCGTCCGGCGGACAGCCGAGGAACTTTCCCCGCAATGAAGGACCCGGCTATGAAAGACCACACCGCAACCGAGCATGCGACCGACAGGACGGAACTCATCAATGCCGTCGGTTTGCATGCGCGGCCGTCGGTCAAGCTGACGCAACTCGCCAAGACGTTCGCGTGCCGTGTCGAAATCGCGCTGTCGGCTGAGGGGCCATGGGTGGACGCTAAGAGCCCGGTGAAGGTCATGCGGGTGAAGGCGCCGCGCGGCGCCGTTTTGCACGTGCGCACGTCCGGCCCGGGCGCGGCGGCAGCCGCGGATGCGCTGATTGCCCTCGTTCGCGGCGGCTTCGGCGAAGAGACCAATCAGCCGGCAGATCTGAGACATGGCTGAGCTTCGCCTGTTCGGCCGCAGCGCGGCGCCGGGAGTGGCGAAGGGCGTTGTGGCCGTTCTCGATGCGGCCAGGCGGCCGCGGCGCGAGGCCGCCGGCACGCAAGCCGAGGAGGCCTCGGCACTGCAACTGGCGCTGTCGCAGGCGCTGGCCGAAGTCGAGGCTCTCGCAGGACGGGCGACCGGCGAGGCCGCCGACATGCTCGGTTTTCAGGTTGCGATGCTGTCCGACGAGGAACTGGTTCGCCCGGCGCTCGAAGGGGTTGGAGCGGGAGAGTCCGCCGCCGCCGCCTGGGAGGCCGCGATGGAGGTCGAAATCGCCGGCTACCGAGACGCTAGGGACGATCATTTCTCCGCCCGCACGGCTGATCTCGAGGACATCCGCGACCGGGTGCTCGGCCATCTGGAGCCGGGGGGCACCGGTCCCGTCATTCCCGATGGTTCCGTGGTTGTGGCGGCCGACCTTCCGATCTCACGCTTTCTCGCCATTGACTGGGCGCGGGGGGGCGCGATCCTGCTCACGCAAGGCAGTTCGACGAGCCATGTCGCCATGTTGGCGCGGGCTCGCGGCGTGCCGATGGTCGTGGGCCTCGTGGGCGCCGCCAACGCCATGGCCGGCCGGGAAGCCCTGGTTGATGCGGCGACGGGCGAGGTCGTGCTCGACCCAACTGAGGCCACGTTGGCGATCTTTGCAGCAAAAGCCGACCGTGAAATGACGGCAGCCGCCGCGAGCGCCACGTTTCGTCTGCGCCCTGCGGTCACCAGAGACGGGACCAGGATCGCCCTCAACCTCAACGCGAGTTCCGCTCACGAGCTTGAGGGGCTCGATCCCGCGATTTGCGACGGGATCGGTTTGGTTCGCACGGAGATTCTGTTTCACGGACCTGGGGCTCTGCCGGACGAGAATGCCCAGTACGAGGCCTACCGCCGGATCGTCGCCTGGGCCGACGGCAGGCCAGTCACCATTCGCACCTTGGACGCTGGCGGCGACAAGCCCATCCCGGGAGTCACCGTGGATGGCGAAAGCAATCCATTCCTCGGCTTGCGCGGCATTCGTCTTTCGCTGCGCCATCCGG
Source organism: Hyphomicrobiales bacterium (assembly GCA_003164825.1). Taxonomy (GTDB): domain Bacteria; phylum Pseudomonadota; class Alphaproteobacteria; order Rhizobiales; family Beijerinckiaceae; genus Roseiarcus. The sequence continues at coordinate 8,698 of PLUH01000324.1, forward strand.
CCCTGTTCCAGATCCAACTGCGCGCCTTGGCGCGTGCAGCGGCGCATGGCGATGTGCGCATCATGCTGCCGATGGTGACCGTGCCAGCCGAACTCGAGGCGGGGCGTAAGCTCCTGGGCGAGGCTCTCGCCAGCCTGGCGCGCGATAACCTGCCTGCTGGTCATCCGAAGCTCGGCATCATGATCGAAGTTCCCGCCGCCGCGATCGCCGTAGACCATTTCGACGCCGATTTCTTTTCGATCGGCTCCAACGACCTGACTCAGTACGTGACCGCCGCAGGCCGGGACATCGGAACCGTAGCCGATCTTGCCGACCCGATGAACCCCGCGGTGCTGCGACTGATCGCATCGGTCGCCCGGCATGGACGGGAGACGGGTCGCGAGGTGAGTCTTTGCGGCGACGCGGGCGGGGACGTGAGAGTGATCGGCGCGCTGCTGCGCGCCGGCCTGCGCTCGCTGTCTGTCGCGCCGGCCTACGTCGGAGCGGCCAAGCAGGCCATCGCCGCAATAGACTTGCGCGATGCGACGCCATGAATGACGCCGCTCCCGGCGCGACCGCCGCCGATTACAAGCGCGTGCTGCAGGAGGTGTGCGACAACCGCCCTTCCGGCACGCGCGGGCGGCTCGCCATCGCGCTCGGGACCAACAGGTCTTTCGTGTCGCAGCTGGTGAATCCGGTCTATGCGATGCCGATCCCGGCCCAGCATCTGGAGACCATTTTTGAGGTTTGCCACTTCTCGCCGGCCGAGCGCGAGGCGTTTCTGGCTGCCTATGACCGGGCGCATCCGGGCCGCCGCGACGCCGGCGAGCCATCGGCGGCAATGCGGGTAATCAGCCTCACCGTGCCCGATTTGGGGAATGCCCGGCGAAACCAGGCGGTCGACGCCATGATGGCCGAAACGGCACGCCAATTGGTGCGCCTGGTGGCCGCGCTAAAGGATTAAATCCGGCGACCTGGAACGTCGGGCAAAATGGAGGACAGCGGGATGAAGCGGCTGATGAACGCGGTCGAGACGATGCTTGACGAAAGCCTCGATGGCTTCGCCGCCGCGCATGCCGACATCGTCGAATTGGGGGCCGAGCGGAAATTCGTCCGCCGAAGAGCCTTAAACCCAGGCAAGGTCGCGCTTATTTCCGGCGGCGGCTCCGGCCACGAACCCCTGCATGCCGGTTTCGTAGGCTTCGGAATGCTGGACGCGGCCTGCCCGGGCCAGGTGTTTACCTCGCCGACGCCCGACCAGATGGTCGCAGCCATTGAGGCGGTCGACACCGGCGCAGGCTGCCTGTTGATCGTCAAGAACTACGAAGGCGACGTTATGAACTTTGAGATGGCGGGCGAACTCGCCGTCGCCGGCGACCGGAAGGTGGAAACGGTGGTGACCAACGACGACGTCGCCGTTCCCAGTTCGACCTGGTCGACCGGCAGGCGCGGCGTCGCCGGCACTCTGGTCGTGGAGAAGATCGTCGGCGCGGCCGCCGAGCAGTCGATGGCGCTCAAGGACCTAAGGGACCTTGGCCGAGAGGTGAACGAGCGTACTCGCTCTTTCGGGATCGCGTTGACTCCCTGTACCGTGCCGGCGGCTGGCAAACCCACGTTCTTGCTCGGCCCCGACGAAATGGAAGTGGGGGTCGGCATCCACGGCGAGCCCGGCCGTCGGCGCAGCAAGTTAGGCTCTGCCGACGCGATCGCTGAAGAGATGCTGAGCGCCATCCTGGGCGATCTCGCGACGCCCGCGGGTAGCGAATGTCTGCTCCTCGTCAACGGCTTCGGCGGCACGCCGCTTATGGAGCTCTATCTGATGGTCAACGCGGCCCGACGCATTCTCGCGGGCCGCGGCATGGCGGTAACCCGCCACCTCACTGGTTCGCTGGTCACCTCGCTCGACATGGCCGGCTGCTCGCTGACGGTCACCTTGCTAGACGAGCGGCTGACCCGGCTGTGGGACGCTCCGGTCAAGACTGCCGCCCTGTCCTGGTGGCACTGAGGTGCAACTGGTGCCTATTTGCGTGCCTTGCTTAACAGGGAAGGCGCGTGGCTGGGAAGGCTGGCATTCACCCAGTGCCATGGCGCATCGACGTGCGCCGAACGGCGCTCGCGGGGGAGGACTTGGACGCAGGCCAATCGCTTGCGACGAAAGCCCGCTCAGGGCGGATAGCGCCCCTATAGGGCCCGCCTCAGGAACGACCGGGAAGCGCGCCATAGCGGCCATCGCATTGCGAGCGCGAACTACGCTTCACCGCCCTGAGCGGGCGTTGATCGACGCGCCGGCGGAACATCGCGAAGGGTGGATTGCGATTATCCGGAGCCGCCGCCCGGGACGGCGGGAGTGCACAAATAGCGATCATCTTCGGCCGGATCGCTTTTGATAGGTAGACGCGCGGCTCAAGCCATTCTTGTGCTATTCTGCGATCGGCTGCGGGTTGACGTCCGCTATGTCACCGAGGGTAGCGTTCAGGGCGGCGGAAACTGCATGCGCGTCAACGTGCAACTGATCGACGCCGGGACCCGCAATCACCTCTGGGCCGAGCGGATCGATAAACCGCTCGCCGATCTCTTCGACATGCAGGACGAAATCGCGATTCGCGGTGGACCGGGGGCGAAATGCGATTGCGCGCGATCCGTTCGAAGCTCCGGTGCGCGCCGTGGATTTGGTCGACCCAGATGAGCATTGGCTTCCCAGGCGTCAACTGCGGTGATGCGTTAGCTGCAGCCCGTAGACCGGCGTTGGGATTCCCTCCAACCGCGCCTTGAGCTGGAGCGCCAGGAACTGCGAATAGTGACGCGACTGGTGCAGGTTGCCACCATGGAACCACAACGCCTCCTGCTGGGTCGGCTTCCACATGTTGCGCTGCTCGCCCTCCCACGGACCGGGGTCCTTCGGCGTGTCGGAGCCGAGGCCCCACACCTTGCCGACCTTGTCGGCGACGTCCTGGCTGATGAGGTCGGCCGCCCAGCCGTTCATCGACCCGTAGCCGGTGGCGTAGACGATGAGGTCGGCCGGCAATTCCGTTCCGTCATCGAGCTTGACGCCCGCTTCCGTAATTTCGGCGACCTGCCCTCGTTTCAGCTTGATCTTGCCGTCGATGACGAGCTGGCTCGCGCCGACGTCGATGTAGTAGCCCGAGCCGCGGCGCAGATATTTCATGAAGAGGCCCGAGCCGTCGGGACCCCAGTCGTGCCAGAAGCCCGCCTTTTCGAGCCCAGCGTAGAACTCCGCGTCGCGCTCCTTCATCTGCTGATAGAGCGGGATCTGGAACTCGTGCAGGATGCGATAGGGGATCGAGGCGAAGATGAGATCGGCCCTATGGTGGTCAATGCCGGACTTCACCGCCTTCTCGGAATAGAGCGCGCTCAGGCCGATCTCCATCAGCGTATCTGAGCGCACGATGTGGGTCGACGAGCGCTGCACCATCGTCACGTCGGCGTCGTTCTCCCACAGCGCCGCCGCGATGTCGTGGGCGGAGTTGTTCGAGCCGATGATGACCGCCTTCTTGCCAGCATAGGCGTCCGGACCCGGATGCTTTGACGAGTGGTGCTGGTCGCCCTTGAAGCGCGCCATGCCGGAGAAATTCGGAATGTTGGGTTTGGCCGACATCCCGGTCGCAAGGACGAGATGTTTTGGCCGCAGTGTGATCTCCTTGCCGTCGCGCTCGACGACAACGGTCCATTCCTTCTTCGGCTCGTCGTAGCTCGCCTTTTTGCAGGTCGTCGAGCCCCAGTAATTCAGCTCCATGATCCTCGTATACATCTCGAGCCAGTCGCCGATCTTGTCCTTGGGCGAGAACACCGGCCAGTTCGGCGGGAACGGCAGATACGGCATGTGGTCATACCAGACCGGATCATGCAGGCAGAGCGATTTGTAGCGGTTGCGCCAGCTGTCGCCCGGCCGCGAGTTCTTCTCGACGATGATAGTCGGGACGTCGAGCATCCGGAGCCGCGCGCCGAGCCCGATGGCGCCTTGTCCGCCGCCGACGATGACCACGTAAGGCTGCTTCGTGAAGCCTAGCGTGCGCGCCTCTTCCTCCCGTTCCTCCTTCCACGTCAGCCGATGCTTTCCCGCGCCGTGCTTGGCCCCGAGGGGGCGCTGAAAGCCGACCGGCTCCTCGTGGCCCTTGAGCTCCGCCGCCGTGGTGAGCAGCGTCCAGATCTTCCCGTCCTTCAGCCGCACGAGGCCGTAGCCGCGGGCAGCGTCCGTCTCAAAGGTGAACCAGCCTGTCGTGACGCCGTTTTCCTCCGAGACGCCCGCCCCGGAGTCGACGGTCCAGTCCGAGGGCTTGACCGAGGGAAGCTGCGCCTTCAGCATCCCGCGAACAGTGTCCTTGCCCTCCACCGTCTTGATGTTCCAGGTGAAGCTGACGAGATCGCGCCAGTAACAATCGTCCTGAAAGAGCGCGAGCGCGCGGTCGAGGTCACCGGCCGCGAGCGCCTCCCCCAGATTCGTCAGGACATGGCTGACGCGGCCCTCCGCCGTCACATCGAGCATCACTGCCTCCGTATGGTCGAAACGCTGTTCGTTCGATCAAACACGTCGTCCGAGACAACGCTAGCGCCGCCCTCGCACCGACGCAAACGCGCCCCCTAGGCGGCGGCGACTGACGGCATGGCCCTTCAGACCGTCCCCCGCTCGTCCGAAGGGGCTGACTGCTGAGCCGTCCGCGGGCGCGTACGGGACCGGAATCAGTAGCCTCTTCGTGCCGGTCATCGAGTGCGCCCTGCGATGCGCCCCCCACCGGGGCCTTTCGGCATCGGTCGTCCGCTACGCGCAAAGAGCGGTGATTCCGCCACGGCTTGACGAACGGACCCCTTGTGTGAAAAGGCGCCTGCGCGCCGAAGCCCCGCGTCCCTGAATCAGGGATGATAAAATACTTCTTCCATGCTCGCCCACCAGGCGCCTGTTTCGCGCGTCTCATAGGGCTCTTGGCACGGGTCGGTGAGCGCCCACCATTGGCGGGTCACCGGGTCGGCGGCCATCTTGCGCGCATCCGCTTCGAAATCCTCGCCGTGATATTCCCAGTAGGCGAAGAGAAGATTTTCCGGCGTCCGCAAAAAGATCGAGTAATTGCGGATGTTGCAGGCGGTGATGCACGCCAGCACGTCCGGCCAGGCCGCCGCATGGAGCGCCTTGTATTCCTCCACTTTTTCCGGCCGCAGCCGATTACACAAACCCATCCGTCGCATGCCGCCTCCCCTCATCAATTCCTGCCGAAACGTCGAAGGCTCCCCTCGACGGTCAGGCGTTCGATTGCTTCGAAATTCCAGTCGATCCCCAGTCCCGGCGCCTCGCTCGGCAGAGCGTAGCCCTCCTCGATCGTCATTCGCTCCGCGGTGATATCGTCGAGCTGCGGGATATATTCGAGCCAGCGCGCGTTGGGAACGGCGCAGCATAGCGCGACGTGGAGCTCCATGAGGAAATGCGGGCAAACCCGGACGTTGAAGGTCTCGGCCAGATGCGCGGTCTTCAGCCACGGCGTTATGCCGCCGATCCGCGCAACGTCGACCTGCACGATCGAGCACGCGCCCCGCTGAAGATAGTCGCGAACCTGCGAGGGGCTGTAGAGGCTCTCGCCGACCGCGATCGGAATGGTCGTTGCGCGCGAAAGGCGCGCGTGGCCGTCGACGTCGTCCGCCGGCAGCGGCTCCTCGAACCAGCCGATATCGGCTGCCTCGTAGAGTCGCGCGCGCCGGATCGCCTCGTCGACGGCAAAGGCCTGATTGGCGTCGGTGAAGATTTCGAAGTCGGCCCCAACGGCCGCTCTGAGCTCGGCCAGGCGTGCGACGTCCTCGTGCGCCGACCGGCCGACTTTGATCTTCGAGCCGCCGAAGCCCTTTCTTTTGGCCTCGAGCGCGTCCGCGACAAGCGCTTCCGTCGGCAGATGGAGCCAGCCGCCCTCGGTCGTATAGAGCTCAACTTTGTCGCGCGCGCCGCCGGCCATCACGTGCAGGGGCAGGCCTGCCTTTCGGCAGCGCAAATCCCATAACGCAGTGTCGATCGCGGCTAGCGCGAGCGAGGTGATGGCGCCGACCGAAGTCGCATGGGTCAGAAACAGGAGGTCGCGCCAAACCTTCTCGACCATCGCCGCCTCGCGGCCGATCAGCGCCGGCGCCAGCGAGCGAGCCATCAGTTCGACGATGGCCGGACCGCCCGTGCCAATCGTGTAGCTGTAGCCGACGCCGGCGGCGCCGTCTGCGTCGGTGATGCGGACGATCGGCGTTTCCTGACTCACGAAGGACTGAATCGCGTCGACGCGCTTTGTCTTCGGGATGAGATCCACCATCCGGATCTCGACGCTTTCGATGACCGCCATCGCGCCCCTCCCCCGCTCGTTCCGCTCTGACGCCCTTAGCCGGCGGGCGCGGGCGTGACATCGCCGACCGCATGAATGTAGCCGATGATCGCTCTGCTGGTCGTCTCGTATTGATGGTCGTTCGCGACTTCTCCGACCAGTCGAAAGCCGTGCATGACCAGGATGCGGTCGGCGAGCGTGATCATTTCCGCCATATCGCTCGAGATCAGAAGAATGGCGGCGCCCTCGCAGGCGATCTCGCCGATGAGCTCATGCAGGTAGGTCTTGGTCTTGATGTCGATCCCGACAGTCGGCTCGTCGATGATGAGGATCTCCGACTGGGCCGCCAGCCATTTGGCGATCGAAACCTTTTGCTGGTTTCCGCCGGAGAGATTGCCGACGAGCTGTCCGAGCGACGGCGTACGGACGTCGAGCCGCTTGATGAAGGGGGCGACGGCGCGCGACTCGGCGCGCGGGTTGATGAGCCCGATGACATTGGCGAGGCGTCGCCAGATGGTGACGGCGACATTGCGGGTGATCGAATGCATGAGGATCAGCCCCTCCTGCTTTCGGTCCTCGCTGACGTAGCCCATGCGAAATCTCGTCGAGGCGTCGTGCACGTCGCGAATGCGGGCCGGCTCTCCGCGAATCAACAACTCGCCGCCTGAAATCCTGGCATCGCCGAGGATGGCGTGCGCCAGTTCGCTGCGTCCGGCGCCGACGAGGCCGTACAATCCGAGGATTTCGCCGTGGCGAAGGGCGAAGGTAATGTTCTTGTGGCCACGCGTCGTCGAAAGCCCCCGCGCTTCGAGCACGACGCGCGACGGATCGACCTGCCGCTCTGCGATCTCGGCGACCCGCTCGGGGCGGCCGATCATGAGCGAGACAAGCGTCTGGCGCGTCATGTCCTCCATCGGCGCGCCACTGGCGACATTCTTGCCGTCGCGCAGAACCGTGATGCGGTCGGCGATGGCGAAGACTTCCTCCAGCTTGTGGCTAACGAAGACAATCGCAACGCCATCGTCGCGCAGCTTTCTGAGCAGCTTGAAGAGGGCGGCCGTCTCGTGCTCGGTGATCGACGCGGTCGGTTCGTCCAGCAGCAGGATCTTGGCCTCGCTGGACAACGCCTTGGCGATCTCGACGATCTGCATTTGCGCGACCGACAGGCTGAGCACTTTGGCCCGCGCGTCGATGCCGGGGTCGAGCAGTTCGAGATAGCGGCGCGCCTCCCGCGCGACGGCGCCATAGTCGACGAGGCCGTTCCGGGTCGGCAGGCGCTCGAGCAGAATGTTCTCCCCGACGCTGAATCGCGGGATGAGATTTCTCTCCTGATGGACCGCCGAGACGCCCTCGCTCAGCGCGTCGCGCGGCGAGCCGAATTGAACCGCCCGGCCGTCCAGGAGAACGCGGCCGGAATCGGGGCGGATGAGGCCCGTGACGATCTTGATCAGCGTCGATTTGCCCGCGCCGTTCTCGCCNNGCTTCGAGCGCGAGGCCCATCTCAGGCGACCCCGCTGTTAACCGCCCGCCAGCGGTTCAAGCCGACGGCTGCGAGGATGAGAGCGCCGAGCACGAACTGCACCCAATAGGGATCGACCTTCGCCAGCACCATGCCGTTCTGGATCAGCCCGAGCAGCAACACCGCGAACAGGGTGCCGAGCACCGAGATATGGCCGCCGGTCAGCGCGGCGCCCCCGATGATCGGCGCGGCGAAGGATAGAAGCAGCCAGTCGGCGCCGATGGTCGGTTGCGCCGACCCGAGCTGCGCGACCGCGAGCACCGCGGCCGCGGCGGCGAGCAGGCCCGACAGAACGTGAGCCGATACAACGACGCGCTCGCGCGATATGCCGCTGAGTTCCGCGGCCTGCGGATTGCCGCCAAAGGCAAGGAGCTCGCGCCCCGGCGCGGCGCGCGAGAAGAATAGGCCGAGCAGGAAGGCGACGATCAGCGGCGCAACGAGCAGGTAGGGCATGGCCCCAAGATGGTGGTCGCC
>PLUH01000260.1:0-2158 GCA_003164825.1 Hyphomicrobiales bacterium
ATCTGCCAAAGTAGTGCTAGGTTCCATCGAGGATAAGAACGTCGCCCAATGGTGCGCGCTTGGGCTTGCCTTGGTGCCCTATGGCGGCTTCCTTGCCGCAGGTTTGCGGGCAGGAGAAACCGTTTTGGTGAGCGGCGCGACCGGCAATTTCGGCAGTGCCGCGGTTGCGGTCGCTCTCGCCATGGGCGCCGCCTGCGTCGTGGCGCCCGGCCGGAACGAGGCGGTGTTGCAAGACCTGGCGCGACGATTCGGTCCTAGGCTCTGCCCATTTAAGCTGACGGGCGATGAGGCCGTCGACCGCGAGGGCATGCAGAAAGTCGCCCGCGGCCCGATCGACTGCGTACTCGACATCATGCCGCCCTCGGTCGGGACAAAGGTTGTGAGAGCGGCGCTTATGACGGTCCGCCCCTATGGGCGCGTGGTGCTGATGGGGGGAGTGGGTATGCTGGGCGGGAGCGACCTGGCGTTGCCGTATCCTTGGATCATGCGGAACTGCATTACGATCCATGGGCAATGGATGTATCCTCGAGCGGCAGTGACGCGGCTTGCAGCGCTGGCCCGGTCGGGCGTGCTGGATCTCGGCCAATACGAAATAACAGAATTTGGTCTCGGCAGTATCAACGAGGCCGTCACGCACGCCGCCGCGAATGGTGGTCCGTTCAGGATGACAGTTGTTCGCCCATAGCGCAGACTGTCGCCCCTTGTCGCCCTTTCGGCGAGCCCGCGTTGTCTCGCCGCCTATCCTCGACAGAACGCGGTCGCCAAGGCGCTCAAGAAATCGGTCGCCTCGAACGTACCCCTCTTCACGCTCGACTGGATCAGCGACCCCGCGTACCGCCTCGGCAGAATCCGCGCACCGATTTCCTCAGTGCGGCTTAGCGTACATTTTAGAACAGATTCTGCGATGACCCTATTCGTGGCGGCCCGCGGCGAGGAACGTCCCCTTGGGTGAAGATCACGCGGGACGGAGCGACAAGATCGACTCGACGATCTCCTTCGTGGCGACAATGGCGCTCGCATAGTTCGGAAGATTGATGTCGAGCGCGGCGTGCATCATTTCGTGCGAGTCGTCAGTGTACTTGCTCATTTTCCTGCTCCATTGCAGCAATTCGGCCGCTATCGGTGCATCAAGCCGTCCGCTCGGCAGAGTCATGGGTTTACGGCTCAGCTAGCCCGCCGGATAGGCCGTGAAAATGTAATCATTGTCCGCCACGATCGTGTGGCAGACGAGTTCGCGCTTGGCCGTCGTGCGTCTCCGGGCGAGTGAGCTTCCGGGCGCAAAGCGCAGTCAGCGCAATGACCGGAACCCGGCTCGGACCTCGGCAGAAAAGCTCTCCGGCTGCTCCCAGGCGGCGAAGTGTCCGCCCTTGGGGAGCTTATTGTAATGTATCAATTTCGGATACGCTCGCTCTGTCCAGCTCCGCGGGGCTGGATAGAGTTCATCAGGGAATACGCTCACGGCAACCGGGATAGAGACGCCCTTGGCATTGAAATACCCTTTGCCAAAATACTCCCAGTAAAGACGGGCGCCGGAAAGCGCGGTGTTCGTCAGCCAAGTGATCGTGATGTTGTCGAGGATGTCGTCGCGCGTAAGGCCTTCGGTCTTGCCTTGAAAGACGCGCGAGATCAGCTCGTAGCTGCGCGCGTCATGATCAAGGAAGTATGCCGCGAGGCCGACAGGCGAATCCGCGATACCGTACAACGTCTGCGGACGCAGCCCCATCTGGAACCCGTAAGCGATGCCCTTTTGGTAGACGAATTGCAGACGCTCGTAAGCGAGCTTCTCGTCGGCTGAGAGACCAGATGGCGGCGGCGCGCCGGAGAAGGCCGCCGCGTCAATCTCAGCCGGAAAGATGCCGGGCATGTTGGTGTGGATGCCGATCAATCCGGCAGGCGCTTGCAGGCCCATTTGATCAACGACGACCGCGCCCCAATCGCCGCCTTGCGCCACGTAGCGGTGGTAACCGAGGCGCTTCATCAGCACGTCCCAAGCGCGAGCGATGTGGGCCGGATCCCAGCCCGTTGTGGTCGGCTTTCCGGAGAAGCCGTAACCTGGCATCGACGGGATCACCAGATCGAACGCATCCGAGGGGCTTACGCCATGCGCGGTGGGATTCGTCAGGGGATCGATGATCTTCATCTGTTCGATGATCGAGCC
>PLUH01000260.1:2195-7548 GCA_003164825.1 Hyphomicrobiales bacterium
GTCGCGAGCTGCACGCCTTGCGATTGGTCCGCCACGGTTTCGCGCTCGGGCCAGCGGGTCGCGCTGATTCGCCGGCGCAATTCAGAAAGCTCCGAATCCGGAAAACTCGCCCGGAACGGACGAATCGCGCTTTTATCGGAGCTTGCCTGTTGTCCAACTTCGAGCGTCGCCATGATCATCCTCCCTAGCTGAAGAAGAAGCTCCGCTTGGCGGCGGAGATGAGGTCGCTCCGCCCTAGAGCAACAGCGCTTTTACCGTTTCGGGTAGGCGGTGAAGACGTAATCCTTGTCCGTCACGATCGTGTGGCAGGCGAACCCGCACTTTGCGTCGTGCTCCTGCGGCGGAGAGTCGGATGTGTCTGCCGGCCTGAACGCATCGGACGCGGCGTCGTACTCGAACGCGCCGTATCCCCAGCCGCCGCTGTCCGCGAACCTCGCGCTGTCCTTCACCATGAAGTCGATGTCATGCAGAGCGCCCGGCACTATCGGGTCGCCGGGCTGATCCTCGGCCTTCCTCACGTTCCAATGAATCTTCGCGAACTTGGCGCCGTCGGGGAAAGGCTTGCCGTTCCCGGGAATGCCCGCTTTGTAGGCCTCGATCATCGCCGGATTGCCGAGGATCGTTTCGATCGTGCTTCCATTTTGACTAATCGCGACAGTCTGCCATTCGTCGTAACCCCTGAACTCGGAGAAGGCGAGACCGCCCGGCACCTGCAGCGAGTATCGGTCCTGCGCCGCGAGCGCCATCCCGGCCAAGAGAGAGGGCAAGACGACTATGGCCACTGCCGCCCTTATGCTCAACATAGCGCGCTCCTGCGTTCATTGGCTTATCGATGCAATATGCGCTTTCGCCAGAAGGCGCCGCTCGCGCGGTCATTGCCGGGGAGGCGCTCTTGAAATCGAGCGAGCTTCCCCAGAAAGAGAACATGCGTCAAGCCAGCCCATTCGTGACGGTTTCGCTACAGAAACGCAGCCTCCGGCGCTATTGACGGGCCTGCGAGGCCATGGCTTTAAGCGCCTCGCGAAGGCGCTTGGCGTCGCTCGTCCTTGAAGCCGCTAAGGAGTCTTGACGCGATGACCCATTGGCCCCGGCACGGGCGTATCGCCGGGCCGATCGTGATGATCGGCTTCGGATCGATCGGCAAGGGGACCCTGCCGCTGATCGAGCGCCACTTCGAGTTCGATCAGGAGCGCTTCGTCGTCATCGACCCGAACGATGCCGACCGCAAGCTCCTCGACGAGCGCGGCGTCCGCTTCGTCCATCTCGGCCTGACGCGCGAAAATTATCGCGACGCGCTCAAGAAATACCTGACGGTAGGCGAAGGCCAGGGCTTCTGCGTCAACCTCTCGGTCGACACCTCATCGCTCGATATGATGCGCCATTGCCGCGAGCTCGGCGCCCTCTACATCGACACCGTGGTCGAGCCGTGGCCGGGCTTCTACTATGACAAGTCGCTCGGCAACGAGGCGCGCACCAACTACGCGCTGCGCGAGACGGTCATGGAGGAGCGGCGCAAAAATCCGGGCGGACCGACCGCCGTCTCGTGTTGCGGCGCCAACCCCGGCATGGTCTCCTGGTTCGTCAAGCAGGCCCTCGTCCACCTCGCCCATGACCTTGGCGACAAGGCCCCCGAGCCGAAGACGAAGGACGAATGGAGCCGCCTCGCCCAGCGCCTCGGCGTCAAGGGCGTGCACATCGCCGAGCGCGACACCCAGGTCGCCTCTATCCCGAAATCGCCGGGCGAGTTCGTCAATACCTGGTCGATCGACGGTTTCTTCAGCGAAGGGTGTCAGCCGGCCGAGCTTGGCTGGGGGACGCACGAGCGTCAGCTGCCCGATGACGGGCGACGCCACGATTTCGGCAGCGACGCCGCGATCTATTTATTGCGCCCTGGTGCAGCGACCCGAGTGCGCAGCTGGACGCCGCTCGAAGGTCCCTATATCGGCTTTTTGATTACTCACAATGAGTCGATCTCAATCGCCGACTATCTAGGTTTGCGCGACGGTGACCAGGTCGATTACCGGCCAACCTGCCATTATGCCTATCACCCCTGCGACGACGCGGTGCTGAGCTTACACGAACTCTTCGGCCGCGCCGGCGAGATCCAGAGCGCCCACCACATCCTTGGCGAAGCGGAGATCCTCGACGGCGTCGACGAACTCGGGGTGCTGCTCTACGGCCACGCCCGCAACGCCTACTGGTACGGTTCGCAGCTCTCGGTCGAGGAGACGCGGGCGCTCGCGCCCTACCAGAACGCGACCGGAATGCAGGTCACGTCGGCTGTGCTCGCCGGCATGGTCTGGGCGCTGGAGAATCCCAACGCTGGCATCGTCGAGGCCGACGAATTGGATTTTCGCCGCTGCCTAGAGATACAGTTGCCGTATCTCGGCCCGGTCATCGGCGCCTATACCGACTGGACGCCGCTCGTGGGTCGCCCCGGTCTCTTCCCTGAGGACATTGACCAGAGCGATCCCTGGCAGTTCCGCAACGTTCTGGTGAGATAGTTCTGAGAGACGAGGGGCGGCCTATTGGCCGACCCTGGGCGTCGGCTGCGTTCAGAAACGCCGCTTCAGCGAGCGAGCAATCCGCGGGCAGCCAGCGGAATGGCGGCGAAAATTGTCTTTGGCAAGACAATCGCCGCGCGAAGGCCCTCCGCCACGGCGACGCCGAGGCCCGAGGGACCGTAGCGGTTCAACGGCGCAAGCTGAGCCTTAAGATCGCACACGAGAAGCGGCGGTACGGATTCAGATCGCCCGTATTCGGTATTCGATGAGCAGTACATATTCGTCTAAGGTTCCAATCATTGCTGTTATCAAGCCATCTGCAGATGGGATGCAGGGCCCGGATTTCAATGCCGTCCGATCATGTGCATTGAGGGCCCGCAAGTTGAATGCTGAGTTCACCTCGGCTGTCGCTGAGGTCTCGCCTGTCGTCCTAACTCAAGGCCCGGCAATGATTTTCAGCTCGACCAGCCGCCTCTCGACGGTCCGCGCGAGGTCGTCTTCGGTGAGCCCTGCGGCCCTGATCCGTCCCACGTACGGAAAGTTGATCGTGCCGTCGGGCTCGACCCGCGTGGTCCAATCCAGATCCGGATGGTCGGGGATCCGGATCGCCACGACGTCCGACGTCGTGAGCACGCGCCCGCCGCCCTGCGCCGCCTGAGCCATCGCCGCTGCGAGAAGCAAAACGCCAAACCAACTCGCCCGGATGAGCGCCATTCGCATCTTTGGACCTCCTAGTGTGGCGCCAGAAACCTCTCTTGGCTGATTATATGGGGCTTTTGCCTGCGACCGCCGCTTGACCAACTTGACCAACTCGCCGCCTGCGCGTATCTTTGGCTGATGTCGCGCACGGTCAATCTCTACGAGGCGAAGACGCATCTCTCTGCGCTGGTCGAGGCCGCCGAGCGCGGCGAAGAGATCATCATCGCCAAGAACGGCGTCGCCAAGGCCCGGCTCGCGCCGCTCGGTCCGCGCAAGCGGGCGCGCAAGCCCTCAAAGCTGATGCGCATCAGCTTCATCGCTGATGACTTCGATGCTCCCGATCCCGAGATCGAGCGCCTGTTTGCAGGCGAGGAGTGAGCCTCCTCATCGACACCCACGTCTTTCTCTGGTTCCAGAGTGAATCGACGAAGCTCGGCGATGGCCTGCGCAAAACGATTGCCCAGGAGCCGGACGTCTATGTCAGCGCCGCCGCGTTCTGGGAGATTGCGATCAAGCGGCAAACCGGGAAGCTCGCGTTCGAGGGATCGCCGCGCGCGGCGGCGCTGGCGGCGGGGTTTCTCGAGCTCCCAATCGACGGGGCGGACGCGGAGACGGCGGGCGGCCTCGATTGGGACAACCGCGATCCGTTCGATCGCGTGCTGGTCGCGCACTGCCTCAACCGCGACCTCACTCTCATTACGGCCGATGCGCGACTGCGCTCGCGCCACGACATCGCCCTGATATGGGCCGGGTAGGTTTTCGGTCGAAGGCGGGGTGCCGTTCGGCTCTCAGGCGCGACGTCGTCTGAAGTCACGGTCCCGCCCCGCGAATCGCCCGCGCCGCGCCCGACACATCGGCGAGACCCGAAAAACCCCTGGCGCCGACCACGAGCTCGCGCGCGAGCCTCAGCGCCTTGGCCTCGCATCGAGCCCGTCGCTCCGGGTCGGCGATCGCCTCGAGGTCTTCGACATGGGCGAGCCCGAGGATGCGGCGGATCATTTTCGCCCCCGCGAACCCCAATGTGTCCTCGAACAGGGCGCGCACGAAACGCCCCCGCTCCTTTTCCATCGCCGCCCGGTCGTCGACGGACACAAAGAGGCTCGCGGGATAGGCGTCGCCGGAAGGCGCGGCTCGCCACAAGGCGAGAAAGCGATCGTGGAACTCCGACCAGACTTTCTCGGCCTCGCCGAGAATCCATTCGCGGTAGGCGTCGCGCGCGCCTGGCGCCGCCTCGTGCCCGCCTTGGGCGAAATAGGCGAGCAAAAGATTGCCGATGACCGCGCCGACGTCGAACCCCATCGGCCCGATGAAGGCGAATTCGGGGTCGATCACGCGCGTATCCTCGCCGGTCACCATGATCGACCCGGTGTGCAGGTCGCCGTGGATCAGCGCCTCAGCGCTGGTCATGAACTTCAATTTGAGCGCCTGCGCGGCGACCTTCAGCGCGCTGTCGCGCTCGAACGCCTGCTTCTCAGCATCGAGCCAGGGTCGCGTCCAGCGGTTGAGCGGCGCCTCACGATAGGGGTCGGTGAAGACGAGATCCTCGGTGATCTTGCACAACGCCGTGTTCGGGGCGAACAGCTCGACGCGCGCCTTGTGCGTGGCCGCCGTTCCCGCCAGCGCCGAGGTGTTGAACAACGTGGCGGCAAGAAACTCCGCGATGTCGCCGGCGAAACGAGGATATCGAATTCCACCGATAAGCCCCTTGCGCATGATGACATGCGGCCGGAGATATTCCATCACGATCATCGCTTGGGCGCGATCGAAGTGGAACACCTCGGGCGTCAGCCCGGGCGCGTGGCGGGCCTGCTCGGCCAGCGCGCTATATTCGAACCACGAGCGCTCAAGAGGCAGCGGCCACGATTCGCCGACGAGACGCACGTAGGGCAGCGCCTGCTTGACGACGACGCTGTCTCTCTCGCCCTCGACAATGAACACCAGATTGAGATTGCCGTCGCCGACCTCGCGGATCCGCCAGCCGGACGACTCGCCGCCGAGCCGCTCGCGGACCGNNAGGATCTTGAGGAAGCTGTCGATCTTCACGTAGTCGAGGCCGTTGTTGAGGACGCCGAGCACGAACAGGCCGACGATCGTATTGCCGATCCCGCCGCGTCCGCCGAAGAGACTCGTTCCGCCGACCACCACCGCGG
>PLUH01000079.1:0-219 GCA_003164825.1 Hyphomicrobiales bacterium
CCGGGAAAAACTGTCATGCCCGTCTTAACGGCGTCTTAACCCTAACGCTCAGTCATCACCGAGGGTGAACTGGACTGCGCGACCGCTCAAGCGGCCTGGCGCGCCGGCGTGTTGATGGTCCCGCGGATCGCCTCGGCGAGCGCCATGGCTTCTTCGGTTGGGCGCCCCGGCGCGTGGATGAGGCCCATGCGGGTCAGGGGCAATTCGGGCAGGCCCTCG
>PLUH01000079.1:240-3580 GCA_003164825.1 Hyphomicrobiales bacterium
AGCCCGGCGCGAACGATCGATCCGATCGCGGTGAAATTCTTGGAAAAGAACAATCCGCGCGTCGCTCGCGGGGCGGCGGCGAGCGCGTCTTCCGCGGCGCGCCGCCAGACGCAGGTGCCGCTGGCCAGCGCCAGCGGTATCGGAGACCCCTCCTCGGTCCGGAACCGCTCGGCGGCCGCCCAGACCAACGGCTCCTCGCGCAGGAGCTCGAAGCCATGGAATCCCGCCAGCCTCCCCGGCTCGAGCGCTCCGGCCGTGACCAGAGCCAGTTCAAGCGCGCCGGCCGCAACCTGCGCCGCGAGTTCGATCGACGCTTCGCAGGCGACCGAGACTTCAACCAGGGGATGGCGGCGATTGAACCGCGACAGAATTTCGGCCAGGAACGACTCGGCGTAGTCGTCGGGAATCCCGAGCCTGACGGCGCCCCTGAGGCCCTTGCGCGACAGCGCCGCCATCGCGCCGGCCTCGACCTGGACGATACGGCGGGCGAATTCGATCAGTCTCTCGCCCTCGTCGGTCAGGCGGGCGCCGCGACCCTGCTTCACGAACAGGGCGCAGCCCAACTGCTCCTCCAGCCGGCGGATGTGCATCGAGACGGCGGACTGGGTCTTGTGCACCCGTTCCGCCGCCCTGGTGAACGAGCCGGAATCGACGATGGCGAGGAACGAGCGAAGCTGGTCGGTGTCGAGCATGGGACCTATCCGAAAAAATGATCGGTTACTCTACAAACATTCGTTGGACCGATCAATAGGGCTCCCTATATAAAAAGTCATTCCGAGATTGAACGGCCTCCCCGGCGCCGGCTTGGCGCCGAACGGATGGTTGTCCCTTCAAGCAGGAGGCGAACATGGTTGCTACATTCACACACTCAGCCTCTCACGCTGCGAACGCCTTGTGGCGCATTGTCTCATGGCCGGCGCGGGTGGGCGCGGCGCGGCGCACGATGTCCGAATTGGCCCGGATGTCGGAATACGAGCTGCGGGACATCGGCCTGACACGGTCCGACGTCAACGACGCAACCGCGCTGCCCCTCGACGCCGACCCGTCCGGCCTGCTCGTCAGGCGGCGGGCCTGGCGTGAGCCGCCGGCCAGCGGACGCGCCAATCTCGCGGCCTGATCGAGGCCACGGGCGGCCCGCGCGGAATGCGACGACCGGCCCTCCCCAAAGGCGGCGAAAAGGTCTAGGAGGTTTCCTTCAAGGATCGCCACCGCCTTTCCGGAGGGACCTCATGACAGCGCACTCGACCGTAGCGGGCGTCGAGGTCAACGCCAAGCCTGGCGGCCGGCAGGCCGAAATCCTCAACGCCGAGGCGCTGGCGTTCCTGGCCGGCCTGCACCGGCGCTTCAACCGGCAGCGGCTCGAGTTGCTCGTGCGGCGAACGGATCGCCAGGAAGACTTCGACGCCGGCAAGCTCCCGGACTTTCTCCCGGAGACGAAATCGATCCGCGACGGCGACTGGAAGGTCGCCACGATCCCCGCCGACCTTCTCGACCGCCGGGTCGAGATCACCGGCCCGGTTGACCGCAAGATGATTGTCAACGCGCTGAACTCGGGCGCGAAGGTCTTCATGGCCGATTTCGAGGACGCCACCTCGCCGATGTTCGCCAACATGGTCGAGGGCCAGGCCAATCTCAAAGACCGTTGGGCTGGCAAGATCGACTTCACCGATCCGGCGACCGGAAAGACCTACGCCCTCAAGAACAATCCGGCGGTGCTGATGGTCCGCCCGCGCGGCTGGCATTTGCCCGAGCGGCATGTCGCCGTCGACGGCGAGGAAATGTCCGGCTCGCTGTTTGATTTCGGCCTTTATGTCTTCCATTGCGCCACGGCGCAAATGGCCGCCGGCGCGACGCCTGCCTTCTATCTGCCGAAACTCGAGAGCCGGCTCGAAGCGCGACTGTGGAACGAGGTTTTCTCCCACGCGGAGCGTGAACTCGGCGCGCCGCATGGATCGTTCAAGGCGACGGTGCTGATCGAGACGTTGCCGGCGGCGTTCGAGATGGACGAGATTCTCTATGAATTGCGCGATCACATCGTCGGGCTCAATTGCGGCCGCTGGGACTATATTTTCTCGTTCATCAAGCGGCTCGGCAAGAACGCCGCCTTCCTCACCCCCGACCGCTCGGAAATGACGATGGGCAAGGCGTTTCTCAGCGCCTATTCGGCTCTGTTGATCAAGACCTGCCACCGTCGCGGCGCCTTCGCGATGGGCGGGATGGCGGCGCAGATTCCGGTCAAGGGCGACAGCAAAGCGAACGAAGAGGCCTTCGCCAAGGTCCGCGCCGACAAGGAGCGCGAAGCGCGCAACGGTCACGACGGCACCTGGGTCGCGCATCCCGATCTGGTGCCGATCGCGATGGAAGTGTTCGACCGGCTCATGCCGCAGCCGAACCAGCTGTCCGTCCTGCGCGACGACGTCAAGGCGTCGGCGCGCGAACTGCTCGAGGTTCATAAGGGCAAGCGGACCGACGAGGGCCTGCGCGAAAACCTGCGCGTCGGCGTGCAATATATCGAGGCTTGGCTCAGGGGCCGCGGCGCCGTGCCGATCTATAACCTGATGGAGGACGCGGCGACGGCCGAGATCTCCCGCGCCCAGGTCTGGCAATGGCTGCACCTGAAGGCCAAGCTCGACGACGGCCGCGAGGTGACGCCGAAGATGTTCAAGGACGCGCTCAAGGGCGAGATGGAGCGGGTCAGGGGCGAGGTCGGCGAAAAGGCCTTCGACGGCGGCCGGTTCAAGGAAGCGACCCAGCTGTTCTCGGACATGTCACTTGCGGTCGAGTTCGAGGAGTTCCTGACGCTCCCGGCCTATAAGCTGATCGACTAGCCGCGGCTCGATTGGGCTGAAGCCAAACCGTCGGGCGAAGGCGCAAGGCGGGCGGCTATTTAATGCTGATGCCGACTTTTCTCACATCCCGTAGCCGCGGGCCATCGCCGCGGCGCAGAGCGGGATCAGCGCGAACAGTCCGGCTTCGGCGTAGAGCGCGCGGCGCAGCCGGGCGATCTCGCGCGCCGGCGGGCGGAACGAGGCGTCGGCGCGAACCCGCCGGCGCCAGACAACATAGGAAAAGGTCGGCGCGATCGAGATCAGGCCGACAGCGGCGAACAACGCCATCTTGAGCCAGAAGAACGTGTTGGCGAGATAGTAGTCGACGCCCTTGGCGCCGAGGAAGACCCGGAGCAACCCGGCGGCGAGCGCAATCGCCGCCATGATACCGAACCAGGCGTCGACGCGCGCGAGCCTCAGCGCCATCCGATCGTCGATTGCGCCCGCGGTCAGAAATATCTCCGCCGACAGGATCGCGGCGAGCGAAAAGACCGCGAGGTGATGGAAGCTTG
>PLUH01000287.1 GCA_003164825.1 Hyphomicrobiales bacterium
GAGAAAATCTGGTCCTGAGTTGCCCGTAACTCATTGAAAAGTCCCAAACCCGGGAAATGGAATGAAATGAAGTGAAGTCGAGGGGAAGCCAAGGGGAAACATTCCGCCTTCGTTGGCTTTCGGGCCGCTTCCGCCTTGTTCAATCCGCTTCGCTGAACTCGCCGTGTCCCGCCCGCATAGAACGCGGCGCGCGTTGAAAGCTACCGCGCCGGACGCTGCGGCAATTCGTCCGCTTGCGCCGGTTCGGGCGCGCCGCCGCGGCTCACTGTGCCATCGATTGCGCCGAGAATCCGGCGCAAGATTCCGGGCGCGATCGCCGACAGCGGATTGACCGTCAGCGTCGGCCCGCTCATCGGCCCGTGCACGCGATAACTGACGCCGAAAACGCCGTCGTTCTGCCCGCCGCTGAGCAGTACGCCGACGAGCGGGATTTTGGTCAGCATCGTGTTGACCGTGTAGGCGGGCACGAACGACCCGCTGACGTCGATCTGGCCGTGCTCGAAATCGATTAGGCCCTGGGTCGTTAGCCCCATGTAGGGATTATAGATGACAGCGTCCTGGATCCTGAGCTTTCCGGGCGAGCGCTCGAACGAAGCCGTCATCTTCTGAAAGCGTACGAGCGAAGGATCGATTGCCGCGCCGCCGTCCTCCGACGCGTGCGGCCGCCCGGCCGACACCAGCTGGCGGAACGCTGGCTCGTCGCGCAGCACGAAATTGGTGAGGATCGCTTCGCCCGCGCTCCCCTCGCCCCTGGACCGCAAAACCAGATCGAGATTGCCGCCCTCGAGGCGCTGATAAAGGTCGGCGAAGCGGGCCAGCGCGCCCGCGTCGGTGGTGGAGAGCCGGGTTTCCCCGCCGCTGCCGGTCGCCGTCACCGCCCCGCCGCCGATGCGTCCGCGCAAGCTTCCGAGCCTCATCTCGCCGGCGCGGCGGTAGGCCGCAAGCTCGAGGCCGGTGATGGCTTGCCGGTCGGCGCCGGTGACGGTCGCGACCTTGACGTCGAGGTCGAGGTCCTTGCCCGGCGGTCCTGTCGGGGTCCCGTCGAACAGCGATTTGACGAAAACGCGTCCGTCGAGCGTCGTCCCGCGCACCGAGACCTTGAGCATCGACTGGCTGTTGACGATGTCGGCTTTGAAATCGTCGCCCGGCGCGATGCGCGCCTGGGTGATGGTGGCGCTCTGGATGGAGCCATCCGCGCCCATCTGGGCCGAACCGCGCATCATCGGCGCGCCGAGATCGATCGAGATGTTGCTCAGCGAAGAGCCTTCCGGCGCCGGCTTGACGACCAGCGTCGCCTTGCCCGGCTTTCCCGCCGGCTTCGACACGCCAGGCACCGGATTGTCGATGCCCGCCGGCGTAAGGTCGATTTCGACCTCGGCGCTCGTTCGGCTCAGCGGCGCCTTGAGCTTGACCGGCAGCGTTCCGGTCAACCACGAGCCTAGATTGAGGTTGCGCTTGGCGCGCGCGGCGGCGTCGAGCGCGAAAGTCACGGTCGCCGAGCCCTCCTCGCCGGCCGAGCGGTTGACCTCGATATGGGTCGCGGCGCCAAGGACAGTGCCGTCGCCAACGATCTTCAGCATGTCGCGGTCGGCTTCGAATGAGGCGGTCGCAGATTCGAGTCTTTCGTCGGCGAGGAACTTGTCGAGTTGGAAGTTGGCGAGCGTCCCCGAGGCGTGAAACTTCGTATCGTCGGGGCGGGCGGCCTTCCCGAGCTTGAGATCGAGCGCCAGATCGCCTTCCGCCTGCCCTTTTACGGTCGCGGGATCCAGCGCCAGACTCACCTCACGGCGGAGCGGCTCGCGCGAAAGCAGATCGGCGAGCGCGTCGGCGGTTCCGGTCATGTGCGCGTGCGCGGAAGCGTCGACGATGGGGCGCGGCGTGATGTCGGCAATGCTGAACGCAAGGTCGCTCGCCTGCACCCGCCGGGTCGGCGACAGGGTCATGAAAGCGCGGTTGCCCGAGACCGAGAATTCATGGCCGGTGAACGTCCCCGACCCTTCATCGGTCATCATCATCGGCAAGCCGGGCAAGAGATCGACGCCGACGTCGCGGGTGGTGAACTCGCCGTGGAGGCTGTCGCGCGGCAAGCCGCGTTTGTGGGCCATCGCGTCGAGGTCAGCGCCGGTCCAGTTGGCCCTCATCTTTCCCTGCAGCCGGCCGCCATGCAGGTTGTGCGCGCACCATTCGCGCACGTCGGGATTGATGAATTGCGGCCACAGGCGGATGAGGTCGAGCGTGGCGCTGGGGCCGGCCTCGAGATCAAGCTTGAGCGACGAGCTGTCGCCGTCCGGCCCCGACTCAAGCTTGAGCCCCAGATCGACCGTCGGACCGCGGGCGGTGAGGCCGTCGACGACGAACCGCGACGACGGCTCGAGGAAGCGCGCGTCGGCGACGATGGACTCAAGTTCGACCGGGTTGGCTCCCGCGCGCTCCGGGCTGAATTGCGCGTCGCGCGCCTCGAGATGCGCGGCCCAGACCCTGTCGGCGTCCGCAGGCGGCGCGAGCGACCCTTGCATGTTCACATGCGTCAGGCCGGAGAGAACTTCCAGCTTGTCGACGCGATACCGCCGCGCATCCTCATCCCAGGCGACCGCGCCGGTCGCCTCGTCGATGAAGAACGGCACGGCGTCAGGATTGTTGAAGCGCACATGGCCGGCGCCGATGCTGAACCGTCCGGTGAACGTCCGGAGCGTCGACTGCGGCGTAACCTCGGCCTCGATCTTGATCGCGATCGGCCCCTCGGCGGTCAGCGGCGGAGGCTTCCTGTCGAACGCCTGGAGGTCGGCGAGGCTGAGGTCGCGCGCTTCGAGCGAGAGGGCCGGCGCGTCGCCGTCGGAGGCCTGCGCGGCGATGGTCCATGGTCCGGCGGGACCGGTCGCCGAGATCGTGGCGTGCGCCCTCGAGCCAGAATGGTCGAACGAGACCGCGAAGTCCCTGTAGACGACCTGGCGTTGCGTCGCATCGTTCTGGATCTCGAAATGGCCGTTGGCGAGGGTCAACCGGTCAAGCGCCTGGGCGGCGCCGGCCATGGCTTCGGCGGCGAAGCGGACGAAAGCTGCGAGGTCGGCCGCCCCCCCGCCCTCGGGAGTCGCGCCCGGGAGAGGAATCGGAGTCGCGCCGGCATCGTTCGCGACCGCAAGCGAGAGCGCGCCATCGGCGGCGACACGCAGGCGCAGGTCGAGCCCGTCGAGCTCGAGCCGGCGGACCTTCACGTCGAGCAGCGCCAGCGCGAACGGGTCGAGGCCAACCTTGCCGCTCGGGGCCGAGAGAACCGTTCGACCAGCGGCGTCGCGCAGGGTGAGGCCCTTGAAGCCGAGACCTACTCCCCAGGAATCGTGCATGATATAGGTCGGGCCGAGGGTGAGCGCGTAACTGTCGCCGACCCGCTCCCTCAGCGAGGCTTCGATCTGGTCGTGCAGGCCGACCAGCCGAATCGGTCCGCGCGCCAGCAGCGAGGCCAGCACCAGCCCGCCGACGATGAACAGGGCCGCAGCGAACTCGACCGTCCGAAGGCAAACGTGCGCAATCCGACCCGCGCCGATCCTGCGCCAGCGCGACCGAAGGCGCGGACCCTCGGCGCCCGCCGCCATGTCGCGCATGGCGGCCCGGGCGCGAGTCCGCGTGGTCATGCTAAACCGTCGGATCAATAACGATCATCCTCCGCGGGCCGAATAAGGCGATAAGCGCCATCTTAGGGGATTCGAAGCCACCGCGCCCGCGCGCCTCGGACGATCGCCGCGGCTTGCCTCGGACCGCCGCTTGAAACGCCCGGCGCCGCACGTCAATCTAGCCCGACGGCGAAGCCGCGTTCGGCCGGGACCGCACTGATCCCATATTGAGACAAAACGAGGGCGACATGGCGAAAGAACTGGCCGAGGGCGATTTCGCGCCCGACTTCGAGCTGCCGACCGACGGCGGAGGGCGCACCCGCCTGGCGGATCTCAAAGGCAAACCGGCGGTGATCTACTTCTACCCCAAGGACGATACGTCCGGCTGCACCGCCGAAGCTATCGCTTTCAACGCCTTGCGGGCCAAATTCGCCGCCGCCGGAACCATGGTCGTCGGCGTCTCGCCGGACAGCGCCGCGAGCCACGAGAAGTTCAAGCTTAAGCACGAACTCAAGCTCGCGCTCGCGGCCGACCCTGAGCGGTCGGCGATCGAGGCCTACGGCGTGTGGAAGGAAAAAAGCATTTACGGCCGCAAGTATTTCGGCGTCGAGCGCTCGACCTTTCTTATCGACCGCAATGGCCGCCTCGCCAAGGTCTGGCGCAAGGTGAAAGTCCCGGGCCACGCCGAGGAGGTTCTCGCGGCGGCCAAGGCGCTCGCATGACGGGCCCGCCTTTGAGGAGCGCAATGGTTTCGCCTGATAAGCCGGTAGCGGGTCCAAGCTTCGGCTATGGCGGCTGATTCGGACAGGATGCCTTTTTGCCGGCTATGCGACGACGGCCAGCCGCCGGCGCCGTCCGCCTCCGTTGGGGAAGGCGGCCTTTTTGCGATGCGTTAACCTTAATCAGTTTTGCTCCGTCGAGGCTGCCCCCTGTTCGCCGGGCTGGAGCGCAGGTTCATGTCGCAGGGAGAGGGCTATCCGGAGCCGGGGCTGCCGACGAGCCACTATTTTCTATCGCTGTCACGCGGCGACGCGATCCGCACTGTCATGCTGCGGCCGGCGGGCTTATGGGCGCTCGCGGCGCTCGCGGCGCTCCTATTCGTCTGGTCCGCCGCCGCCGCCGCCTATCTCGTCTTTCACGACGACCTGATGGGGGCGATGGTCGCCCGGCAGGCGGCAATGGAAAGCGCCTACGAGAGCCGCCTGGCCGAAGCGCGCGCCCGACTCGACGAGGTCGCCGGCCAGCGGGCGCTCGACCTCAAATCGTTTGCGCGCAAGCTCGGCGAACTCGCGTCCCGGCAGGCCCGGCTTGAGAAGCGCGGCGCGGTCGTCGCCGCGCTCGCCGCCGAATCGGAAGGGCGCAACCCGTCCGCGCACGAGGGCCGACCGGCGCAGGCGTCCCCAGCCGATGCGCTCGGCGCAATCCGGGCTCTGGGGCCGGCGCTCCCAGCCGAAGGAGACGCCGGCTCTGCCCGCGCCTACGCCCCTCTGCCCGGCCTCAGCGCCGAGCCGGGGGCGATGAAGCCGCACCCGGTCGATGAGCCCGGCGAGACCCTGAGCGCGCAGCCCGCGCCAAGCCTGACTGCGGCCGCGGAGGATCTCGACGCCGCAGCGCGCTCCGCCATCATCGACCGTTCGCTCGATCAAATGGACAGCGGCCAGATGAAGGCGCTTGCGGCCATCGGCCGCTCGGCCGAGCGCGCCGCCTCGCGCGATGCGGGGATCGTCGCCAAGATCGGCCTCGATCCGGCGAAGCTTGCTCCCCCGCATGGCGAGGGCGCCGTCGGCGGCCCCTTCATCCCGGCGGAAGTCGATCCGAACGCCCCCGCTTTCGACCAGGCGCTCACCCGCGCCGCCCGCGATGTGGCCCTGGCTGAGCGCCTCAAGGCGCTGATGCCATTCATGCCAGTGCGGATGCCGCTATTTGGGGACGCCAGCATCACCTCGCCGTTCGGCTATCGCGCCGACCCGTTCCTCGGCCGCCTGGCGCTGCATCCGGGCGTCGATCTCGTCGAGGCTTGGGGCGCCGAGATCCACGCGACCGGCGCCGGCCGCGTCACCCACGCCGGACCAATGGGCGGCTATGGCATCATGGTCGAGATCGATCACGGCAACGGCCTCGTCACCCGATACGCGCACATGTCGAAAGCGCTGGTCGAGGAAGGCCAGGACGTCGTCCAGGGCGCGGTCTTGGGCAAGATGGGCTCGAGCGGCCGCTCGACCGGGCCGCATCTGCACTACGAAGTGCGGGTCGACGGCGAGCCGGTCGATCCCGAGCGCTATCTGCGCGCCGGCGCCGACCTGACGGCGGCGGAATAGCAGGGCCGCGCGGTTCCTCTTTCCTGAACGCGCCGCTAGACAGGACGCATGGACGTCCTGCTGTTTCGGGCGCTGGCGCTTCTTGGCCTTGCGATTCTGGTCGCTCTGGCGGCGCGCCGCCTCCGGCTGCCCTATACGGTCGGCCTCGTGCTGGCGGGGGCGGCGCTCGCCGCCACCCGCATCCAGGCCGGCCTCGCGCTGACCCACGACCTCATCTTCGACGTCGTGCTGCCGCCGCTCCTGTTCGAGGCCGCGCTGAACCTGCGCTGGAGCGATTTGAAGCGCGATCTCATTCCAGTGGTCGCGCTGTCGACCATCGGCGTCGTGCTCTGCGCGCTGGTCGTCGCGGGCGGGCTCGCCTTCTGGCTCGGTTGGCCGCTCGAGTCGGCATTCGTCTTCGGGGCGCTGATCGCCGCGACCGACCCGATCGCGGTCATTGCGCTGCTCCGGGAATCGGGCGTAACCGGCCGGCTGCGGCTCCTCATCGAAGCCGAGAGCCTGTTCAACGACGGCGTCGCCGCGGTCCTGTTCACGCTCATTCTCGTCTGGGCGGCCCATGACTCGGGAAACGCGCACAGTCCGCTCTCCGCCTTGACGACGTTTGTCGTCGTCGCCGGCGGCGGGCTTGCCGCCGGATTCGGCGTCGGACTGATCGCGGTCATGATCGCGGGCGCCTCCGACGATCATCTGGTCGAGACCGCCCTGACCGCGGTCGCCGCCTTCGGCTCGTTCCTGATCGCTGAGCATTTCGGGGCGTCCGGCGTGCTGGCGACGGTCGCCGCCGGAATGACGATGGGCAACCTCGGCGTCCTCGGGCCGAAGGAACGGTTCGGTCTGGCGCTCACCGCGCATGGGCGGGTGTTCGTACTCGAGTTCTGGGAGTTTGCCGCCTTCCTCGCCAATTCGCTGGTGTTTCTCCTGATCGGCTCGGCGATGGCGACGATCGATTTCGCCCGCGAGGGGCTCGCCGCCCTGGCGTTGGTGATTGCGCTCGCGCTCGCCGGACGCGCCTTCGCGGTCTATCCGGTCTGCCTCGCTTTCGCCCGCACCCGGTGGGCGATCCCGCTGAACCAGCAGCACCTGATGTGGTGGGGCGGCCTGCGCGGCGCGCTCGCGCTGGCGCTGGCGCTGTCGCTGCCTTCCGACCTGCCGCGGCGCGACGACATCCTCATCTCGGCCTTCGCCGTCGTGGCCTTCTCGGTGATCGCCCAGGGCCTCACCGCGCCGATCGCGCTGAGGGCGCTGGGCGTGACGCGGAGGAAGAAGGCAGTGGACGGGCAATAGCGTCAGAGCATGTTGCAATTGGATTGGTCCGGGGTTCTCGCGCGGCGCCCGGTGAAGCCTTCTCACCGCCCGGCGCCTTATCGACATGTTGCAAGCGTTATATAACCGAAGCCAAACGAAAAATTGCAAAACGAGAAAAGTGAGTTTTTTTCGTCGCCGTCGATCCCG